>NZ_JAAZWB010000076.1 GCF_012524115.1 Bacillus sp. RO1 | reverse complement strand
GTGCTCTCCCAGCTGAGCTAATCCTCCATAAATCTGCCTGGCAACGTCCTACTCTCACAGGGGGAGATCCCCCAACTACCATCGGCGCTGAAGAGCTTAACTTCCGTGTTCGGTATGGGAACGGGTGTGACCTCTTCGCCATCATTACCAGACAAATTATATTATACAAAATTGAGGAAGAAAATCAAGATGTTTTTGCATCTTTCTTTGTTCCTTCAAAACTAGATAATGTGTTCGTATCAAGACGTTCTATCGTTCAAATTAGTTCATTATTGTTGGGTTAAGTCCTCGATCGATTAGTATTCGTCAGCTCCACATGTCGCCATGCTTCCACCTCGAACCTATCTACCTGATCATCTTTCAGGGATCTTACTTACCGAAGTAAAAGGAAATCTCATCTTGAGGGGGGCTTCATGCTTAGATGCTTTCAGCACTTATCCCGTCCGCACGTAGCTACCCAGCTATGCCTTTGGCAAGACAACTGGTACACCAGCGGTGCGTCCATCCCGGTCCTCTCGTACTAAGGACAGCTCCTCTCAAATTTCCTGCGCCCACGACGGATAGGGACCGAACTGTCTCACGACGTTCTGAACCCAGCTCGCGTACCGCTTTAATGGGCGAACAGCCCAACCCTTGGGACCGACTACAGCCCCAGGATGCGATGAGCCGACATCGAGGTGCCAAACCTCCCCGTCGATGTGGACTCTTGGGGGAGATAAGCCTGTTATCCCCGGGGTAGCTTTTATCCGTTGAGCGATGGCCCTTCCATGCGGAACCACCGGATCACTAAGCCCGACTTTCGTCCCTGCTCGACTTGTAGGTCTCGCAGTCAAGCTCCCTTGTGCCTTTACACTCTGCGAATGATTTCCAACCATTCTGAGGGAACCTTTGGGCGCCTCCGTTACTCTTTAGGAGGCGACCGCCCCAGTCAAACTGCCCACCTGACACTGTCTCCCAGCCCGATAAGGGCTGCGGGTTAGAATTTCAATACAGCCAGGGTAGTATCCCACCGACGCCTCCACCGAAGCTAGCGCTCCGGCTTCTCAGGCTCCTACCTATCCTGTACAAGCTGTACCAAAATTCAATATCAGGCTACAGTAAAGCTCCACGGGGTCTTTCCGTCCTGTCGCGGGTAACCTGCATCTTCACAGGTACTATAATTTCACCGAGTCTCTGGTTGAGACAGTGCCCAGATCGTTACGCCTTTCGTGCGGGTCGGAACTTACCCGACAAGGAATTTCGCTACCTTAGGACCGTTATAGTTACGGCCGCCGTTTACTGGGGCTTCGGTTCAAAGCTTCGCTTGCGCTAACCTCTCCCCTTAACCTTCCAGCACCGGGCAGGCGTCAGCCCCTATACTTCGCCTTACGGCTTCGCAGAGACCTGTGTTTTTGCTAAACAGTCGCCTGGGCCTATTCACTGCGGCTCTCTCGGGCTTTAACACCCTAACAGAGCACCCCTTCTCCCGAAGTTACGGGGTCATTTTGCCGAGTTCCTTAACCAGAGTTCTCTCGCTCACCTTAGGATTCTCTCCTCGCCTACCTGTGTCGGTTTGCGGTACGGGCACCATACTCCTCGCTAGAGGCTTTTCTTGGCAGTGTGAAATCAGGAACTTCGGTACTATATTTCCCTCGCTATCACAGCTCAGCCTTAATGAGAAGCGGATTTGCCTACTTCTCAGCCTTACTGCTTAGACGCGCATATCCAACAGCGCGCTTACCCTATCCTTCTGCGTCCCCCCATTGCTCAAACGGAGTGGAGGTGGTACAGGAATATCAACCTGTTATCCATCGCCTACGCCTTTCGGCCTCGGCTTAGGTCCCGACTAACCCTGAGCGGACGAGCCTTCCTCAGGAAACCTTAGGCATTCGGTGGAAGGGATTCTCACCCTTCTTTCGCTACTCATACCGGCATTCTCACTTCTAAGCGCTCCACCAGTCCTTACGGTCTAGCTTCAACGCCCTTAGAACGCTCTCCTACCACTGTTCGTAAGAACAGTCCGCAGCTTCGGTGATACGTTTAGCCCCGGTACATTTTCGGCGCAGAGTCACTCGACCAGTGAGCTATTACGCACTCTTTAAATGGTGGCTGCTTCTAAGCCAACATCCTGGTTGTCTAAGCAACTCCACATCCTTTTCCACTTAACGTATACTTGGGGACCTTAGCTGGCGGTCTGGGCTGTTTCCCTCTTGACTACGGATCTTATCACTCGCAGTCTGACTCCCATGGATAAGTCTTTGGCATTCGGAGTTTGACTGAATTCGGTAATCCGATGAGGACCCCTAGTCCAATCAGTGCTCTACCTCCAAGACTCTAACACATGAGGCTAGCCCTAAAGCTATTTCGGAGAGAACCAGCTATCTCCAGGTTCGATTGGCATTTCACCCCTACCCACACCTCATCCGCTCACTTTTCAACGTGAGTCGGTTCGGGCCTCCATTCAGTGTTACCTGAACTTCACCCTGGACATGGGTAGATCACCTGGTTTCGGGTCTACGACCACGTACTCATTCGCCCTATTCAGACTCGCTTTCGCTACGGCTCCGTCTCTTCGACTTAACCTTGCACGGGATCGTAACTCGCCGGTTCATTCTACAAAAGGCACGCTATCACCCATTAACGGGCTCTAACTACTTGTAGGCACACGGTTTCAGGATCTATTTCACTCCCCTTCCGGGGTGCTTTTCACCTTTCCCTCACGGTACTGGTTCACTATCGGTCACTAGGGAGTATTTAGCCTTGGGAGATGGTCCTCCCTGCTTCCGACGGGATTTCTCGTGTCCCGCCGTACTCAGGATCCACTCAGGAGGGAACGAAGTTTCAACTACAGGGTTTTTACCTTCTATGACGGACCTTTCCAGATCGCTTCATTTACCCCGTTCCTTTGTAACTCCATGTAGAGTGTCCTACAACCCCAAGAGGCAAGCCTCTTGGTTTGGGCTAATTCCGTTTCGCTCGCCGCTACTCAGGAAATCGCGTTTGCTTTCTCTTCCTCCGGGTACTAAGATGTTTCAGTTCCCCGGGTCTGCCTTCCATACCCTATGTATTCAGATAAGGATACTGCTCCATTACGAGCAGTGGGTTTCCCCATTCGGAAATCTCCGGATCAAAGCTTACTTACAGCTCCCCGAAGCATATCGGTGTTAGTCCCGTCCTTCATCGGCTCCTAGTGCCAAGGCATCCACCGTGCGCCCTTAATAACTTAACCGTTGACCAATTTGGTCATGTGTCGATATCAGCGATGATATCTATAAAGAAAATTACTAAGATGAACGATATTTTGTGAATATCTTGATATTAGTTACATTATCTAATTTTCAAGGAACAACTGCGATAAATCCGAAGATTTATCTTATGTGATTATTTTCACGGAGTGAAAATAATCTTGGTGGAGCCTAGCGGGATCGAACCGCTGACCTCCTGCGTGCAAAGCAGGCGCCCTCCCAGCTGAGCTAAGGCCCCTTAAAGTTCTCTAATTACAAAATGGTGGGCCTAAGTGGACTCGAACCACAGACCTCACGCTTATCAGGCGTGCGCTCTAACCAGCAGAGCTATAGTCCCACATAAAAATGGAGCGGGTTATGGAAATCGAACCCACGACATCAGCGTGGAAGGCTGAGGTTTTACCATTAAACTACACCCGCAAAAAAGGGCGACTGATGGGAATCGAACCCACGAATGCCTGAACCACAATCAGGTGCGTTAACCACTTCGC
>NZ_JAAZWB010000075.1 GCF_012524115.1 Bacillus sp. RO1 | reverse complement strand
ATTCATTTTTATAATCATGACCGTTATCAAAAACGATTAAACGGTCTTAGCCCTTTAGAATACAGGGCTAAGACAGCTTAGTCTTGTTTTATTATTTCAAGTGTCTACTTGACAGGGGGCAGTTCATGATGAAGACCTCATTGACGAGAAAAAAGGAGGAGAGAGGTCCTCATAGAGGTGATGAAGACCTCATCGACGAGAGAAAAGGAGAAGAGAGGTCCTCATAGAGGTGATGAAGACCCTCATCGACGAAAGAAAAGGAGGAGAAAGGTCTTCATAGAGGTGATGAAGACGTCATCGACGAGAAAAAAGGAGAAGAGAGGTCCTCATAGAGGTCACGAAGACCTCATTGACGAGAAAAAAGGAGAAGGTATCAGTAACGAGAAAAAAGAAGATGAGATTTCTTCTCCGCCGATATGAAACCATAAAGGATGAAACGTAAAGGCAAGCTTGGGACAATATATCAAAGCATCTGAGAACTTGATTACCTTAGGGTAGATGCTTATTCGCGTTTAAAGCGTTGATTAACGTTCAAGGCGCTTCCCCAGGCGGGACGTGAGCATCCTCTCTGGGTTTGCGCCTCCTGGGTCTCACATGTCCCTTCCTCAAGCGCGCGTCTACGCGCCTTCCACTCCAATCAACTTGGTTACTGTCGTTTTACATTGTGGACAGTCCTACCCTTGTATCATTTGACATTATGTATAGTGAAATAGAATCCTAAAGACAGTAAAATATACATAAAGTTCTAATTATTCTAATAATTTATTTTTTCATGCAATCATCAAAAGGAGGTTCATATATGTCCGACAAAGTGATGATAGGTTTGATTCAAGCTTCTAATGATGTGGATGGCTCAGAGGCTGTGGAAGTACATAAAAAAGCAGCCATTGAAAAGCACATTAAACTTGTAAGGGAAGCGAAAGCAAAGGGTGCTCAAATTATCTGCCTTCAGGAAATCTTCTACGGTCCATACTTTTGCAGTGAACAGAATGCGAAGTGGTATGAGGCTGCCGAAGAAATTCCAAATGGTCCCACCACAAAACTGTTCCAAGACCTTGCTAAAGAACTTGGGGTAGTCATTGTACTTCCCATTTATGAAAGAGAAGGCATCGCGACATACTACAATACCGCAGCTGTTATTGATGCGGATGGTAAATATCTCGGAAAATACCGTAAACAACATATTCCTCAAGTCGGGGTAGGAAATCAAGGACATGGTTTCTGGGAGAAATTCTATTTTAAACCAGGGAACCTTGGTTATCCGATTTTTGATACAGCATATGCCAAAGTTGGTGTGTACATATGCTATGACCGACATTTTCCTGAAGGTGCAAGACTGCTTGGTTTGAAAGGTGCCGAGATTGTCTTTAATCCTTCCGCTACAGTGGCAGGATTATCAGAATACTTGTGGAAGCTTGAACAACCTGCTCATGCAGTGGCAAATGGCTATTATGTTGGTGCCATCAATAGGGTTGGTGTGGAAGGTCCTTGGAAAATGGGCGAGTTTTATGGACAGTCTTATTTAGTTGATCCACGAGGGTCGTTTGTATCCATCGGTAGCAGGGACCAAGATGAAGTTATCATTGGTGAAATGAATAAAAAATTAATCCGTGAAGTGAGAGATGTGTGGCAATTTTACCGTGACAGACGACCGGAGACATATGAAGAAATGACCGCACTTTTGCCGTAAAGGACAAGAGGTAATTCATTCGCAGTTTGTGAACCTGATTCCAGTATTTTATATTGGGCACATCCGTCGATATGGATTACCTTTTTTTCTTGCGAGAAATGGATAAAGGGGAGTGGGTATGTGAAAGGGGCCATGAAACGAATTGATTTAGAAGATTTAACGGTTAACTTTATGGAAGCAAAACCGGGTTTAACAGACAGGGAAGCACTAGAAGAGGCCAACCGTTGTTTATATTGCTACGATGCACCATGTATTGTAGCGTGCCCGACAAGTATTGATATTCCTTCTTTTATAAAAAAAATTGCTTCCGGTAATTTAAAAGGTTCAGCTAAAACAATTATGAGTGCCAACCCTGTCGGAGCGAGCTGTTCGCGGGTATGTCCGACAGAGGAGCTTTGTGAAGGGGCATGCGTTCTGAATCACCATACAAAACCGATTATCATTGGTGATCTTCAGCGTTATGCCACAGATTGGGCTATTAAAAATGAGCAAGTTCTTTTCCGAAAAGGAAAATCCAATGGAAAAAAAGTAGCGATTGTCGGAGGTGGACCAGCAGGGCTTTCTGCCGCACGTGAATTGGCTCTACTTGGATTCCAGGTTACTGTTTTTGAAGCAGAGCAAGAAGCAGGCGGTCTGAATACGTACGGCATAGTCTCCTTCCGCCTACCTAAAAGTGTTTCTTTTTGGGAAGTGGAACAGGTTAAAAGCTTAGATGTGGAGATACGTACTAATACAAGAGTGGGAGTGGACATTTCAGTAGAAGAAATCCTGACTCATTATGATGGTGTTATTTTAGCGATTGGCATGGCTAGTGTTCCAATGCTAGGAATTGACGGAGAAGATTTGAATGGAGTGTATGATGCGATAGACTTTGTAAAAGAAACAAAGACCAATAGCATTACAGATAAATTCAAAGGAAAAAATGTCGTGGTCATTGGTGCAGGTAATACTGCCATTGATGGTGCTACCTGTTCGGTAAGGCTTGGCGCTGAAAATGTAAAAATATTATATCGCCGAACCCAGGAAGAAATGACTGCCTATGATTTTGAATATGAGTTTGCAAAGCAGGACGGTGTAGAATTTCGCTGGCTTACCGCGCCGAGTAGAATTATCGGAAACGAAAGTGGTGATGTCACGGCCATCGAATGTATAAGGATGGAACTTGGTGCCACAGATGCTGATGGAAGAAGAAGGCCTGTGAAAGTGGAAGGGTCCGAATTTACACTTCAAGTAGACGCAGTCATTAAGGCAATAGGTCAAACAAGATATACAAGTCTTATTGAAGAATTTGGTCTCACTCACGACGGTGGAGTTGTGAAAATAGATAAGCATACTCATCAAACCTCAAACGAAAAAGTATTCGCCTGCGGGGATGTCGTTTTTGGTAAAGGGCAAGGAGAGGCCATGGTAGTAACTGCTGCGGAGCAAGGAAAACTTACCGCATATGCACTATATGAAAAATTGGTGAAAAGCAAGGTGGAGACAGCCTAAATAGGTATAAGAGGGGGGAAAGCAAATGGCAGATCTATCGATAAATTTGGCAGGCATTAAAGCACCTAATCCATTCTGGCTAGCTTCTGCACCGCCAACTAATTCTGGTTATCAGGTACAGCGTGCTTTTGAAGCAGGGTGGGGAGGCGCTGTATGGAAGACTCTTGGCGATCCAATTATCAATGTGTCATCCCGATTTGCAGCGGTTAGTTTTAATGGACAGAGAGTAGCCGGATTCAACAATATTGAACTTATTACCGACAGACCTTTGGAAGTGAACTTAAGAGAAATAGAAGAAACAAAAAAGAAGTTCCCAGATCGAGCGGTCGTTGCCTCCTTGATGGTAGAACCAAAACAGGAAAAATGGCATGAAATTGTGAAAAAGGTCGAAGCAGTAGGGGTGGATGGACTTGAGTTGAACTTTGGCTGTCCGCACGGAATGGCGGAAAGAGGCATGGGTTCTGCATCCGGTCAGGTGCCGGAGCTAGTGGAAAAGCAAACGTATTGGGCTAAAGAAGCAGCAAATACTCCTGTCATCGTTAAATTGACCCCAAATATCACAGATATCACGGTAACGGCAGAGGCAGCAGTCAGAGGGGGAGCGGATGCTGTCAGTATGATCAATACGATAAACAGCCTCGCTGGTGTGGACATTGATAGCTGGAACACGATACCTCATGTAGGTGGGAAAGGTGCCCATGGTGGATATTGTGGACCTGCTGTAAAACCGATAGCCCTTAATATGGTGGGAGAATGTGCAAGAAATCCAAGAATAAATGTGCCGATTTCCGGTATGGGCGGTGTCTCTAACTGGCAAAATGCGGTGGAGTTCATGTTAATGGGTGCAACAGGTGTTCAGATTTGTACCGCAGCCATGCATCATGGTTTCCGTATTGTAGAAGACATGCTTGATGGACTGAACAATTACTTAGATGAAAAAGGAATTGCGAGGGTTATGGACCTTGTAGGGAAATCTGTACCCAAATATTCCGACTGGGGTAATCTTGATTTGAACTATAAGATTGTAGCAAGAATCAATCAGGATACCTGTATTAACTGCAATAAATGTCATATTGCCTGTGAGGATACTTCCCATCAGTGTATTGATATGCTGAAAGATCCTTCAGGAAAACCATACTTACAGGTTAGAGAAGAAGATTGTGTTGGATGTAATTTATGTTCCATTGTCTGTCCGGTGGATGATGCTATTACTATGGTGGAGCTTCCACATGAACAGCCACCGATGACATGGAATGACAGGCAGTCTGCTCTTGGATTATTGAAGCAATGTGAAGTGGATACGGTTAAATAAGGGGGAATGAAACAAATGGCAGCAAAAAAATTAATAAAGAACGGAATAATTGTGACAGCAAGCGATCAGTATGAAGCGGACATCTTAATTGACGGAGAAACAATCTCTTCCATCGGGCTCAACCTTTCCTCAGCAGATGCGGAAGTGATCGATGCAAAAGGCTGTTTTATCTTTCCTGGTGCAATTGACCCTCATACTCATTTGGATATGCCGTTTGGAGGCACTGTAACAAAAGATGATTTTGAAAGTGGAACAATGGCTGCTGCATTTGGAGGAACGACATCCATCATTGATTTCTGTTTGACAGAAAAGGGCCGACCGCTTCAAGATGCTATTAAAACTTGGCATGACAAGTCAAAGCATAAAGCAGTGATCGACTACAGCTTCCATTTGATGATTGGTGAAATGAACGAAACGGTATTGAAGGAGCTTCCTCAAGTAATTGAGAAAGAAGGCATCACATCTTTTAAAGTATTTATGGCATATAAAAATGTATTCCAGGCAGATGATGCAACTCTGTTTCATACATTAAAGGCAGCAAAGGATCTCGGAGCGCTTGTCATGGTTCATGCTGAAAACGGAGATGTCATTGATTATCTAACGAAAGAAGCATTGGAAAATGGGAATACAGACCCAATCTACCATGCCCTAACAAGGCCTCCAGAAGTGGAAGGAGAAGCCACTGGAAGGGCTGCACAACTAACTTCTCTAGCTGATTCTCAGCTTTATGTCGTTCATGTGTCCTGTGCGGAAGCAGTAGAAAAAATTGCCGAAGCAAGAAACAAAGGGGTGGAAATTTGGGGAGAGACCTGTCCACAATACCTGGCTCTTGATAAAAGCTATTTGGAGAAACCGAATTTTGAAGGAGCCAAATACGTATGGTCCCCTCCATTGCGTGATAAATGGCACCAAGATGTTTTATGGAATGCCTTAAAAAGCGGTCAACTTCAGACTCTTGGCTCTGATCAATGCTCGTTTGATTTTGAAGGTCAAAAAACGCTTGGAAAAGGTGATTTTACCAAAATACCAAATGGGGGGCCAATGATTGAAGACAGAGTAAGCATTTTATTTTCAGAAGGTGTGAAAAAAGGCCGAATATCCATCAATCAGTTCGTCGACATTGTTTCCACAAGAGTCGCAAAGCTTTTTGGAATGTTTCCTAAAAAAGGAACCATTTCTGTTGGAGCTGATGCAGATATCGTCATTTTCGATCCGAACCATGAAAGGGTAATATCAGCTTCCACCCACCATATGGCCGTTGATTATAATGCATTTGAAGGAATGAAAATTACCGGTGAACCTGTTTCTGTTTTGGTTCGAGGTAACTTTGTCGTCCGTGATAAGCAATTTGTCGGTAAAGCAGGAAACGGGCAGTATATTAAACGCAACAAATATGGAGCAACATCCCAACTAAAACAGAACGAGACCTTGTCCATCTAACCCAGCAAACGTACTAATTCTTATCAACCAACCTCCGTATGCTTGACCTACAAAATCACCCTAGGTCGAGCATTTGTTATATCAAAAACAAGCGTTATTCCCTTGCAGTTCTAAGTGCAGGGTGAGAGACTCCAGCTCGAGATAGTGGTAAGTTGAGACCCCTGAAGCGTTAGAGAGGCCACTGAAAACTGAAATCTCATGTACTTAGAAATTTCTAGCTGTTGATTGGAGCAAAAGGCGAAGAATCCTGAGGGAGATAGCGGTAGGTTGAGACCCCGCAGCGGAGCGAGGAGGCTCAAGCAACGCCCTTAGGAAAGTGAAGCCATTTGCGGAAATCAACAGCGGTTTCTAACAAACATCGTAAATTAGAGACATTTTCAGTGGCATCTAAGCGTGGTGAGGGAGGCTCAAGCACATGCCCAGTGGAAAGCGATTACCCGGAACGGAGATTTGCATGAGTTGATAGATATCTAAATTTTTTAATGGGGTGTTGTGATGAAAAAGAATGAAAGTTACTTAAAATCGCCAGACCTGCTGCCAATCTCTCACTCAAACAGAAAAATCGGCACACTAGGCTTTGCAGTCATGTGGGTCGGCATGGCAGTAGTACTTGCAGCATTTGCAATCGGAGGAGCAGGCGTGCAAAGCTTATCCCTCGGTTGGGTCATACTTGCTACCATCATAGGTAGTGTAGCCATCGGATTGTTCATGACCATAACTGGAGACATAGGAATTGAACACGGACTATCATTCCCGGTCTATATGAGGGCGCCATTCGGAACGATAGGGACACATATCCCTTCCATCATCCGTGGCTTGGCGGCATCTTTCTGGTTTGGTATAAACACCTATTTCGGAGCCACCGCCATGAATGCCATACTTTTTACCCTGACAGGCTTTGATAACTGGTTTGTGTGTTTTCTCATTTTTGCAGCTGTTCAATTACTTAATACCGCTCTTGGCATTAAAGCTGTTGAGCGCTTTGCTGATCTTGCGGCACCAATCATTATCATTATATCTGCCTGGATGTACACCACCCTTTCTGACAGAGCTTTGGAACAAGGTCGGGAAGTTTGGTCTTGGATTGAAAGTCCAGTAACAGGTGGTGCTGCAGTGACGGCATTCCTGATTGTAATATTCAGTAACATGGGATTTTGGGCAACATTGGCAGCGGATATTCCATCCATCTCACGTTTCATTAAAGCACCTAAGTATGAACGGAACTGGTTAAAACGGAACAAATCCAGCATTGTCGGAAGCGTCATTGCCTTGCCAATTACACAAACCTTCATGGTAGCTATCGGTGGTGTTTCTTATATTGCCGTATCTAACTATGATCCTGTTGTCGCACTGCAGGAGGCAGCTAGCGGTATTGTTCTAGGTGTTTTGTTATTGATGATCATTTTTGCTCAGTGGTCCACCAATGCTTCAGCCAATCTTATCCCGGCTGCCACCATCTTTTCAAATGTCGGAGGTCCTAAGGTTCCGTTCTGGGCTGGAGTTGTCATTGCGGGGATTGTAGGTTCTGTTGTTCAACCCTGGAACTTGTTTGGAATATTGATTCCCGTTTTATTGATTGTCGGTGGAATTCTTTCTGCAATTGTGGGAATTCTGTTTGCAGATTATTATCTTTTAAGAAAACGCCGTGTGAATGTTCATGATCTTTATGAGAACAATGGGCAGTTCAGGTATACAAATGGCTTCAATGTAGCAGGATTTATTTCTTGGTTTGTAGGGGGAGCGGCAGCTTATTATCTTGCAAACTACTCCTTTATTGTCGGTTTTGTTGTTGGTGGGGGATTATATTACATCCTGGCAAAATATTGGTACTTTAAAAAGTATCAGCAGGCTGAAATAGAAGACCCGGATGATGAGAAGTACCTAGGTATTACAGTTGGAAGAGACTGGGTGATTTTGGAGGATGCAGATACTTTTGAGGAACCAAAAGAGCTTTCGAGCTAAATTAGTAAGGAGGAATATATTTTGAGTGATTATCAACAATATATAGCAGAAAAAGAAAAGATAGACTTTTTCATCAATAAAGGGTTTCGTATTAAAGATGTAGAAGAGAACTTAGAAGGGTCCTATCTTGTTCTGGAACGAAACGATGGCAAGAAAGAGATTTCCCAAGAAGAGACCCTGCACATTAAACATGCTGATTCAAGGAAGTACTTTGCATCACTTTTGATCAAGCAACAACAACGGCAAGAAAATTAACGAAATCTTCATAGTTTGAATTTGCTAGGAATAAAATTTGGTAAACTGCATCGTGAAAGGAGAATTCTATGGAATATCAACTGAAATGCAAAGAAAGCGCCTACCCTTGTGAAGTAACAATTGATGAGGATAACAACAGGTTTACTATTCGTAAAGCAGATTCAAGTGGAGAGTTCTTTAATTCGCCTGAGGAACTAGTAAATTGGATTTTAGAGAACTGGGATTCAAGCGATTTCAACGATGAAGGTGAATTTCAGGAAATGGTCCAAGAGATACAGCTATATTTTCCGATTAATAATTAAGTAAAACGATCTGTTAAACACCGCTGTTGATTTCCGCACTAGGCTTCGCTTTCCTAGGGGCGTTTGGGGAGCCTCCTCGGAAAAGCGCCTGCGGGGTCTCCCCTAAACGCTATCTCCCTCAGGATAAGGAAGGCTTCGACAGCGAAACATCGCACGAAGAAAATGAGTAGCATTTTCGAGGAGTCTTCGCCTATTGCTACAATCAACAGCTAGGTTGCTGCAAAAATCGATAGTATGCTTTAACAGAGCCAAGTAAAAAAGTAGATGACATGTTGAAAATCACTCGACATGTCATCTTTTGTTTAATTTTGTCAGAATATTTAATTAAATATACGTTTTGCTTACGTTATAATAAAGGTATCGTTTTAGGACCTAGTCGTACATAATTGGATCATCCATCTTGAACAAAGAGGTGAATACATGAAAACCATGTTGTCTCTACAGGAAATCATGAAGCGGAAACAATTTGAAACATCCGAGGTAGTAGCAGGCGAACAAGGAATACACCGCCAAGTGAAATGGGTACATGTTGTGGAAATAACCAATATTGAAAAGCTGTTGAATGGACAAGAACTTATTCTATCCACCGGAGTATCTTTTGGAAATAATACAGAGAAATTCAAGTCGTTTGTCCAGCAACTCATAAATTGTCAGGCAGCCGGATTATGTATTGAAAAAGGTGCCTATATCCCCTCCATCCCACAGGACATCATTAATCTAGCTAATGCCAGAGCATTCCCTCTCATTCTCTTTCATCAGGAAGTGTCATTTGTAGATATTACGCAAGACATTCATTCTGTGTTGATTAACCAACAATATCAAATGATATCTCAACTAGAAAGCTACTCTCAAACGTTAAACAAGAAACTGTTGACCATTACCCACGAATTCGAAATACTTCACTATCTTCAAGAACACTTGGAAACGCAAATTATTTACGAAAATAAAACTGGTGAGAGATTCTTTATCCCTGACGTTCCAATTCACGAGCGGAAAAAAATTATATGTTCAATGAAATCGGATTCCGTTAAAGAGAAATACTTAATGGAGCCTGTTCAGGTACTGGATAAGCAACATGGTGTCATTCATATTTTTTCCCAAGACCGCATATTGAGCGAGTTTGATCATTTACTTTTAGATCGAACCATAACTGCGCTAGCTCAGCATATATTAAGAGGGTTGTATGTGGAAGAAAAAAGGAGACTAGAAGAAAGCGAGTGGCTCCGCAGCTGGCTTGAAGGTGGCCAGCACAAAGAATCCATTCGGGATTTCCTTGGTCGAAATGATGCGATGTTTCATAAAGGCGGAGTGGTACTTCTTTGTAAAAAGAAAAACCAGCAGGCCCCCGCACTTGATAAAACTTATCTTACCCTGTTATTTCGCTCCATCTTTGAACAACAGGGCTTCTCGGTATTCTTTACAGAGATGAAAAATACGCTAACTGCCATTCTCATTAACAAAAGGGAGGAACGAGGCTGGAAGGATAGATTAACAGAAGGAGTAGTAAATATTATCAACAAACAAAAAGACAACAAAGGGAATTATTCATTCCGTTTTGCTGTTGGGAAATATGTGCTGCCACTTGATCAACTTTCCAAAAGCTATCAGTCTTCCTGGGAGGCTATGCAAATCCAGGAACAACTGCTAAAAGAAGAATATTTCTCTTTTTTTGAGGATCTTCACATTTACCGGTTGATCTCATTCATGCAAAAACATCATGATCTTCGTGATTTTGTTATGGAATATTTGGAGCCTGTCATTGCCTACGACCAAAAGCATAACGGAAAGCTTCTAGAAACATTAAAAATCTATCTCTCCTGCAATGGTTCTAAAAAAGAGACGGCAAGTAAGCTTTATATTGTTAGGCAGACTCTCTATCACAGGATTCAAAAATTAGAAAGCTTACTGGGGGAAGACTTCATGATTTCTGAAAAAAGACTTGTGATTGAATTTATGGTAATGGTGTATGAATATTTGAATACGACCAATTCGTATTTGGACGGAGATAGTAAAACGTATAGTCTTTAAAATGCTGACAAAGTTGGTTTCCTAAGGGAGCCAACTTTTTTTTTGGCAAAATGTCAGGAGTGGAACCTTATCCATTTTACATTTTGTCTAATGAAAGCCTTTCTATTTTGTCAGATAATAGTCATAAGTTCTAAATATTCTATTAAAGGATGAGGAGGACATAGCATGACAATTACTTCAAAAGACACGAGGGTATTGCAAAATTTCATAGATGGAAAATGGGTGGATTCCAAAGGTTCAGAGCAAATGGAAGTCATCAACCCAGCTACAAAGGAATGTTTGGCAAAGGTGCCGATCTCAACCAAAGAAGATGTAGCGGAGGCAGTCAAGGCAGCCAAAACTGCTTTTAAAACATGGAAAGATATGCCCGTGCCTAAACGTGCACGCATTATGTATGCCTACCATCACTTATTAACACAAAATCATGACGAACTTGCAAAGCTGATTGTACTTGAAAACGGAAAAGCATTTAAGGAAGCACATGGTGAAGTACAAAGAGGGTTGGAGTGTGTAGAGTTTGCAGCAGGTGCTCCAACATTGATGATGGGAGAAACCTTATCAAATATTGCGGAAGATATTGATTCTAGCATGTATAGATATCCACTTGGAGTGGTAGGGGGGATTACTCCTTTCAACTTCCCAATGATGGTTCCACTATGGATGTTCCCGCTCGCTATCGCATGCGGAAATACGTTTGTCCTAAAACCTTCTGAACGGACGCCGATGCTTGCCAATCGTTTAGTGGAGCTGTTTACAGAAGCAGGAGCCCCGGACGGGGTGTTAAACATTGTCCACGGTGCACATGATGTGGTTAATGGTTTGCTAAATCATGAGGATGTTAAAGCGATATCCTTTGTCGGTTCTCAGCCTGTAGCAAAATATGTGTATGAGACAGCCGCGAAAAATGGCAAGAGGGTCCAGGCTCTTTCTGGAGCTAAAAACCATCATGTCGTGATGCCGGATGCCAATATAGAAAAAGCTGCACAGCATATTTTGACATCTGCTTTTGGAAGTGCGGGACAGCGCTGCATGGCATGCAGTGCCGTTGTAGTAGTAGGAAATAACGATCAATTTGTTGAGGAACTGAAAAACAAAGCAAACTCCCTGACAATCGGAAACGGTATGGATGAAGACGTATTGTTGACCCCTGTTATTAGGGAAAGCCATCGTGAAAAAGTACTAGGCTATATAAAACAAGGAGTTTCCGAGGGAGCGTCTCTGATTCGTGATGGCCGTAAAGAAATGGATGAAATGCCAGAAGGCCATTATCTCGGACCGACCATTTTTGATCATGTTACCCCTGAAATGACGATTGCCAAGGAAGAGATTTTTGCCCCTGTTCTTAGCCTATTGCGTGCAAAAGACCTTGACGAGGCGCTTGCTCATATCGAGAAATCCCGATTCGGCAATGGCGCAACCATCTACACAAAAGATGCTAAGGCGGTTAGGCAGTTCAGGGAAGAAGCGGATGCAGGAATGATTGGTGTCAATGTAGGAGTTCCTGCAACGATGGCATTTTTCCCATTCTCCGGCTGGAAAGATTCCTTCTACGGCGATCTTCACGTAAACGGAAAAGACGGTGTCAACTTCTTCACCCGCAAAAAAATGATCACATCAAGATTCGATTTTTAAAATAAGCTGTAGAGTATAGAGATGATTTCTAGCTGGTGATTAAACCAAAAGGCGAAGACTCCTAAGGGAGATAGCGCTAGGTGGAGACACCGCAGACTTGCCGAGGAGGCTCTCGTCAGCCCCTAGGAAAGCGAAGCCATTTGCGGAAATCACCAGCGGTGTTTTAAAGGTTCCTAAGTGTGAATGGTTAGCAATGCTTCTCACATAGAAAGGGTGTTTTCGTTGGCTAAAATAAATCAAACGCAAGAACAAAACTTATTGGCTCAAGATGATCGCTATCTTTGGCACTCCATGAAACCCTATAGCCCGTCATCCACCATGGTTGTAAAAGAAGCCAAAGGCGCTTGGATTACGGATATTGATGGAAATCGCTATTTGGATGGTATGTCAGGACTCTGGTGTGTCAACGTCGGCTACGGCAGAACGGAACTTGCAGAAGCGGCATACGAACAGCTGAAAGAACTGGCTTATTTTCCACTAACACAAAGTCACGTCCCAGCCATTAAACTTGCCGAAAAGCTAAACGAGTGGCTTGGAGAAGAATATGTCATTTTCTTTTCCAACAGTGGATCGGAAGCGAATGAAACAGCCTTCAAAATTGCAAGGCAGTATCATGCCCAACGTGGTGATAGCAACCGGTATAAAATTGTTTCCAGATACCGTTCCTATCACGGAAACACAATGGGATCCCTAGCAGCAACAGGCCAGGCACAACGAAAATATAAATATGAACCACTCGCTCCAGGATTTGTTCACATCCCGCCTCCTGACACATATAGAATGGAAGATGCCCAAACAGCTGACCCTATGAGTATGAGATGCGTGAAAGATGTAGATCAAGTAATGACTTGGGAGCTTAGTGAAACCATTGCTGCGATGATCATGGAACCCATCATTACAGGGGGAGGGATCCTTACTCCGCCAGACACCTATATGGGAGCAGTATCTGAAATATGTAAAAAGCATGGTGCCCTCTTAATAGTAGATGAAGTGATCTGCGGTTTTGGGAGAACCGGAAAGCCATTTGGATTCATGAATTATGGCGTGACACCTGACATCATCACCATGGCCAAAGGTATCACAAGTGCCTATTTGCCGCTTTCAGCAACTGCTGTAAAGAAAGAGATCTATGACCAATTCAAAGGATCTGAAGAGTACGACTACTTGCGGCATGTTAATACTTTTGGCGGAAGTCCCGCTTCATGTGCCTTGGCACTGAAAAACCTTGAAATAATGGAGAATGAAAAGCTCATAGAGCGCTCTGCAGAAAAAGGTGCAGTTTTATTAAGTGAACTAAAATCCCGTCTATCTGACCATCCCTCTGTTGGGGATGTTCGAGGAAAAGGGCTCCTAGTAGGATTGGAGCTTGTTAAAAACAAGGAAACAAAAGACCCAATTGAAATAGATAAAATAAACGGGGTAATTGCCTCTTGTAAAAAGAAAGGCTTAATAGTGGGGAAAAACGGGGCTACTGTCGCAGGGTTTAATAATGTTCTTACTTTGTCACCGCCGCTGTCCCTCAGTGATGAAGACCTGCAATTTATCATTAAAACAGTGACCGACTCCATTTCAGAGTTGAAGTAAAAGGCCTGTATAAATCTTGATAACTAAATAGAGAATAACGAGTAGGAGGCGTTTCTCTTGGAAAATCAGAAGAAATGGCTGTTACGCCTAGGTACACTTCTACTCGTTATGATTATTTTGTATGTGTTTATGAAACTGAGTCCACTGTGGGCGCCTGTTTTGAGGGTTCTGTTCATTATTAGTATCCCGTTTTTTATCAGTATTTTCATTACATACCTATTGCATCCTGTTGTAGAGTACACACATAACAGAGGGATGCCTAGACCGATTGCTATTCTCATCATCTATCTTTTATTTTTTGGTGGAATCGGTCTCATAGGCTACAAAGGGATACCAGTTATTATTGATCAACTTTGGGAGCTATCAGACAACTTTCCCCGATTAGCCGAAACATACAGCGGTTGGATCAAGCAGATTCATAGTTCTACATCTGGTTGGCCGGATGGAATTCACGATAGGGTAGATCAGACCTTTAGTGAATTTGAAGCAATGCTTACAAATCTCCTTACAAAAGTTGTAGCCGGATTAAAAGGTTTGTTGAACTCCTTTTTTATTTTGATTGTCATTCCTTTTATCGTGTTTTATCTGTTAAAGGACTATGACCAGGTGAAAAAAACGGTCTGGTACTTGACGCCCCGAAAATGGAGGGAGCCAGGAATCGCCTTCTTAAAGGACGTAGACATTTCACTGGGTAGTTATATAAGAGGACAGTTGACGGTTTGTTTGATAATAGGCATATTGGCAACCGCCAGCCTCTGGTTAGCTGGCATGAAATATCCTCTCGTACTCGGTGTAATAATAGGAATTACTAACATCATTCCTTATTTTGGCCCGATTATTGGAGCCTTTCCGGCAATAATCATCGCTGCGACGGTTTCTGTAAAGATGGTCTTTCTAGTCATCATCATCATATTTGGTCTGCAGTTTATAGAGGGGAATATCTTATCGCCATTGATTGTGGGCAAAAGTCTCCATATTCACCCTGTGTTCATCATTTTGGCGCTATTGATAGGCGGAGAGGTTGCAGGGGTGGTAGGATTAATTTTGGCAGTACCAATATTCGCTGTGATGAAAGTCACTCTAACTCATCTTACCGCTCATTTCATCAAACATTGACAACTTTCTTTCTGTTGCATATAATCGAAGCATACTAGCTACATAAACTAATTCAAAGAAGGATCTAAGTACGTTACAGACCATCCTGACGAGCAAATGCTCCCATAGAGAGGAATTCCACGGCTGCAAGAATTCCAGGGTGAAGGGTAATGGAAAGCTAATCCGGAGAGCAGGGTAAAATCCTGCCGGCATGCACCGTTAAAGCAATCTGAGAGATGACAGAGTTATTCTGTCATAATCAGGGTGGTACCGCGAGAACACTCTCGTCCCTGTTATTAGGGACGGGAGTTTTTTGTTTTCTTCAAATTTCCCTGTTGACTGAAGTGCAAGGTGGTCGACTCCGGCGGGAGGTAGCGGTAGACTTGAGACCCCGCTGGAGGTCACGGTAAAACTGATATGATATTGTATTTGGTAATTTCGAGCTGTGGATTGGAGCAAAAGGCGAAGACTCCTCGAAAATGCTACGCATTTTCTTCGTGCGATGAATCGCTGCCGAAGCCCTCCTTGTCCTGAGGGAGATAGTGCTAGGTGGAGACCCCGCAGGCTTGCCGAGGAGGCTCCAGCGGCGCCCCTAGGAAAGCGAAGCCATTTGCGGAAATCCGCAGCGGTGTCTGAACAATATCTTAATCCAAGACTTTTTCAGTGGCCTTCAGCGCAGCGAGGAGGCTCCAGCACCGCCCTCTGGATAAGCGACCACCTGGAACGAAGGGAAACAGGAGTTTAAACAGTAGCATCTAAAGGAGGAAAATCTAATGAAACATCTAACATCCGCTCAAGTACGACAAATGTTCCTAGACTTCTTCAAAGAAAAAGGACATTCTGTAGAGCCAAGCGCATCCCTTGTCCCACACGAAGACCCATCCCTACTATGGATCAACAGTGGCGTAGCAACCCTGAAAAAATACTTCGATGGCCGTGTCATTCCGGCAAATCCGCGTATTTGTAATGCGCAAAAATCAATCCGTACCAACGATATTGAAAACGTAGGTAAAACGGCACGTCACCATACTTTTTTCGAAATGCTTGGTAACTTCTCCATCGGTGAGTACTTCAAAAAAGAAGCAATCGACTGGGCTTGGGAGTTCCTTACAAGTGAAAAATGGATTGGCTTTGATCCTGAAAAACTATCCGTTACCATTCATCCAGAAGACGAAGAAGCTTACAACTACTGGAATGAAGTAATTGGTATACCTGCTGAGAGAATCATCCGCTTAGAGGGTAACTTCTGGGATATCGGTGAAGGTCCAAGTGGACCAAATACAGAAATTTTCTATGACCGTGGTGAAAGTTATGGGAACGACTTAAATGACCCAGAACTATATCCAGGTGGAGAAAACGAACGCTACCTTGAAATTTGGAACCTTGTATTCTCTGAGTTTAACCACAATCCAGACCATACTTACACACCGCTTCCAAAGAAAAACATTGATACAGGTATGGGGCTTGAGCGTATGGTTTCCGTTATTCAAGATGTGCCTACAAACTTTGATACCGACCTTTTCATTCCAATCATCGAAGCGACTGAAAATGTGTCAGGTGAAAAATACCGCACTAACGCAGAAAAAGATACGGCATTCAAAGTTATCGCAGACCATATTCGTACCGTGACATTTGCAGTTGGTGATGGTGCCCTGCCTTCTAATGAAGGACGCGGCTATGTACTCCGCCGTCTTTTAAGAAGAGCAGTGCGTTACGCTAAGCAACTCGGCATCAACCGTCCATTCATGTATGAACTTGTACCGGTTGTAGCGGAAATCATGGTCGATTTCTACCCGGAGGTTAAAGAAAAACAAGATT
This sequence comes from Bacillus sp. RO1, assembly GCF_012524115.1. Taxonomy (GTDB): domain Bacteria; phylum Bacillota; class Bacilli; order Bacillales; family Bacillaceae_I; genus Sutcliffiella_A. Next base: position 97,884 of record NZ_JAAZWB010000075.1, on the reverse strand, counting down.
TTATCCAGCGTGTAGTGAAAACCGAAGAAGAGCGTTTCCACGAAACATTGAATGATGGTTTGGCGATCCTTTCCACTGTCATTGCAAAAGCTAAAGAGAATGGAAGTACAGTTGTTTCTGGTGCAGACGCATTCCGACTGTATGATACGTACGGGTTCCCTGTAGAACTGACAGAGGAATATGTAGAAGAACAGGGCATGACGCTTGATCACGAAGGATTCGAAAAAGAAATGGAAATGCAGCGTGACCGTGCTCGTTCTGCGCGTCAAGACTCCAGTTCCATGCAAGTTCAATCTGGTGTGCTAGGAGAAATCCGTAATGAAAGCAGCTTTATAGGATACAACCAGCTGAGTGCAGATACAATGCTTTCAGTCATCGTAAAAAATGGTGAGCTTGCTATTGATGCACAAACGGGTGAAGAAGTACAAGTAATGTTAGCAGAAACACCTTTTTATGCAGAAAGTGGCGGCCAGATCGCGGACCATGGATATATCGTTACAGAAACAGGTAGAGGGTTTGTGAAGGACGTACAAAAAGCTCCTAATGGACAAAACCTACACACAATCGTAGTAGAAGAAGGTGTATTGAAAACTGAACAAGCTGTCAAAGCAGAAGTGCATGCGAAAAACCGCGCGCAGATTATTAAGAACCATACAGCTACACACATTTTGCACCAAGCATTAAAAGACGTGCTGGGAACTCATGTAAACCAAGCAGGATCTCAAGTAACGGCTGACCGCCTTCGTTTTGATTTCTCTCATTTTGGTCAAGTGACACAAGAGGAAATCGAGAAAATCGAAGCGATTGTTAATGAAAAGATTTGGGCGAGCATCAATGTTGTCATTGAGAACAAATCCATCACTGAAGCAAAAGAAATGGGTGCAATGGCATTGTTTGGTGAAAAGTACGGAGATATCGTTCGTGTCGTTCAGGTTGGTGAATACAGCCTGGAGCTTTGCGGTGGTTGTCATGTTCCAAACACATCTGAGATCGGACTATTCAAAATTGTTTCTGAATCTGGTATTGGAGCAGGAACACGCCGTATGGAAGCTGTGACAGGTGAAGGCGCTTATCGCCTATTAAATGATCAAGTACAGCTGTTAAAAGAAGCAGCAGCTAAGCTTAAAACGAAACCACAGGAAGTAGGAACAAGAATCGACGTTCTTTTATCCGATATGAAAGAGCTGCAAAGAGAGAATCAATCCTTGGCTTCTAAGCTTGGAAACATAGAAGCATCCAACCTTTCATCAAAAGCAAAGGACGTCAATGGCGTAACAATGCTTGTGAGCAAGGTAGCAGGTACCGACATGAACAACCTGCGTACGATGGTGGATGATTTAAAAAATAAGCTTGGTTCTGGTATCATAGTACTTGCAAGCGTACAAGATGGAAAAGTAAACATTTCTGCAGGGGTAACTAAAGATCTAATTGAAAAAGGTTACCATGCCGGTAAGGTTGTTAAAGAAGTGGCTACACGTTGCGGTGGCGGCGGCGGAGGTCGTCCTGACATGGCACAAGCAGGCGGAAAAAACCCAGAACAAGTCGATTCTGCATTACAATCTGTTGAAGATTGGATAAAATCCGTTTAACATTGCCGACATTTGGTGTACAATATAGGTAACAATTTACAAGCAGATAGAAAAGGCTAAGTTAAAATAATTTCGTGTTAAATTGCGATATTAGAGCTGTTGATTGAAACACTGAGCGAAGACTCCTGAGGGAGATAGCGCTAGGTGGAGACCCCGCAAGCGTAGCCGAGGAGGCTCACGTCAGCCCCTAGGAAAGCGAAGCTCGGGGCGGAAATCAACAGCGGTTTTAGCTGATCCTAGAAAAAAAGAAGTCTAAGAGAGAGGTGCAAATGATGAGCTCCTTTGACAAAACAATGAAGTTTAACTTTCCGGAAGATGCATTGGAAGCTAATGTGGATGACGTATTAATAACAGTTTATGAAGCGTTGCAGGAAAAAGGCTATAACCCTATCAACCAGATTGTTGGTTACTTGCTATCTGGAGACCCAGCATACATTCCGCGTCATAAAGAAGCAAGAACGCTTATTCGGAAAATTGAAAGGGACGAGCTAATTGAAGAATTAGTGAAGTCTTACCTAGAACAGCACCGCAAGGAGTAGTACATGCGCATTTTGGGCTTAGACGTCGGTTCCAAAACAGTCGGTGTTGCCATCAGTGATGAAATGGGATGGACAGCACAGGGCTTGGAAACGATAAAAATTGATGAAGCAATAAAAAACTTGGGTTTTAAGCGATTGAAGCAGATCATCGCTGAATATAAGCCTGAAAAAGTCGTTATCGGCTTACCCAAGAATATGAACGGTTCCATCGGTCCACGCGGAGAAGCCAGCAAGCATTATGGCGAAATGTTGACTGCCAAAACGGGACTTCCGATCATCTATTGGGACGAAAGGCTTTCTACTGTAGCAGCAGAAAGAATTCTGCTTTCTGCTGACGTAAGTAGAAAAAAAAGAAAGCAAGTAATAGACAAGATGGCTGCAGTTGTCATTTTACAAGGATACCTCGACAGCCAACAATAAATTAGAGGTGAGCATAATGGAACACGGAGAACAAAATATCACAGTAGTAGACGAAAACGGAAATGAGCAATTATGTGAGGTGCTTTTCACATTTGATTCGGAGGAATTTGGAAAATCCTACGTACTTTATTATCCAGTAGGCGCAGAAAATGATGATCAGGATGATATTGAAATCCATGCATCAAGCTTCGTTCCTAGCGAATCAGAAGAAGGCGGCGACCTTCAACCGGTTGAAACGGATGAAGAGTGGGACATGATTGAAGAAATGCTGAACACATTCTTGGCAGAAGAAGAAGAGTAAGAAAAAAAGAGCAAGCAGGCTATTCCTGTTTGCTCTCTTTTTTTTGGCCGTCCGTGCTTTCTATATCTGAAAACAATAGAGTGGTTAATTGCTCTTTATTGATAATCAAATCCTCTAAACTATATTGATCCAAAACGGAAATAAAGGCTTGTGTCGCTTGGTATAACACCCCTTTTAGCTTACAGTGAGGTGATATCACACAGGAAGCATGATCTTGAAAACATTCCACAATATGAAAATCCTCTTCTGTTTGCCGCACGAGTTCACCAATATTCACTTCCTTGGGTTCCTGTGCTAACATCAAACCCCCATTTCGGCCACGAATCGTCTCCACATACCCTAGCTTTCCAAGATGAAAGGTTACTTTCATAAGGTGATTTTTTGAAATACCATATGCTTGCGCTATCTCTTTAATTTGAATGAGTTTGTTGTTATCAGGTGCACTTGCTAAATATAATAGAACTCTCAATGAGTAGTCCGTGTATAGTGTAAGTTTCATATTCTACCTCCAAATTAATTTTACCATACCCTTTATTCTGATTGAAAATGGTAAAACTACTAGATGACTGTAAGAAAAACACCCTAATAAATTCAAAATATTTAGGAAAAAAGTAATGATTATCGCGAAATAAATGGTAAAATATGATGTGGGAATGTGTCGGAAAAGAGAAAATACACGCTTTTTTGTCAAAAAAATAAAGAATTTGTTGTATAATTGTTAGGTGTACGAGAGGGGGTATTTTTTTGTCTGAAAAAAATAATAAAGACTATATTCAAGAAAAATTGAAGGAAAAACATTTTGAAGCAAAGATTGTGCGTCGCATTGTCTTTACAGTATTTGTCATACTCATGCTAGCCCTTACTGGAGTTATTGGCGGCGGTTATTTTTATATAAAAAATGCATTGCAGCCTGTGAATGAGGAAGATACCAAAACCGAAAAGGTGGAAATTCCGATAGGATCGTCCCCGACATCGATTGGTCGCATTTTAGAGGAAAATGGTATCATAAATAATGGGAAAGTATTTCGTTATTATGTAAAGTTTAAGAATGAATCAGGATTCATGGCTGGAGAATACGAGTTAAGTCCTTCTATGAACTTGGATGAAATTATCGGTCACTTAAAAGAAGGACGAGTTCAACAAGAAGTGGTATTTCAAATTACTATTCCTGAGGGACGTCAATTGGAGCAAATTGCTGTAATCCTTGAAAATAGAATGGGACTTTCAGAAAAAGAGTTTCTGGAAAAAGCAAATGACAAAGAATTTCTTGATAAGATGAGGAAGAAATATCCAAAAGTCATTACCGATGAAATGTTTGACGAAGACGTAAAATATGCCTTGGAGGGCTATCTGTTCCCTGCAACCTATCCTTTCTATGTAGAAAATCCTACGGCAGAAGAAGTTATTGATGTTATGCTTCAAAAGACAAACGAGGTTCTTCAGGATGATGCAGTTCGAGTAGGTATGGGAAATAGAGAGTTAACACCTCATGAATTGCTTACGATGGCAAGTTTGATAGAAGCGGAGGCAACTATGCAAACAGATCGTGAAAGCATTTCAAGTGTATTCTATAACCGCCTTAATGTAGGAATGCCACTTCAAACAGATCCAACTGTGTTATACGCGCTTGGTGAACATAAAGAGCGAACGTTGTATGAGCATCTTGAAGTGGATTCACCATACAATACGTATAAGCATCAAGGCCTGCCACCGGGACCAATTGCCAATGCAGGTTTATCATCCATTCAAGCTGCATTGAAACCTGCTGAAACGGAGTATTATTACTTCTTGGCCACACCTGATGGTGAAGTGCTATTCAACGAAACGTTGGAAGAACATAATATTGACAAAAATGAACATATCTCAAGTCAGGACAATGGATAGGTCGTAAAGTATTGGGAAGTGCGAAATTAATTCGCATTCCCTTTTTCTTTGTGGTAAAATATATCGAGTTGTTTTGAACTAAAATAATTGTAACGTTAAAGAGGGTTCCTCCATCGAGGTCACCTCTATTTTCTTTGTTTTTAGCAAGATTAAAGGAGGCGTCCACCGTTGGAAGCCAATGAAAATAAAATAATTACTTATTTGAATAATCTCACTCCTTCTAGAAATGAACTTGTCAGCAAAATGGAAAAGCTTGCTGAAAAAGAAAATGTCCCAATCATGGACCTGGTCGGAATGGAAACACTCCTTCAGCTCTTAAGGCTTTCCACGCCAAAAAGGATCCTAGAGATAGGCGCAGCTATCGGTTATTCCGCAATCAGAATGGCACAAGCGTTACCGGAAGTGACCATTGTGACAATAGAGCGTGATGAACATAGATACTTACAAGCAAAATCGCACATAGAACAAGCGGGGCTTCAAGATAGAATCCAACTTGTTTTAGGAGATGCATTAGAAGTATTTGAGCTAGTGGAAAAAGAAGCGCCGTTTGATTTCATATTTGTTGATGCAGCAAAAGGGCAGTACGAGCGATTCTTTACCATGTATGAAACCCTTTTAAATGAAGCAGGCATCATCATCACCGATAATGTCCTCTTCCGGGGGAAGGTAGCAGAAGACCACGAAGCGATAGAACCGAAAAGAATTAAAAACCTAGTAAAAAAAATTGACAGATACAATAGATGGTTGATGGAACATCCGGACTACATCTCCACAATCTTACCTGTTGGTGATGGAATTGCAATCAGTAAAAAAAGAGGTGAAGAACGTTGAAAAAACCTGAGTTATTAGTGACACCACTAAACTTAACAAATTTAAAGGATTTAATTGATGCAGGAGCAGATGCATTTGTTGTCGGAGAAGAACGCTATGGACTTCGCTTAGCTGGTGAATTCAAAAAAGATGAAGTGAAGGCGGCGATTGAACTTGCCCATAAGCACGGGAAAAAAGTATATGTGGCAATGAATGCACTCTTTCATAATGAAAAAGTGGACGAATTATCCGACTATCTTCAATTTTTGAATGAAGCAGGGGCAGATGCAGTCATTTTCGGAGACCCGGCTGTTTTAATGGCAGCAAAAGAAGTTGCTCCCAATATGCCGCTACATTGGAATACGGAAACGACTGCAACCAACTACTACACCTGTAATTATTGGGGCAGAAAAGGCTCTAAACGTGCCGTGTTGGCTCGAGAAATCAATATGGATGCCATTGTTGAAATCAAGGAAAATGCAGAAGTGGAAATAGAAGTCCAAGTCCATGGCATGACCTGTATGTTCCAATCCAAACGTTCGTTGCTTGGGCACTATTTTGAATATCAAGGCAAACAGATGGAAGTGGAGAAAGGCAAAGAGCGGGCGATGATCCTTCATGACAAAGAAAGAAGTAATAAGTATCCTGTCTATGAAGATGAAAATGGCACACACATCATGAGTCCAAACGACATGTGCATCATTGATGAACTAGAAGAAATGATAGATGCAGAAGTGGACAGCTTCAAAATCGACGGTGTACTACAAACACCTGAATATATAGTAGAAGTAACAAAAAGATACAGAAAAGCAATCGACCTCTGTGCAGATGACAGAGAAGCCTATGAAGACATCAAAGAGGACCTGCTAAATGAAATGGAAGAGCTCCAACAAGATCACCGTCCCCTAGATACTGGATTCTTCTTTAAAGAAACAGTCTATTAACAAGAAAAGGAGGTAACCTTTTATGACAACCTATATAAATGATAAGATTTCTAAGATAGTTGATGGAAAACGAGTGATCTTTAAAAAGCCAGAATTACTTGCACCGGCAGGTAACCTGGAGAAATTAAAAATAGCTGTTCAATATGGTGCAGATGCCGTTTTCATCGGTGGTCAAGAATATGGATTGCGTTCCAATGCCGGAAATTTCACCTTCGAAGAAATGGCGGAAGGTGTTCAATTTGCAGAAAAATTTGGCGCCAGAATCTATGTAACCACCAATATCTTCGCACACAATGAAAACATGGACGGACTTGATGATTACCTTCGCGGCATTGAAGAGGCAGGGGTTCATGGAATCATTGTTGCTGACCCACTCATCATTGAAACCTGCAGAAGAGTGGCACCTAAACTTGAAGTTCACTTAAGTACTCAACAATCTCTATCAAACTGGAAAGCAGTCCAGTTTTGGAAAGAGGAAGGCTTGGAGCGTGTTGTACTTGCGCGTGAAACAAGTGCAGAGGAAATTCGTGAGATGAAAGAGAAAGTTGACATTGAAATTGAGACCTTCATTCACGGTGCCATGTGTATCGCATACTCTGGACGCTGTACGCTAAGTAATCATATGACAGCACGAGATTCTAACCGTGGAGGCTGCTGCCAGTCTTGTCGTTGGGATTACGATTTGTACGAATTGGATGGTGGCAAAGAAAAGGCGCTTTTTGCTGAAGGTGATGCACCATTTGCCATGAGTCCGAAAGATTTAAAGCTTATTGAATCCATTCCTAGAATGATTGAATTGGGAATCGACAGCTTGAAAATTGAAGGCCGCATGAAATCCATTCATTATGTAGCAACAGTAGTAAGTGTGTACCGCAAAGTAATCGACGCTTATTGTGCAGATCCTGAGAACTTCACGATCCAACAAGAATGGCTGGAAGAGCTTGATAAATGTGCAAACCGGGAAACAGCACCTGCTTTCTTTGAAGGTGTTCCGGGGTATAAAGAGCAAATGTTTGGCAACCATAGCAAGAAGACAGACTTTGACTTTGTTGGACTGGTACTTGACTATGATAAGGAAACTCAAATGGTGACCTTGCAACAAAGAAACTTTTTTAAACCAGGCGATGAAGTGGAATTCTTCGGTCCGGAAATTGAAAACTTCACACAAAAAATAGAGAAGGTTTGGGATGAAAAAGGCAATGAACTAGATGCTGCCCGCCATCCATTACAAATTGTGAAATTCAAAGTGGAAAAGCCGATTTATCCGAACAACATGATGCGAAAGGGGCAGTAATACCATGGGGAAAAAACCGATCGTAATCGGTGTAGCCGGAGGATCTGGCTCAGGAAAAACGAGTGTAACAAAAGCTATTTTTGATCATTTTACAGAGAAGTCCATCCTAATGCTAGAACAGGATTACTATTATAAAGACCAAACAGATGTGCCGATGGAAGAAAGGCTACAAACTAACTATGACCATCCTTTGGCATTTGATAACGACTTATTGATTGAACACATTCAGCATTTATTAAACTATGATACAGTAAATAAACCTGTCTACGATTACACCATTCATACAAGATCATCTCAAGTAATTGAAGTGGAACCAAAAGATGTTATCATTGTAGAAGGAATTTTGGTATTAGAAGACGAACGTTTGCGTAACTTAATGGATATAAAGCTTTTTGTAGACACAGATGCAGACTTGCGCATCATCCGTCGTATGCTGCGTGACATCAAGGAACGAGGACGTACCATAGATTCTGTCATTGAACAATATGTAACTGTAGTTCGTCCAATGCATAATCAATTTATCGAACCAACAAAGAGATATGCGGATATTATCATCCCTGAAGGTGGACAAAATCACGTTGCAATCGACCTGATGGTAACAAAAATTCAAACAATTCTTGAACAAAAAGAGATTTTGTAATAACATATGATAAGCTAGAGAATTTTCCAATTGTGGAAGGAGCGACGATGTATTCCATTTAATGGGTACATCTTTTTCCACATTTACATAGGCTTTGAACCATATTGCCATAAAGATACAACGTAAATTGGGGAATGCAATTACTAGAAGGAGTGAAAAGTCATGGCACAAGAGAAAGTATATCCAATGACACAAGCTGGGAAAGACAAGCTTGTACAAGAATTAGAGCACTTAAAATCTGTAAGACGTAAAGAAGTAGTGGAACGGATTAAGATAGCACGTAGCTTCGGAGATCTTTCTGAGAACTCTGAGTACGATTCTGCAAAAGAAGAGCAAGCATTCGTAGAAGGACGCATCACCCTACTTGAGCAAATGGTCCGCAACGCAAAAATCATCCAAGAAGATAAGGATACAGACGCAGTCGGCCTTGGTAAAACGGTAACATTTGTTGAGCTACCAGACGGCGAAGAAGAAACATACACAATCGTAGGTAGCGCAGAGGCTGATCCGTTCGAAGGTAACATCTCTAACGAATCCCCAATGGGAAGCTCCCTAATGGGTAAGCGTGTAAACGATGAAGTAACCATCCAAACTCCAGGCGGAGAAATGAACGTGAAGATTGTTTCTGTAAAGTAAGACTTTTAAAAGCTGATCTTTAAAGATTCGTTGGTATAATAAAATTAGACGGACAAGTGGATTGTAGCGTAAGGCACTCGACTCCGGCGGGAGGTAGCGGTAGACTTGGGACCCCTGAAGCGTTGTGAGGAGGCTCAAGCACTGCCCCGCGGAAAGCGAGTGCCTGTAGCGCAAAGTAACGTTTATTCTATGAAGCCAATTACACAAATCAACTAGAGAACAGCTTTTGATTAAAAAGAACACACCTCGTCAACAATGTTGATGAGGTGTTTTTTTATGCAACGGTTAATCAAAGGGAGAATCAATAAACTCGGAATCTGTGTCGTGCTGCTCTTAAGCATGCTTATCGGAAGGCTTGTTCAAGTGCAGCTAATCAGCACAGAATCCTTTACCGATCAACATATAAATCTAATTGAAGCAAGCGTCAAACAACGAACGCAGTCTCTTGTAATCGATGAAGGCCGTGGCAGATTCATCGACCGTAATGGGCTGCCGTTAACTCACGATTATTTTCCAAGTGTTATCTTATTCCCTTTCCTAAATGGCCTCGATTGGCCCAAAGATGAACTAGCTGGTATTTTGGAGATGAATGCATCCGAGATTGACAGCCTGCTTGCTGATGCGGAAAAACCAGTCGTTTTATCAGAAAGTCTAACTGATGAGAAAATGGAAAAAATTAATGACCTTGAATATCCAGGGATAGTCGCACTGTATCGCCAGTTTGAACTCGATGAAAAAACGGCAGAACACGTTATTGGTGTGACTGGTGAGGAAGCTGAGACCTTTATGAAGCGTTATGCCGACAAGGTGGAGAAAGAAAATTATTCCCCGCATACGCCAATCGGAGTCTCCGGCTTAGAAGAGGCATTTGATGAAATCATCCTTCCTGAAGGCTCTACAAAATTACTCTATCATGTGGATCGTTTTGGCGGACCGTTATTTGGAATCGATGTCCGGTATATGTCTCCGTCCAATCCCTATTATCCTCTATCTGTCCAAACAACCCTTGACAAGAACATTCAGCAGCTGGCGGAAAAAACGCTCAATGAATACCAAGTGAAAAAGGGCGGGCTTGTAGTTATTGATATTGAGACAAATGAAGTGGTTGCATTGGTGTCAAAACCATCGCTTGATCCAAAAAATCCTTTGGTTGGAGCGGGTGCACATAACTTCATGCTAGAACCTCATTTTCCAGGCTCAGTATTCAAAACTGTCGTGACGGCAGCGGCGATTGAGGAGAACGTAGTGGATAATGAAACGGTGTTTAATTGTGATTTGGATATTAGGGGGGAACTACTTCAAGAAGAAAAAGATCGTAAAGGGAGTCTTAACCTTGAAGAAAGCTTTGCCCAAAGTTGTAACTACACTTTTGGTGAGATTGGAAAGCTGTTGGTGGAAAAAGATAAAGATGCATTAGATAAGTATGCAACAATGTTGGGACTAACAGGAACCGTTGGATGGAAGGGGGATATGTTCGGTTTTGATGAATTTGTGCAAATCCCTCGTGAAAAAGAGAATGTGGTTTGGGATAGCAACGAAGATAAAGGAGTTCCCCTCGCGGTTGCCCAGACATCTATTGGACAAAAAGATGTCAAGGTGACTCCGCTCGCCGTGGCAAATATGATGGCAACAATAGCGCGTGGTGGAGAATCTAAGGAAGTGAAGCTTGTAAGTGACATCCTTTACAAAAACGGAACAACATTGTTTTCTTTTCCTGACCATGATAGAGATGTTGAGAAACTATCATCCTATACCGTTATGCAACTCCAGCACTTGCTTAGAGAAGTAGTGGCAGGGGAAACAGGGACAGGTTGGAGGATGAACGGCCTCTCTTACGAAGTTGCAGGAAAAAGCGGTACGGCTCAGACGGGCAAATTTACAGAAGACGGGCGGGAACTGGACAATAGGTGGTTTGCAGGTTATTTTCCAATCAAAAGCCCTAAATATGCCATGGTTATGGTTGAATTAGACGTGGTTGATGAGAACAATGTCTCATCTGTGTATTCCAAAATGGTCGAAGAAATATACAACTGGGAAAACCAAGAAAGATAATGGCAATCCTTTTCACTGTGCTTTTTATAGTATTGATGGTACAATAAGCTATTGTAATTATACTATATTTGGCTTTGACTAGGAGGGACTGTCGTGTCTTTAGACTTTAACAAAGGTGGCTCACGTTACGGCCGAACAACCAAGCGTAAAAAAACAAACATGATCTTGAATATCCTGATTGGTGTTGTATTTATATTTATCATCGTTCTTGCTTCTTCCTTGTTCTTCGGAAAGAATGACCCAGCTACAGATAACGAAAATCAGCTGGCTACAGGAGAACAGGAATTAAGTGAAACAGAAGAGAACGAAGCAGAGCAAGAATCCGAGGAAGCTGCTCCAACTGACGAGGAAGAAGCTGAAGCAGAATCTGAGGAAGCGGAAGAATCTGCTGAGAAAGAAAAGGAGAAAGAGGAAAAGGAAAAAGAGGAAGAATCCGAAGAAGCTGACGATTCTGAGACAGAGGTTTCCGAAAACTCCGATGACCCAAATGTTATTAAAACGATGACCAATCCTGGTTGGGGACCAGTAGGAACTTCTCAATCTGAACCTCATACTTCCGTTTATGAAGAAGGTCATGTAGACTGGAATGAAAAGTTAAAAGCCGTGGAGGCAGCTACCCGTTTAAACAGTGGGGATTACACATTGTACTTCCTGGGTAATGGCGGCAGCGAACACTTATCTGTAGCGTCTATCAAAAACAAATCCACCGGTGAGAACTTCAAAGTCTATTTGGAGTGGGTAACCAACAAAGGTTGGAAACCTACAAAGGTGGAGCAGGTTAAGGCGTTGTAAGTATGTGATTTTTCATAAAGGTGGCGGACTTATCCCATTGGGGGTGGGTCTTTTTTTGTGGGCTTGAACTTGGGTGCAAGGTCAAGGGATTGAAGTGTTGAAGGGCTTTTGGTGGGGGAGTGGTTTAGCGTTGGGGGGGCGGGGGCGGAAGCGGCGAAACAGGGGTATCGCGGGTGTCGGATGTTGGGGTATTTTGTCGAACTGCTCGTAAATGTCATGTATCGGCTCGTATTTTTGAAAAACGGAAAATAAATCGTGCGTTACGGCTCGTATATTTCCGTAACGGAAAATAAAATGAGGAGTTTGGAAAATAAACTTTTCAACGAGATTTCTCGAATTGGTCACGTAAAACAAATGCTTAGAAAAAGATGACTTTTGTGCAGGAAATTAACTAAGATGAAGAGAATACACTTAATATTGAAAAAGCGGAGGTGGAAAATGATCAAAAAGCAAAGGGAAAAGTCGCATAGACTTCTAACTCATGAAGCAGCAATGCGAAGAGTCCCAAAAAATCATCCTAAATACTCACTAATAGAAAAAGAACATGGTAGATTATTCTACGGCCATAAAGGGGAAGATGCAATGGATTACTTTTTAACCTATCTCCCTGATGACAAATACTTTATATTAAATAGTCTCAGGCTTGAAGATCCAAAAGGTAGATTCTTTCAAATGGACACAGTTCTTCTCTCACAGACACACTGCATTATAGTTGATTCAAAGTATATAAATGGAGTTTTAGAGTTTGACCAGCAGGCAAATCAACTAATAAGACACTTACCTGAAAATGGAGGATTAGAAAAATTAAGCGATCCGATTTCTCAAACGGCACGTCAAAGGCTTCAGCTTGGACTTTGGCTAGAGAAACACAATTTCCCTCCGATACCAATCGCAAGTCTCATCGCTTTAACTCATACTAATACCACTCTTATCAAGACTACACCCTCTATTCTAAAAAAAGTTACTTTTCATACGAACCTTCCAAACAGAATACAAGAGATTAACAGTAATCATAGGCACGAACAACTAAGTAAGAAAGATCTCCTAAAACTCTCAAAACTGATGATAAAAAAGCATACTCCTGATAAGTTTAATCTTCTTTCCTATTATAATATTGAACCCCATGAGCTAATACTTGGGGTAATCTGTACTTCTTGTAAATGTGTCCCAATGCAAAAAAAGAGATCAACATGGCATTGCTTTAAATGTGGAGATTGTTCTAAAGTCTCACATCTAGAAGCACTTTCTGATCATAAATTGTTGATAGGGAATATAGTCACAAATAAAGAAATACGGTGGTTTCTTCAACTACCTTCTCCAACAGCTACTTCCAAATACTTATCCTCATTAAACCTTAGATTCGAAGGGGACTATAAAGGTCGGAGATATTTCCTGTAGAGAAATAATACAAAAAAACGCTCACTCCCGAGCGCTTTCGTCCACTTCAATCAGAAATGCGTAGTAGGCATCTCCGTCATATGCTTTATTTTTCCACCTTGCAAAGTAGGAGAAGTAATATAGACCCTCTTCTGTTGGTGCAATGAATTTGTTGTTAACTGCCAAGACAACAATATTCTCATATTGATCAGTCAACGAAAAATCCACTGAATATTCACTAGGCTCCGGTCCATCCAAAATATCGATTGTTATTTCCTCTCCTGGCGCTACTATTATTGGTTCTTTATCTGCCAAAAGGTCAACAGAGCCGGAGTGGTCTTCACACACTCCTTGACGATTGTTGCTCCAACAGAAGCTACCTCGCACCGTTTCATATGTATCTTCATCAACTATTACAACAGCTTCAGGTGGTGTAATCCGTTCCGTATCAACTGACCCTGACATTCCGGAGCATCCGGTCAGCAACAAAATAATCCCCAATCCCAACATAGAGATTAATACACGCATTCAGTACGCCTCCTTCTCAACTTACTAGACGTACTGATTTTCCTATAAGTTACACGTATCAGAATTTATTTCCCTTCAACCTAAAATGCACGACCGCACTATAAAAGCGTCTGCCTTCCTCGTCCACATGCATTTGATGGGATACGGAGTGAACCCCAAGCATAATGGCGCGATTATGATCAATTTGCTCATTTATTTTTTTCTCTAACGTCTTTAAATCAAGTGCTTCAAAGAATTCCACTTTATCTTCCAACAAACTAAATTCAAAGTTCATAATTCCAAGTCCTTTCGTCGGGTTTATGCCATGTAGTTTTGTAGCCCTTTTGAAATTGCTCTAACCCTACTCCTACCAACTATCTAAGTATATCCTACCAAACATTTTCATTGAAGAAAATAGAAACATGTGTTAGATTGAGAACAGTTAATTTTTAAAAACATACTATGCTTATAGGAATTATATAAATTATTCGTGGAGTGATCATCTATGGGACGTGAATTCGTCGAACTGTTTAACGATTGGGCAAATTATTATGATGCGACAGTAAGCGGAAAGGATCAAGAATATGCAGAGGTTTTCCGTGGGTATGATGATATCTTAAAGGATGTGGCCTCTAAGGCACTAAGCCCTGTCGTAGAATTTGGTGTAGGAACCGGGAACCTCACAAACGAACTGCTGAAAAATGGCTATGAAGTTTTTGCTATCGAGCCATCCAAAACGATGCGCGAAAAAGCTGCCGAAAAGCTTCCAAAGACGGTCAGCCTTGAGGATGGTGACTTCCTAAGCTTTCCGATACCAACTGAACCAATCCAATCCATTGTCAGCACGTATGCGTTTCACCATCTGACAGATGCAGAAAAGGAAGAAGCGGTGGCGCACTATGGAAAGTTACTTGATAAAGGTGGTAAAATAGTATTTGCTGATACGGTCTTTGAAAATAAAGAGGCGTACAGAGCGACAATTGAACAGGCAGAAAAGCACACGTTTTTAAATCTGGCTAATGATTTAAAGACTGAATACTATACAACACTGGATGTCCTGACAGCTATTTTTGAAAAGCATGGATTTGAAGTGGAGTACCAGCGATTTAATCATTTTGTCTGGGTAATGGAAGCGACGAAACAATAGCAGGTGGGCATTACATGTTCTCTTTTCTAAAGAGGTGGATGTTCCTGCCGCTCATATTAAGAAAAGAGGGATTTCATAATGAAAGTAGCAATTATCGGAGCAATGGAAGAAGAAGTAACCATCATGCGTGAAAAGATTGAAGGTATGGAAACAACAACTGTTGCAGGTTGTGAATATTATACAGGAACATTGAATGGCGTGGATGTTGTTCTTTCAAAATCAGGGATTGGGAAAGTAAATGCGGCGCTTAGTACGTCTTTACTTTTAGAACGTTTCAAGCCTGAAGTAGTTATTAATACAGGATCTGCAGGTGGGTTCTCGCCAGCATTAAATGTTGGAGATGTTGTTATTTCGACGGAAGTTCGTCATCATGATGTGGATGTGACGGCTTTTGGATATGAATACGGACAAGTTCCGGGCTTGCCGGCAGCATTTGAAGCAGATGCAAAGCTTATGGCTTTAGCAAAAAAAGCGGCTGAAAATGTGAGCGGTATGCAGGTTGTGGAAGGACTGATTGCAACAGGGGATTCCTTTATGAATGATCCGGTACGTGTGGAAGCGGTTCGTGAAAAGATGCCCAAGCTGCAAGCTGCGGAAATGGAAGCGGCGGCAATTGCACAAGTTTGTCATGCGTTTGAAGTACCGTTTGTGGTAATCCGTGCACTGTCTGACATCGCAGGAAAAGAATCCAATATCAGTTTCGATCAATTCCTAAGTAAAGCAGCATTGCATTCTTCCATGTTAATTGAAAATATGCTGAGTGAGCTGAAAAACGCTTAACACACGGAAGTAATGTCTGCGGGGGGATAAATGATGAACGTTTTTAAAAATGTCCATGGCTTGATAGGCAATACACCTGTCGTGGAGTTGACTAATTTTGAGGTGCCACAAGGGGTGCGCCTCTTTGCTAAGCTTGAATTTTATAATCCAGGCGGAAGTATTAAAGACCGATTAGGAAAAGAGCTTTTAGAAGATGCGGTTCGTTCCGGAAAGCTGAAAGAAGGCGGGACGATTATTGAACCAACGGCTGGTAATACTGGTATTGGTCTTGCGCTAGCAGCAGTCGGCACCGGCTATAAGGTGATGGTATGTATGCCGGAGAAGTTCAGTGTGGAAAAACAAGAACTCATGAAGGCACTTGGTGCAACGATTGTTCACACGCCAACACCTCTCGGGATGAAGGGTGCCATAGAGAAAGCGAAGGAGCTTAACAAGGAAATACCCAATTCCTATTGTCCGCAGCAGTTCGGTAACCCTGCCAATCCAGAAACCTATTACAAGACACTGGGTCCTGAGCTTTGGAAGCAGTTGGATGGACAGGTGAATGTATTTGTTGCGGGAGCTGGAACTGGTGGAACATTCATGGGAACAGCAAAATATATGAAAGAAAAGAACCCCGATGTGAAAACGGTCATCGTGGAGCCCGAGGGTTCGATTCTTAACGGCGGCGAGTCCGGTCCACATAAAACTGAAGGCATCGGGATGGAATTTTTACCAGGATACATGGATGCAGCATACTTCGACTCCATCCACACAGTGTATGATGTGGATGCGTTTGAACGCGTCAAAGAATTGGCGCAAAAAGAAGGATTGTTGGTCGGGAGCTCATCAGGGGCAGCACTTCATGCAGCCTTGGATGAAGCAAAAATTGCCCAACCTGGAACCAACATTGTGATGATTTTTGCCGATAGCAGCGAACGCTATTTAAGCAAAAAGATTTATGAAGGAGGAATTTGATATGCATAAAAAAACAAAGTTGATACATGGTGGAATATTTGGAGATCCTCATACTGGGGCGGTTTCCACTCCCATCTATCAAGTTAGTACCTATAAACAGGAGAGTGTAGGAAACTTTAAGGGGTATGAGTACTCCAGAACGGGAAATCCGACACGACATGCGCTTGAAGAATTAATCAAGGATCTAGAAAATGGGAAAGCGGGCTTCGCTTTTGGTTCTGGTATGGCGGCCATTACAGCCGTTATGATGTTGTTTGACAGCGGTGACCACGTGGTCTTAACAGATGATGTGTACGGTGGAACATACCGTGTCATGACAAAGGTGCTAAATAGAATGGGGATCAGCTCTACTTTTGTAGACACTAGCAAGGTGGAAAATATTGAGGCAGCCATTCAAGAGAATACGAAGGCGCTTTTCATTGAAACACCGACTAACCCATTGTTAAAAGTGACTGATATCCAAAAAGCGAGTTTAGTTGCCAAAAAGCATAATCTCCTGACGATTGTCGATAACACGTTCAGCACGCCATACTGGCAGACACCAATTAATCTTGGTGCAGACATTGTTCTTCATAGTGCGACGAAGTACATTGGAGGGCACAGTGATGTGGTGGCTGGTCTTGTTGTTGTTAACTCTGAGAAATTGGCAGAAGAGCTGCATTTTGTTCAGAATTCAACGGGAGGCATATTAGGACCGCAGGATTCTTGGTTATTGATGCGTGGAATTAAAACGCTTGGACTTCGAATGGAAGCGACGGAAAAGAACACTAACCGTATCGTTGAATTCCTTGAAAGCCATCCGTTCGTAGGAAAAGTTTATTATCCTGGATTGGAAGATCATCCGAACCATGAGGTTGCCAAGCAGCAAGCTGGCGGTTTTGGTGGAATGGTGTCCTTTGATATCGGAAGTGCCGAGAAAGCAGATCAGCTATTGGCAAGAATTAAATACTTCACGTTAGCGGAAAGTCTAGGAGCGGTAGAAAGTTTAATTTCTGTTCCAGCACGAATGACGCATGCATCCATTCCAGCAGAACGTCGTGCAGAACTTGGAATTGTTGATGGATTGGTCCGTATATCAGTTGGTATTGAAGATGTAGAAGATCTTATTGCAGATCTGAAACAGGCTATTGAAGGTTAAAAGTGATGTAAGGTCCTATGAGAGTAAAGCTCTTATAGGGCTTTTTTTGCGGCTGTTGGTTAGCGTTCTAGTAAAAATCTGATATAATATAAAAATAATACATAATTTTCATACTATTTTTACTAGGAGGATTATCATGTCTACAGTACCTGTATTAGAGAAGAATGTTCAAGAAAAAGTGGATGCATTCAACAAGCTTGATGAGAAGCTTTGCCATTATAATGATGTGTTGGGGCTCCTTAGCTGGGATTCTAAAACGAAAGCACCTAAAAAAGGACGTTCCTTGTTTGGAAAAGCAAGAGGAACATTATCAACGGAAGCTTTCAAACTATCTATCTCAGAAGAAATGGGAGAATTGCTTACATACTTAACAGAAGAAAAAGTTTGGGTGCAATTGGATGAAGCGACAAAGGCATGTGTAGGCGAGAGGAAAAATAATTATGATAAATCAATAAAAATCCCTGCAGATGAATATCAAGAATATGTCATTCTTGTTAATGATGCGAATGAGGCCTGGGAAGAAGCACGGGAAAAGAATGACTTTGCCTCTTACGCACCTGTTCTTGAAAAAGTGCTGGCATTCAAGAAAAAGTTTGGTGAATATTATGGCTATGAAGGGCATCCATACAATGCGATGCTAAATGAGTTTGAGCCGGGATTGACTGTTGAGAAGCTCGATCCATTGTTTAAAGAGCTTCGTGAAAAAAGTGTGGAGATATTAAATAAAATCAAAGCTTCACCATCTCAACCGCGAGAAGATATTTTCGCACAGGAGTATGATATAGATGCTCAAAAGAAATTTAATCAATATATTCTGCCTTTAATCGGCTTTGATATGGAAGGCGGTCGCTTGGACGAAACGGTGCATCCGTTTGCTTCTTCTGTCAATACTGGGGATGTTCGAATCACTACGCGCTATTTGAAAGATAATGTTCGTTCCGCTATTTTTGGCACCATCCATGAGGCTGGACACGGAATGTATGAACAAGGAGTTAATCCTGCCTATGAAGGAAGAGTGATTCGACGTGGGACATCCTTTGGTATTCACGAGTCGCAATCTCGCTTCTTAGAAAATATGGTAGGACGCAGTAAGGAATTTTGGACTTATTTTTATAAAGATTTACAAGAGCATTTTCCTGAGCAGCTGCAAGATGTCTCATTGGAAGATTTCTATGCTGCCACAAATAGAGTAGATCCATCTTTCATTCGTGTGGAAGCAGATGAGCTGACTTACAATCTTCATATCATGATTCGCTATGAAATTGAAAAAGGTTTATTTGCCGGGGAATATGAAGTGAAGGATCTGCCAAAGGTATGGAATGAAAAGATGGAAGAATATCTAGGAATTACGCCACCAACAGACACACTTGGTGTCCTTCAGGATGTGCACTGGTCCTTTGGCGGTTTCGGTTATTTCCCATCCTACTCACTAGGTAATCTTTATGCGGCTCAAATTCTCTATACGTTTATCAAGGAGATGCCTGATTTCTATGACAAAATTGAACAGGGAGATTTCATGGCAATCCGCGGGTGGTTAAGAGAGAATATCCATCAATATGGAAAACTTTATTCTCCAAACGAATTGATTGTGAAAGTGACGGGAGAAGAATTGGATGCAAAACATTTGGTAAGATACTTAGAAGAGAAGTATTCTGCTATCTATCAATTTTAACTAATAGGAAAAGCCTTCTGTTTTGCTGCAGAAGGCTTTTGACGTTTCCCGGAAGAAATTACATACCGGAAAACCTAGCAAACTATGTTAAAGTGAATAGTAGATGGGGGGAATCTAGATGAATTCGAAGGTATTACAAGCAAAGATTCAAGATTATACTAGATATGCCATTATTTTAACGACCGTCAGTGTGTTTTTATATATTGGAGTAGCTTTTCAGCATGCAGGAAAAGAAGCTTTGCAGATTTTTACAATGATGGGTGCCACAGTTGTTTTACTTGGTGGGGCAGTGTTCTTTGTATGGAGAGCGAGAAAGTTGAAAAAGATTTTACAAGAACAGGATGAACAATAAATAAATTGAAGAGGAGCCTTTGTTCGGGCTCCTCTTCTTTCATCCCAATTTATCTCATCGACTTCCGGTATCCCGCCTTTTCAGCTTCTTCTTCAGAGTTAAAGCAAGCTTCTGGAATGGTCCGATCATAGTAAGCTCCTGTTTTAACGTGATAGATCTTTTCGCCGCTTGAGCTGATATTCCCTTTTACTTTGCAGCTTTCTGAAACGGGATTTTCTTCGGTAGGAACTACAGCAACCGGGTCCTCAACATATTCAGGAAAAAAGCCATCTTCTTGTGCATAGTTCTCTACACTCCAAATGCCTATCCCTTCCGCTTGAGCCTTCTTTTGAATAGCTTGGTAGGTATCTACATATCTCGTGTTGGGTGGGAAAATATATGCTACTCGTGCCAACCCGCGCTTGAGAAGCTCTTCCTGTGCTGACAAGCCATTCACAAATACATATGCCAAAATTCGTCCATAGTGGTCCCGTTCGCTTACATCGAGCTCTATTTCCACTTTTCCGTCTTCCATGAACTCTTCCATAAACTTCTTCGCTTCTGGACCAAACGGCTGTGGACCGTCCATTCTAGGGTGGTTCGTTTCAGGAGTATCTACAAGCAAGAACCGGATATTCTCTTCTTTATTATTAATTATCACCTTTATTGTGTCTCCGTCTATGACACGAACGAGAGGGACCTCTGTCCTTTCGTATTCTGGTTCGGTCTCTTCAAGATTCTCTGTTTCTGTTTCTGTTTTGGATGAACTCTCATCAGGTGGATCAACTAGCTCTTGAACTGATTTAGTTGAATTGTTCTCTGTCACAGTGGAGGAACTCTCATCCAAAGAGCAGCCTGCCAATACAAGAACAAGAACTAAAAACCATGTATATAATTTTATTCTCATAAGTGTCTCCTTTCGGTGCAAAAAAGTATTCCTCATTATATCATGCAACAAGTCTTGTCCTGCGCGATTTTTAAAACAAAGTTTGACACTCTAAAAAGTAGGGTATTTATAGTTTGTGCTTTTAGGAAATACTGTAGAGAAATAAATACTTGTATGGGGGAGTGAGAAGGTTTTGATAACCTTTCAGGATGTAACCAAAACATACGAAGATGGGACAACCGCCGTCCAATCCTTTAATGTAGAAATTAAAGAAGGAGAATTCTTTGTCCTAATAGGACCGAGTGGATGCGGAAAAACAACTACGTTGAAAATGATCAATCGATTACATAATGTAACCAATGGGGATATTCTCATTGACGGGAAGAGTATCTCAGAACATAATATCCATGAACTTCGCTGGAATATTGGCTATGTTCTCCAGCAAATTGCGCTTTTTCCACATATGACGATCGAGGAGAACATATCCATCGTTCCAGAGCTTAAATCCTGGAAAAAAGCAGACATCTCCAAAAGAGTGGATGAGTTGCTCGACCTTGTAGGACTCGAGCCGTCTATCTATAAAAAACGAAAGCCATCTGAATTATCAGGAGGTCAACAACAACGTGTAGGAGTGGCTAGAGCTTTGGCGGCCAATCCACCTATCATTTTAATGGACGAGCCATTTAGTGCGCTTGATCCCCTCAGCAGGGAACAGTTGCAACAAGATTTTCTTAGCTTGAAAAAGAAAATCCAAAAAACCATCGTGTTTGTCACACACGATATGAACGAAGCCCTAACACTTGGCGACCGGATCTGCCTTATGAAAGAAGGAGAGGCAGTACAAATAGGAACGCCAGAAGAGTTTGTCAATAACCCGAAAAACGATTTTGTGAAATTTTTTATCGGGAATAGACGCAGTGTTCTTCAGAAAACCATTGAGGAACTAATAGAAGACTTGAAAATAGGTTCTTCAGAAACGCCTTTCCGAGAAGTAGACAGTAAGCTAACCCTTGGAGACCTCCTTGCATTTTTTGCAGATGAAGAGGCCGTTACAATTATGCAAGATAACCAACCTTTAGGCGTCCTTTCTAGGAAAGATGTACTTCACTTCCTTCATAAGCACAGCGAAGAAGGAGGGCTTGTATAATGACATTCCTTCAAGAACTATATGCAGCACGTGGCGATCAGCTCTGGACCGCGCTATTAGAACATATTCAAATATCGGTCATTGCCCTGGCCATAGCAGTGTTCATTTCTGTACCGTTGGGTGTGTTATTAACGAGAAAAGAGCGTATTGCAGAGCCTATTATTGGTATAACAGCGGTCATGCAGACTATCCCCTCTCTTGCTTTGTTAGGGCTATTAATTCCTCTTGTTGGGATTGGGTTTGTTCCAGCAGTCATCGCATTATTTCTCTATGCATTGCTCCCAATATTAAGAAATACCTATACAGGTATAAAAGAAGTAGATCCTTCCTTGCGTGAAGCGGCAAAAGCAATGGGAATGACTTCTATGAAAAGGTTATTTCGAGTGGAGTTGCCGCTTGCATTGCCTGTTATTATGGCAGGTATACGAACAGCGATGGTATTAATTATCGGTACTGCTACCATTGTCGCATTAATTGGAGCAGGAGGATTAGGAAGTCTAATTCTTCTTGGAATAGACCGGAACGACAATGCGTTAATATTACTAGGAGCAATTCCAGCCGCACTCCTTGCGATATTGTTCGATATCATTTTACGTATGATTGAAACGGCTGCAAGAAAAGGATCTGGTAAAAAAGCACTTATCATAGGAATTGCTGTGGTTCTTCTTTTCCTATCTCCTTTTGCAGTAATGAAAGCGACAGAAGCGGACCTTGTTATCAGTGGAAAGATTGGCGCAGAACCCGATATCATCATTAACATGTACAAATTGTTGATTGAAGATGAAACAGATCTCCGTGTTGAATTGCGCCCTTCACTTGGAAACACAAGTTTTGTATACAGAGCCTTGAAAAATAAGGACATTGACATCTACCCTGAGTATTCGGGTACAGCCATTGTCACCTTGTTAGAAGAGGAACCTGTCAGCATTGACGATGAGGAAGTGTTTGAACAGGCCAAAAAAGGATTGCTGGAACAAGATGAGCTTGTGTATCTACAACCAATGGGCTTTAATAACACTTATGCGCTAGCTATCCCGGAGGACTTTGCTGAACAAAATAACATTAATACGATATCTGATTTGAACGGTGCCAAAAATGAAATTAAAGCAGGGTTCACGTTGGAATTCTCTGACCGTGAAGACGGGTACCGAGGAATTCAAGAAGTGTACGGCATCACTTTCCCTAACCTGACCACCATGCAAGCTAAACTACGCTATCAGGCAGTGGAAAATGGCGATGTAAACTTAGTAGACGCCTACTCGACAGATGCAGAAATCAAGCAATTTGGTTTACGTGTTTTGGAAGACGATAAAAACCTATTTCCACCATATCAAGGAGCGGCATTGCTAAGAAAAGAAACTCTTGATGAGCATCCAGAACTAGAAGAAATTCTAAATCAATTGGAAAACCAAATAAATGATGACGAAATGCGTGATATGAACTACCAGGTAACCGTAGAAGGAAAAACCACTTTTGAAGTAGCCAAAGAATTTTTGGAAAAGAAAGGCTTGATAGGGGAATAAATATTAAAAAAACTAGGCTGCGAGGCCTAGTTTTTTTTAATCAATTAAGACAGATAATTCGTCTATTTTTTCTTTAATGTGCTTGACGAAAACCTTATTTTCTTGAATCATGAAAATTTGAATGGACTTGTTGTAGTATTCGATTGCTATGTCATTATGGTCTAATAGACTGTAATTATAACCTATATGATAATATAAGTTACCTAAGCCATAGAGACTATTCTGTTTTACACACCATTTTACCGCAAGTTTACATGTGTCATTAGATTCTTCAAGTTTGTTTAATCTTGTTAGGGTTTTAGCCTTATTATAAAGGATTCTTGTTTTTATAGTAGGATCATGATGATATGGAATTTTCATATAACTATTAATCGCAAGGTTAAAAATTCTCAAAGCTTCTTCACAGTTCTTTGTCTCGAAATGAACAATCGCCATGCTGTTTAAGATTTCAATTTCTCTCTCTCCTAACAGTTTAGAGGTCATTTTTGTCAAATCCAAAGCATTCTGCATGAGCTTTAATGCTTCTCGTTTATTTTTCTTTAAGTGATATTCACATATTCCTTCAGTCCATAAGAGAAATTGCTTATTATTTCTGTTATTAACAAATAGAGGATTTTTCCTCTCATTTTCCACTATTATTGATATCTCTTCAAATTGACTTCGATTTAATAACTCTCGTACTTGTGCAAAAACCTCTTTCACATACGATAATTGAGGGTTAGTGGCTAAATCATAAAAATAATTTATATCCACACCAAGCCTTTCTGCTATATAATATAAGGTATTAGCAAGTGGAAATACTTCCCCTTTCTCAATCTTACTGATCTGTGATTGCGTACAAATCCCCTCACTCAACTCTGCTTGTGATAAGTTTAGTGCAGACCGCAGGACTTTTATCTCTTTTCCTATTAAAGAAAAATCCACAATATATCACATCCTAACTAATAAAATATTCCTAGAGTTATAATTTGAAGCGAAAACCGTAGAAAACAGAAGAAAACCATAGATTATATGGGCATAACATTCAATTTTGAGGAAAATATGACTTTTCAATATAGTGTAAAATACTTATAAAGATAGCTAATTAGTAATCCAAATAAAAAGTAGAAAGAGGTAATGATAATGAAGAAGTTCATCTTAACGTTTCTAGTAGTTTCCTTGACTTTGTTTGGTGCAAATGCAGTTACTTCTCATGCAGGTCCTGATTACAAAACGAATGAGTTACCACCTTTACATTAATAAATAAATTAACAAAGGAAGGTTGATACCATGTCGGCGACTAGTACAAACACTTTTGAGCTTACATGCTTTTGGTTTATCGTTGTTGATCGTGAGCAAAAGGCGCGTAGGCATTACCGTGTTGCCCAGCTTGTAGATTACAAAAATAAAACATATGCAGAAGTTTCTAAGTGGTTTGAAACATTGTTCCAAGAGTACAGTGTGGTGAAAGTCGGTAAAGGTACCATACCTTCCAAGTTGAAAAAGTATCCTTATATTAAGTATTAAAATCTTCCTATTAAATAGGGAGATTTTTTATTTCTTGAACATTTGTTCCTCTTTATCAAATTGTACCATTAATCGTCAGAATTGTAACATAAATAGAACATTTTAACGACTTGATAATATGCCATATTAATTTGGATTTATTTTGAAGTGTACTTGCACGTGATGGCCTTTTCCTACATAAGAATTATTACTAGGCTCTTGCCTAAGCATTTCTTATGGAGGTGAAAGTGTGTCAAGCATATTAGCATCAGTAGGATACTTAATCAAAGAACTAGTTTTTCTAGTTTCTTACGTCAAGAACAATGCATTTCCACAACCATTGTCATCAGGTGATGAGGCGAAATACCTAAAGTTGATGGCAGAAGGGAATGAAGAGGCAAGGAATCTACTTATTGAGCATAACCTGAGGCTTGTGGCGCATATTGTCAAAAAGTTTGAAAATACCGGGGAAGATTCAGAGGATCTAATTTCCATCGGGACAATTGGATTAATTAAAGCAATTGAAAGCTTCCACTCCGGAAAAGGGACGAAGCTTGCAACCTATGCTGCCAGGTGTATTGAAAATGAAATATTAATGCATTTGAGGGCGCTAAAGAAAACGAAGAAGGATGTTTCCTTACATGATCCAATCGGTCAAGATAAGGAAGGGAACGAAATCAGTTTAATCGATGTGTTGAAATCAGAATCAGAGGATGTTATAGATACCATACAGCTTAATATGGAATTGGAGAAAATAAAAGTTTATATAGACGTGCTTGATGAAAGGGAACGTGAAGTTATCGTCGGTCGCTTCGGGCTTGATCTTAAAGATGAAAAGACTCAGCGTGAAATAGCGAAAGAACTAGGCATTTCGAGAAGTTATGTATCACGGATCGAAAAGCGTGCCCTCATGAAAATGTTCCACGAATTCTACCGTGCCGAAAAAGAAAAGAAAAAATAATACGTTTAATAACCCCTTGGCCATCAATCCTGCCAAGGGGTTTCGCCATGGTGGGCGAAAATCCTGTGGGGGTCTGACCCCCACACAGAATTTTAATATTACTGTAACAAAAATATCATGAACTTTCCCAAAATTAATTGTGGTTTTCTCCGCGTTTGCCCTGTCTCTTTTGTGGGATGTGCATATGGTAGTAGTGTAGATACCTAGTTGGAGAAAGGGGTTGTTGGTATGTACGGGTACCCTTACGGAGGTTTTGGGTGTTGTCCTCCTCCTTATCCTGGACCATGCGGACCTGGATATTATGGTGGATGGTTGTATGGCCTTCTGGTGATTCTATTTATCTTGTTGCTCATTGGCGGCGCGTATTATTACAAAAACCACTTATACAGATAAGCTTATGCTTCCTAGCATGGGCTTTTTTTCTTATCTTCAAAAGCGAAAGAACTTCGCAATCCGAAATTTACGCCAATCAAATAGTTTGGAATTGTAGAAATATTTACACTCTTCGTTTATAATTAATCTATGAACCTAAAAGGGGGAGTTACAACGTGACAACGAAAACATATAGTGAAACTTGGGATTTAGATGTATTTTTCCAAGGAGGAAGCAATTCAGAAGCATTTCATACATATTTATCAGAGATACAATCAGAACTTCATACATTTGAGCAACAGATAGAAGCTTTCTCAACCGAAAATCTTGAAGGGATTTTGGTTTCCTATGAGAATGTCGTCAAAAAAGTGGTACAGGCATCTGCTTTCATCGGTTGTCTTCTCGCACAGGATGTTAAGGACAAGGCTGCTTCACAGCTTCAAGGGAAAGTCGCACAACTGCATGCCAAATTACAGGTTCAGCTTGGCGCATTGGATGAAAAGCTGGTTGATATTGATGAAGCAGCGTGGGCGAGTCTCATTCAAAGAGATGTGTTTCAGCCATTAGAATATGTATTAAATGAAAGAAGACGTAGAGCTGGTGACAAATTACCGGCAGCACAGGAGAAACTGGTCACTTCATTAGCTGTTGATGGCTATCATGCTTGGGGCAAACTATATAACTCTATCGTTGGTACTATCAAAATACCGGTTGAAGAAAACGGAGAAGTGAAGGAGTTATCTGTTGGACAAGCCCATAACCGTTTTTCAAATGGAGACCGAAGTGTTCGCAAGAATGTTTCTGACGCGTGGAAAAAAGCGTGGGAAAGCCAAGCCGAAACCATTGCTTCTGCTTTAAACCATCTCGCAGGGTTCCGACTGCAAGTATATGAGCAAAGAGGCTGGGATTCTGTACTTAAAGAACCACTAGAGAACAATAGAATGAAGCAGGAAACGTTAGATACTATGTGGCAAGTAATCACAGACCATAAAGGTACATTGAAAAAGTATTTGGAACGCAAGGCCGAACTATTAAGGCTTGAAAAATTGAACATGTATGATGTGTCCGCTCCATTATCTTCAGAAGAAACCATTCTTTCTTATCAAGAAGGAGCAGAATTCATAATAGAACAGTTCTCCAAGTTTGGTCCTGAACTGACAGAATTTACAAAGAAATCATTTGAAGATCGCTGGATTGAGGCGGAGGATAGAGCAGGAAAACGCCCAGGTGGATTCTGCACAAGTTTCCCTGTTTCCGGTCAATCAAGAATTTTTATGACTTACTCTGGAACACTTTCTAATGTCTCCACATTGGCACATGAATTAGGACATGCATTCCATCAACACGCCATGCATGGAGTGCCAACTTTAAATCGTTTCTACGCAAGCAATGTTGCAGAGACAGCTTCTACTTTTGCTGAAATGATTGTGGCTGATGCTGCAGTTAAATATGCAAAGGATGAGCAGGAAAAAATCTCTCTTTTAGAAGACAAAATACAACGCAGTGTAGCATTTTACATGAATATCCATGCTCGTTTCTTATTTGAGACTAGATTCTATGAAGAGCGTAAAAACGGATTGGTAAGTGTGGAAAAGTTAAACGATCTAATGGTAGAAGCGCAAAAAGAAGCATATTGCGATGCTTTAGGGGAATATGATCCAACGTTCTGGGCTTCCAAGATGCACTTCTTTATTACGCAAGTTCCGTTCTATAACTTCCCTTATACGTTTGGATACTTGTTCTCATTGGGGATCTACTCCCAAGCATTAGAAGAAGGAACGAACTACGAAGAAAAATACATTGCACTATTAAAAGATACAGCTTCCATGACAGTGGAGGACTTAGCAATGAAGCATTTAGGTGTCGATCTGACACAGCGAGACTTCTGGGAGAAAGCAGTCAAAAAATCGCTTGAAGATGTGGAAGAGTTTCTACAACTTACAAACAAATAGGTAGATAGTTGAGGCATCCCTGAATATAGGGATGCCTTTTCCGATGCTCAAATGTTATAATATCACTCATGGAGTTTAAGTAGACGACCACACACTGCAGATTAACTCATTTTTATATAGGATTATTATCTTGGAGGAATGCAATTTGTTAAAAAGTATATACAGACTGGCTATTGAATTGACCAATCATAAGATCTCTTCAATGGCTGTTAAGCGTTTTGCCAGTTCGAGGCTTAGCAAGCGGTTTATCCCTTCGTTTGCGAAGGTATATAATATAAATACCGAAGAAATGCAGGAAAAGATGGATACATTTCCTACCTTGCAACAATTTTTCATCCGAAACTTAAAGCCTCATGTCAGACCGATAGATTCTGGAAAAAGTTCAGTGGTTAGCCCGGTTGATGCGGTAATTGAAAAGAAAGGGCTTATTACAGATTCTCTGCAGCTGAGAGCAAAAGGGCTCGATTACTCTGTTGGAGAAATGCTTTCAGATCCTGAATTAGCAAAAAAATATATGGGCGGTTCCTATATGGTCCTTTATTTAAGTCCAAGCCACTATCATAAAATTCATACACCTATTTCGGGGAATGTCACAAAACAGTGGACACTAGGTGGGAAATCTTATCCAGTTAATCAGATGGGATTAAAGTACGGAAAAGAACCACTAGCAAAAAACTATCGCAGGTTGACTGAAATTGAACACGATGGAAAACATGTTGTTGTTGTAAAAGTTGGCGCTATGTTTGTCAATAGCATCGAGTTGACACATGAAAGCGAGCAGCTTGTCAAGGGGGAAGAAATGGCATACTTCTCATTTGGTTCCACGGTTATATTATTGTTTGAGAAAAATGCCTTTATGATGGAGGATACATTGAAAGAGAAGGAAGAGGTAAAGGTCGGTCAAAAGATCGGAACATGGCTAAGCTAGTGTGAGCACTAGCTTTCTTTCTTTTTTCTCCGCTGTTGATTTGCGCAAAAGGCTTAGCTTTCCGCGGCGCGACCTTGAGCCTCCTTGGCTTTGCCTACGGGGCTCAACATTGCCGCTGCTCTCCAGCTGGATTTTTCGTCTTTTGCTCCAACCAACAGCTAGAAACTATTAATACAAAAAAGAGCCAGATGACCGGCTCTTTTAGGAAGTTGCTTTTATTTTGTAGCTTAGGGAACGGCGTTTAATCTCTAACTCGATCAGTAAGATAAAATCTGTGCTTAGTTTTAACTCGGTCGCTTTGTGATAGGATTCTAGTAAAAGTTCATCAGAAAGTTTTCTCATCAGATTGGCCTCTGCCCTACACCTCCCATTATTACGTCACTATGTATGGTTGTTAGAATTATGTTTAGGTTAAGTTCTTTTCTACATTTGTCATGCATATAATTGTAAATTCTGTAGGTTGTACGATTACTCTACCATGTATTTTTTTTTAGAACAACCGTTCTATTATCCACAGTTAACGGTGGATAACATGTGGGTATATTGTTTATAATTACCAGTAAACGTTATAGGGCACACTGTATAATGTAGATAAGTTTATCCACAGGTGTTGAAATCGACAGGAATTTGTCGAAAAATTTTTATTTTCAATTCTTTTTATTAGAAAACTGAAGCATGCTAACACTAGAAATATCAATAATATGCTTAACATGGAGAAGGAATTTAGGTAAGATGGTAAAGTGTTAATTTGAACGTAAAACGTCCATTTAAATATGTTTACAACGATAACTATAGAAACAAATTGAGGGTGATTAAATGATCAAGTATTTTCTGCCTGCGCAGCACGTAAAAAGTGTATTTGAAATAAAGCCGATGGAATTGAAAGAAAAGGGAATCAAAGGGATCATTACTGATTTAGACAATACACTTGTAGAATGGGATCGACCGGAAGCGACACCTGCATTGATTAAATGGTTTAAAGAAATGCAAGAGGTAGGCATCTTAGTAACGATTGTTTCCAATAATAAGTTAAGAAGGGTGAAGATGTTTTCTGATCCACTTGGTATCAACTATATCTATGGAGCAAGGAAGCCAATGCGACGTGCATTCAGAAGAGCGCTGAGAGATATGAAGCTTCAAAAAGAAGAAGTGGTCGTGATTGGAGATCAGCTTTTGACAGATGTGCTTGGAGGCAATCGGATTGGTTTACATACCATTCTTGTTGTTCCGGTTGCACAAACGGACGGTTTTATTACAAAATTTAATCGCCGTGTAGAAAGACGAATTCTTTCGTGGATGAAGCGAAAAGGTATGATTAATTGGGAGGATTAACGAATATGGAAGAACAAATAGTATGTATAGGGTGTGGAGTGGCCATACAGACAGAGAACCCAGAAAGATTGGGATATGCACCTCCTTCCTCTTTAAATAAGGAAGCGGTTATCTGTAAAAGGTGCTTTCGCCTGAAACATTACAATGAAATTCAAGATGTTTCCTTGACAGATGACGATTTTATCAGGATATTGAACTCCATAGGTCAGACACAAGGTCTTGTGGTGAAGATTGTAGATATTTTCGATTTTGACGGCAGCTGGTTGCCGGGCTTACATCGTTTTGTCGGCAATAACAAAGTATTACTAGTTGGAAACAAGGTGGACTTGTTGCCAAAGTCCGTTAAGCCAAATAAAGTAATCAATTGGATGAAGCAAGCAGCAAAAGAGCTCGGAATGAAGCCGGAAGATGTTTTCCTAATCAGTGCGGATAAAGGAACAGGTGTCAAAGAATTGGCACAGGCAATTGAAGACTACAGGGATGGTAAGGACGTGTATGTGGTTGGCTGTACGAACGTCGGAAAATCGACCTTCATCAACCGTATTATCCGTGAGTTTTCTGGCGAGGAAGATGTTATCACAACCTCTCAGTTTCCTGGAACAACGCTTGATATGATTGACATTCCATTGGACAATGGCGCTTCGTTGTTTGATACACCAGGAATTATAAATCGTCATCAAATGGCGCATTTTGTTGATAAAAAGGAACTAAAGACCATCTCGCCTAAGAAAGAAATTAAGCCAAAGATTTTTCAATTAAATGAAGCTCAAACGTTATTCTTTGGTGGTTTGGCACGGTTTGATTATGTAAAAGGTGGGCGTAATTCTTTTACATGCTACGTGTCTAATGACCTATATATCCATCGTACCAAGCTTGAGAATGCAGATAATGTGTATAAAGAGCATTTGGGCGATATGTTGCAACCACCTGGTAAAGACTATGTAGAATCATTCCCGGAACTTGTTGCGCATGAGTTTACGATAAAAGATGAAAAAACGGATATTGTTTTCTCGGGTCTTGGTTGGGTTACAATCAATGAGCCGGGAATTAAAGTGGTGGCTCATGTTCCTAAAGGAGTAGGAGTCATGGTAAGAAAATCGTTGATCTAAAAGGGAGGAAGGCTGATGAAGAGTCTTTACGGAGTAATCGGGTCTCCCATTGCACATTCCATGTCTCCCCTCATCCATAATGACGCGTTTCTTCAAAACGGAATAAACGCACATTATCATGCCTTTCATGTAGAAGCCGGGGAGTTAGAGACTGCGGTTGCTGGTATGCGTGCCCTTGGTGTTACTGGATTCAATGTAACCATTCCCCATAAAGAAGCGATCATTCCACTCTTAGATAGTGTGGAAGAGGCAGCTCTGAAAATTGGCGCAGTTAACACGGTGGTAAATAAGAGTGGCAAGCTTATTGGTTACAACACCGACGGTCGAGGGTTCGTCGAGGCCTTAAAAGAAGTGGTGGAACTTAAAGATAAGCATGTACTTATCATTGGTGCCGGTGGGGCTGCTAGGTCTATATTTTACACATTAGCATTGGAAGAAGGGATACAACTCGATATTTGTAATCGAACGGTATCCAAGTCAGATGATTTAATTAAAGAATTTTCATTGGAGCGGATTTCACAAAGTATCACGGTGGAACAAGCCGCAAAAGAGCTGGATAGGTATGATGTGGTAGTTCAAACCACTTCGGTGGGGATGTTCCCTGAAATCGATGACATTCCACTATCATTGAACTCTATTAAACAACATGCAGTTTTTAGTGATATTATCTATAATCCTTTAGAAACAAAATTATTACGGGAAGCGAAAAACTTGGGCGCTGTTACGCAAAACGGCATCCATATGTTTGCCTATCAGGCAGCTTTAGCGTTTGAAATTTGGACAGGGAAGTTACCCGATACAGATAGAATGAAAAAATTAGTAAAAGAACACCTAGGAGGAAAAACATGTTAACAGGTAAACAAAAAAGATACTTACGAGCAGAAGCACATCATCTTGATCCAATCTTTCAAGTAGGAAAAGGCGGAGTGAATGAAAATATGACAAAGCAGATTTCAGAAGCTTTAGAAGTAAGGGAACTGTTGAAAGTCAGTGTGCTGCAAAACTGTGATGAAGACCGTAAAGATGTGGCCGAAGAACTTGTTGCCGGTACGAAAGCCGAACTAGTACAAGTTATCGGGAGTACGATTATTCTTTACAAAGAATCGAAAGAAAACAAACAAATCGTCTTGCCAAGATAATGGGATGGAGGGATTTTCGTGAAGAAAGTGGGCATCATCGGCGGGACCTTTGATCCGCCTCATGTCAGTCATCTTCTGATTGCAAACGATGTCAGGCAGAAGCTTGCGTTAGACGAGATATGGTTTATGCCAAATCATATCCCTCCTCATAAGCAAAATAAATCCGTTACCCCGACGCCCATCAGGGTGGAAATGATTAAAGCTGCTGTTGCAACAAACAGGAGCTTTCGGGTGGAAACCATTGAGCTTCAAAGGGAGGGTCCCTCCTATACATATGATACAATGATATTATTAGCAAAAAAGTATCCTACTACTAGCTTCTACTTCATCATAGGGGCAGATATGGTCGAGTACCTGCCCAAATGGCACAACATAGAAAAATTGATTGAACTCGTCACATTTGTAGGAGTAAAGCGTCCGGGATATTCTTTCTCATCACCATACCCAGTCCTAGAGGTGGAAACCCCGCAAATGGACATTAGCTCCACCTTAATAAGGAAGCGTGTTCGTGATGGATGGACTTCTCAATACTTGGTTCCGGATAAGGTAAAAGAAATCATAGAGGAGAAACGCCTATATGAATAGAGAAAAAGCGTTAAGGCTGGTCAAAGAACAGCTAACAGAGCGACGTTATGTTCATACAATTGGTGTCATGGAAACGGCAATCCAACTTGCGGAGCGCTATGATGTTGATAAGGAAAAAGCAGAGCTGGCAGCAATTTTTCATGATTATGCCAAGTTTCGGGATAAAGAGGAAATGCGCAGAATCATCATCGACCAGAAGATGCCACAGGATTTATTGCAGTTTCATGATGAGTTATGGCATGCCCCTGTAGGCGCGTACCTTGTGGAAAAAGAAGCAGGAATTACTGATAAAGAAGTTCTTGAAGCGATACGCTGCCATACTTCGGGTAAAATAAACATGAGTACACTTGACAAAGTTTTGTATGTAGCAGATTATATCGAGCCTGGCCGGGACTTTCCGGGAGTTGATCAAGTTCGGGATTCTGCAAAGAGCTCGCTGGATATAGCCGTTGTTCAGGCCATGAAAAATACGATCACATACTTAATTACGCGAAATCAACCAGTCTATCCCGATACGTTCCATGCTTATAACGATATGACTATGAAGGTAAAAGAAAGGAAGTTAACATAAATGTCAAACGAATTATTACAGCTTGCAGCAAAGGCTGCAGATGATAAGCGTGCAGAAGAATTGGTAGCTTTAAATATGCAAGGGATTTCCCTTGTTTCAGATTATTTCTTGATTTGCCACGGTAACTCAGACAAACAAGTACAGGCAATTGCCCGTGCTATTAAAGAAGCTGCGGAAGAAAGCGGACAACACGTTCGCAGAATGGAAGGCTTTGATGAAGCTCGCTGGGTTCTTGTGGACCTAGGTGACGTCGTTGCACATGTATTCCATAAAGATGAGCGTGGATATTACAATTTAGAACGTCTTTGGGGAGACGCTCCTCGTGAAGATATACAAATTGAGTTAACATAATATGGCTTACGGACAATTTGCCCATATATATGACCAATTGATGCAGGATGTTCCTTATGACAAGTGGGTCTCCTTTGTTCAAACTGTTAAACAAAGGTACATGACTGATGACTCTGAACGATTTTCTGTTGTAGATGTTGGTTGTGGCACAGGGGAGCTTGCGATTCGTTTTGCCCAAGAAGGATGGGAAGTATCAGGGGTTGACCTATCAGAAAGCATGTTGGCCATCGCTCATGAAAAAGCATTGGATTCTGGGCTTTCCATCCCTCTTTTTGAGCAAAATATGGCAGAGTTAGAAGGCTTTGAAGAGGTAGATTGCGTCACGATTTTTTGCGACTCATTAAATTACTTAGAGTCGGAGGAAGACGTAAAAAAAACGTTTCAATCAACTTACAAACAGTTAAAAAAAGGCGGGCTGCTGCTCTTTGATGTTCACTCTCTTTATAAAATGACACAAGTGTTCATGAACAACACCTTTACAAGTGTAGAAGAGGATGTATCTTATATTTGGAACAGTTTTCCTGGTGAGCATCCAAATAGTGTGGAGCATGAGCTATCCTTTTTTGTAAAAGAAGAAGAATCAGATCGCTATTTGCGTTTTGACGAATGGCATTTCCAACGGACTTTCAATGTGGAAACCTACAAAAAGTGGCTAGAAGAAGTGGGATTCACCATCAGATCAATAACCGGCGATTATTCTACCGAATATATGGCTGAACATGCGGAAAGAGTGTTTTTTGTTGCACAAAAATAGGCGCCGATAGATGGGCGCCTTTTTTTGAAAAAACTTGAAAAAATTAAAGGAATATGTCGAGTGATAGAGAATAATTTAATCAATGAAACTGTTTTTTTACCTCTGTAATGTCCTCATCAAACTTCTCATGCGTCTTCTGAATAACATGATGGAACACATCACCCAGTTCGTTTTCTAACACTTTAATGCCTTCTCCGGTGACACCACCCTTTACACAAACCTTTTCTTGTAAAGTCTGTAATGTATAAATATCCTTTTCAATCAACTTACCCATCCCGATAATCATCTGGCTTGCCAAATCCGTCGCTTGCTCCTTGGAAATAGCCGTCTCGCTTACTGCTCCGTCAATGAATCTTTGTAGAATGTAGCTGAAAAAAGCCGGACCGCAGCTCACTATGTCAGAGGCAACCCTAGTAACATTTTCTTTAATATGAATTGGAGTAGATATTTGCGAACAAATGGAAAGTAAATACTCTCTATACTCTTCTTCCACATTATCTCCGAATGTCACTAAAGTAACACCAGCTAACGCACGGTTGGTGATGCTCGGAATGATTCTCGCTACTTGGCAAGTGACCAATGTTTGCAGTTGTTCTACAGATACTGGGCTGGTAATGGAGATAACACATTTATCGCCAGTAAGATTTTTATTGATCTTTGTTAAAAGGGGGTGTATATCCAATGGCTTTACACATAAAAAAATAATATCACAAGCTCTAACCACCTCTTCGGCGGTCTCCGCAACATGGAGATCAGGGTATTTGCTCTGTATTTTAAACGCCTTCTCTATTGAGCGATTTGTAATCGTAATGTTCTCAGGAGGTACTGCTTTCGAGTCGACAAATGATTCAACCAAGATTCTCCCCATGTTGCCTGTGCCGATCATTCCAATCTTCATGTTTATTCCCTCCTCCATCCAAAAAAGTTTCTCATACACTATATGTTTTTAGGCTTACTAATATGAATAGAAGGTGAAAGCAATGAAAGAATTATGGTCTGTCCATAAGATTAAAGTATTAGTATCAATCAGTGTGTTAGCGCTGGTCTCCATACTTGGTTGGTCCAGTCTGAGTGAGCGTGAAGCAGAGTCTTCCGTGGAGCAAATAAGATTTATTGAGGAAGTGCAAGGGGAAGAAAATGAATTAATCAGCCCAGAAGAAGAGGATAAGCTTGAGGAAGTTGAGGTTGCTAATCAAGAGATTCTAATTGATTTGAAAGGTCAAGTCATGGAGCCTGGCGTTTATCGTATGAAAATAGGAGACAGAATCATCGATGCGGTAGAAAAGGCAGGTGGTTTTTTGGAGGGAGCCGATTCTGATAAGGTTAATTTGGCAGCGTTGTTGGTGGATGAAATGGTAATTATTGTTCCTGCGGAGGGCGAAGTGATGGAGGAAGTGATCATACAACCGGTAACAAATGAAAGTGGAGAATCTGGAACCTCTGGCGCGCTGGTCAATATTAATACAGCAACCGAGGAAGAGTTGACAAGCTTAACCGGAATTGGTCCCGCCAAAGCTAAAGCCATTGTAGACCACAGAACAGAAAATGGTTTGTTTAAAAGTAAAGAAGATATCATGCAGGTCATCGGAATCGGACAAAAATCTTTTGAAAAGTTAAGATCTGAAATTACTGTTGCCAATTGAATTGACGAAATTCGAGTAGAGCCGATACACTAGAGTTATTGCATATTGTTATAAGAAACTGGAGGCTTGATGGATGATGACGAGAATATCATGGGATCAATACTTTATGGCACAAAGCCATTTACTTGCATTGCGTAGTACATGTACAAGACTTGCTGTTGGAGCAACCATCGTACGTGACAAGCGCATCATTGCAGGGGGATATAACGGATCGATAGCAGGCGGGGTTCATTGCATCGATGAAGGGTGTTATGTCATTGACAATCATTGTGTACGAACGATTCATGCTGAAATGAATGCTTTACTTCAATGCTCCAAGTTTGGTGTACCTACAAGTGGAGCAGAAATTTATGTCACTCATTTTCCATGCCTTCACTGCTGTAAGGCCATAATTCAAGCAGGAATCAAAACGGTCTATTACGCAATGGAATACAAAAATCATCCATATGCTTTGGAAATGTTTGAACAAGCCGATGTGAGAGTGGAGCAAGTGGAGCTGGCTGAGATGGCGGTTAGTTTGAATGACCCGGAGAAATTAGGATTCATTAACAGTTTGATTGAAAGATTGGAGGATTCCGGGGCGAGTGATGAAGAAATAAAAAGCTGGTACGAACGTTCCACTGATTTATTCAGCAAAAAAGGATAGCATGCGATGAAACAAAGGACAGGGTTTTATGCCTATTTAGCCATTGCAAGCTGTTTGGGTATTGCAGTCTCCAGGTCGGATTTCCATTGGGGGCTGCTCATCCTTACTCTGTTATTTTTTTATCTAATCTTTTATATTGATGAAAAACCGCGAAGATTGCTTTTTCTGACCATCCTTTTCACTGTGGGTTTTTCTAGCTATATGACTTACGTGGACCATCATAATTTCTCCATGCATCTTGAAGGTGAAACTGAATTCCAAGGCACTGTCCATTCCCCACTTATAATTGATGGAAACAAGGCCATTTTCCAAATGAAAAGCATCCTTAATGAAGTGGTGATGATAGAATATTATTTAAAATCGGAGGAAGAGTCATTTCAACTCCGTGACCTGGCAGTAGGTGACAAGTGTATATGGTCAGGTATATTAAAACTGCCCCAACCAGCAAGAAACCCTCACGCATTTAACTACAAAAAATATTTATATGAACAAAAAATCCACTGGATCCTTTCTCTAAATACACTGCCGCAAGCCTGCATCTCACCAAAAAAAACACCCTTTTTAACATCAATGAAACAAGTCAGGCAACAAGGGATAAATTTGATTAACAACTATGTGGATCAGCCGAATGCCAGTTTTATGATTTCATTAATTTTCGGAGACCGCAGTAGTATTAATGAAGATATACTTGATGCCTATCAGCAGTTGGGACTTGTCCATCTGTTGGCAATCTCCGGTTTGCATGTTGGAATTATCACGGCGGCGACTTTTTACGTTGGAATCAGGATTGGATTTAGCCGGCAGTGGATGAACCTGTTTTTGCTGTTACTTTTGCCCTTGTATGTCCTGCTTGCAGGCGGAGCACCATCTGTGATGAGAGCAGCAACGATGACAGGGGTGGCGCTTGCCCTAATGCTGATGAAAAAGAAGGTTTTTTCCATTGATACCATTGGTTTGGCTTGTATCTTTGTTTTGATTTTGAGTCCATATTATCTTTATCATATAGGCTTTCAGCTCTCCTTTTCGGTCAGTCTGTCGTTACTTTTAGCATCAGGTAGCCTTCATAAGGTGCATAATAGCGTTGCTCAACTATTTATCGTCTCCATAATCGCCCAAGTTGCCTCCTTGCCTTTACTTCTATACCACTTTTACCAGTTCTCTCTGTGGAGTCCGCTTCTAAATGTTATATTTGTTCCCTTCTATTCCCTTTATGTGCTTCCTGTTTCATTTTTGCTGTTTTTTATCCTTTTACTATCTCCAGATCATGTCTCCCTCTTAGTTCCATTTTTGTCCTACCCGTTGAAATATATGAATTCCTTTGCAGTTGGAATGGCTGAATTTCCAATAGGCACATTGGTCTTCGGAAAGCCTTCTATCCTTTTAATGACAGCCTATGGTTTTTCTATCGTCTTCTTTTTTTACAAGTGGGAAGTAAATAAACGACGGTCAGCTGTGATTGTTCTTATATTGTGTATGGTTTTCCATTGGAACATCAATTTCTTTAATCCTTTTGGAAAAGTAGTGGTGTTGGATATCGGTCAAGGGGATGCGATATTTATAAGACTCCCTTTTAATAAAGGCAAGTATCTGATTGATACTGGCGGTTCGTTTACTTTTCCAAAAGAAGAATGGGAAAAGAGAAAGAGGGAATTTCATAGCGGTTCAGATGTATTGGTCCCATTTTTAAAAGCAGAAGGAGTTAGGCAGCTTGATAAATTAATTCTTACGCATGGAGATTTTGATCATACAGGCAATGTGGAAAGTCTCTGGGGAGAAATAGGAATAGAGGAGGTCATTGTTCCGAAAGGGTTTGGTGCAGGTGAAGTAGAGCAGGAGATAATGAAAGAAGCAAAGCGCAGGGGAGTAAGTATTGGGATGGCTGTTTCTAACACGGGTTGGAAGGAGGGTGAATCGAGCTTTTTATATTTGCATCCGACTAAATATTATGATAGTGAAAATGAAGGATCTATTGTGCTTTTTGCGGTGTTAGGTAAAAAAAACTGGCTTTTTACAGGTGATATCGGGGAGAAAGGAGAGCGGGACTTATTACATGACTATCCAAACCTTAATGTGGATGTACTGAAGGTCGGTCACCACGGAAGTAACACCTCTTCAACTGCCGGTTTTCTGGATACTATTAGTCCAGATGATGCTATTATCTCGGTAGGAAGGAATAACCGGTTTGGACATCCTCATCAAGACGTACTGGATCGGTTATCACAAGTGGATGCAAAAGTGTATAGGACAGACCTCCAAGGTGCAATTCTCTTTGATTTTACACATCGAGGAGGAACGTTTTCCACCTTAATCCCATAGGATACAGTATCAAAAATGAAAAAGAGACTGCACCATGTTAGACGCAGTCTCTTTTATAGCGAAGCTTTTGAGTTATCCTCATTCTTTTCACAACTGGCTTTGGAAAAGAATCACGACGGTATGTATCGTTATGCCGTCATTAAGATCCTAGGTACTGAATCAATGTTGCCATTGCAAAGATTGTTGCGAAAAAACCGAAGGATACGATAAAACCGACACCAGAATCAACTGCATCGTTTCGTTTACTTTGGACGCTTTTCTCAAATTCGTTCATAAGTA
Organism: Bacillus sp. RO1; assembly: GCF_012524115.1. Lineage (GTDB taxonomy): Bacteria > Bacillota > Bacilli > Bacillales > Bacillaceae_I > Sutcliffiella_A. The sequence goes on along the minus strand of NZ_JAAZWB010000075.1, from coordinate 58,095 downwards.
TCCCTCCTATCACACATTAGTATAAGCTATACGGCAAAAAAAATCCACCAGACATTTTTGCTTTTCCTCCATTGACAAGAGTTGTCACAAATAGTTCGCAATTTAGGGGAGAACATAGTATTACACCCAAAACGGGGCAATCGTTGACGGGCGAGTTACCTGGGGCTTGCATCGTTAACGTTTATATAAAATGGAGATTAGTTCTTTGTAGGTGAGAACTAGTCTCCTTTGCATTTTGCTAAGGCTCTGATGCTTGTCAATCTACATAATTCTCATGTACGATAAGGGTACATAGAAATAGATGACGGGAGCAAACAAATGGGAATTGAAGCATTGAAAAAGATAAAGGCCAAACACTTTGCGCCAATATACTTATTATTGGGAACGGAAACATTCTTAATGAAAGAAATTAGAGACTCCATTATAGAGCATGCACTAAGCGTGGAAGAGCATGACTTTAATCTTTCTTTTTATGATATGGAAGAACAACCAGTGGATGTGGCTATTGAAGATGCAGAAACCTTGCCTTTCATGGGAGAAAGAAGAGTGGTGGTTTTATCGAATCCATTCTTTCTGACTGCGGAAAAAAGTAAAAGTAAAGTCGAGCATAATACAGACCGATTTCTTGCATACATACAAGAAGCTGCACCTTATACAATATTTGTTATTCAGGCCTCTTATGAGAAGTTGGATGAGCGGAAGAAGATAGTGAAACAGTTGAAAAAACTGGCCGAGGTCATAGAAGTCCAGCCTTTAGGAGAGCGAGATCTGAAAGCGTGGATGAAAGAAAAGGCTATGCAAAACGGAGCAGATTTAAGTGATGCGGCTACCGAAGAACTGTTGAAAATCGCTGGTGTCAATCTTTCTGTTCTGTCACAGGAAATCAATAAAATGGCGATGTATATTGGCGTTTCGGAACCGGAAATTTCAGTTGATACTGTGAAGTTGTTGGCGGCGAAGTCCATTGAACATTCGGTTTTTGAACTGATTGAAAAAATGGTACATAGGCGAGTGGACGAAGCATTGGAGCTGTTTTATGATTTAGTGCGCAACAATGAAGAGCCGATCAAATTACACGCTTTGATTGCCAATCAGTTCCGCTTGTTGTATCAAGTGAAAGATTTGAGTGAACAGGGCTATAGTCAGCAAAAGATGGCTGGGATTTTAAGGGTGCATCCCTACCGTGTTAAGCTTGCATCCCAGCAGGGTCGATTCTTTGAACGATCGGAATTGATGAAAATGGTGGAGGATCTTGCCGAGGCTGACTATTTAATGAAGAGTGGGAAAATAGATAAACAGCTGGCGATGGAGATGCTGCTGATTAAACTTGCACCGGTGAAATGAACTAATTGAATAAGAAGACGCGTTCTAGCCGCCGAACAATTAAGTGTTCGGTGGTTTTTTGTTGTTAAGGGGTATTGTGAATAGTGCTATTCGGAATTGGAGTGTTGAGGGAAGTTATTTAACAAAAAAGGGTAGTTTCTTGGTCATTTTGAGCTTCTTCGAAAGTGTTCGGACAACTTTTTCGTTGGTTCGGTCAACCATTTAGCTATTTCTAAGGGGGTTCGGACATTTACACCACCTTGTTCGGTCAAGATTAATGTTTGTTGGGCCAATTATAAAATTGGTTCGGTCAAATAGCTCCAATCTTCGGTCAACTTTGCAAAAACTTCGGCCAACTTCACGGAAACTTCGGTCAAAAACCAAAAATCTTCGGACATTTGGACTTCTCACCACCTGGCAAAGCAGAAAACCACAGTATCATAAGGTATTCGACATAAATCAAAAAAATCCTTTGGGGGTCTGACCCCCAAAGGACAAAAAATAAAAAAACGACCCGTCCGGATCGCCCTTTTATTATGCAGTAGCTCCGTTTACTTTTTTCGCTAGGCGAGATTTTTGACGGTTTGCTGCATTTTTGTGGATGATACCGTTTTGCGCAGCTTTGTCTAAACGTTTAGCAGCTTCTAGGTAAGCAGTTTTTGCACCTTCAACATCGTTGTTAGCAACAAAAGCTTCTACTTTCTTCACAGCAGTACGCATAGAAGACTTGATAGTAGCGTTATGAGCACGACGTGCATCGTTAGTTTTCACACGTTTGATAGCAGATTTAATGTTTGGCATATCTTTCACCTCCATACAATTCGACGATCGAGATTATATAAACTCGACATTTCTTTACTTATGAGAACAAGTGATATTTTATCAAATCCATAATGATTATGCAATAGGGAGTCAAGGGAATTTTCTTGAATGTTAATTACAAGGGTTTTCCTATGCATGAAAAAAGAATGTAAGGTCAAAATAAAACTAAAATTTGGCAATGCTGGAGGCGTGCATCAATGACTCAACCAAAATCGCAACAACCTTTGGATTTAAGTAAATACGAAGTAAGAACCGATTTGGCAATTGAAGCCAATCAGATGGCGATTGAAAAACAAAACCGTCAAAATGGGAAAAACCAGAACCAGCAAAATCAAAATGAAACAAACGAAAGCAATCAAACATCACAACCAGTTTCATCTATTGAGGGTGTAGTGGTAAAGGAAAGGCAAACAGATGGAGTTAATATTACCACTGTCACTATATCTGATAAAGGGGCAGAGATGACTGGTAAGAAACCAGGAAATTATCTCACGCTTGAAACAACGGGGATTCGCCAGAAGGACAGTGACCTTCAAAAAAAGGTAGAAGCAGTTTTTGCTAAAGAATTTAGTGCATTCTTAAACTCGCTTAATATCTCTAAGGATGCAACCTGTCTAGTAGTGGGGCTTGGGAATTCAAATGTGACGCCCGATGCACTTGGTCCTTTAGTTTGTGAAAACCTGTTAATTACAAGACATCTTTTTAAACTGCAGCCAGAATCAGTTCAAGATGGATTTAGGCCGGTAAGTGCGATAATCCCTGGTGTGATGGGGATTACTGGAATTGAAACGAGTGACATTATTGTCGGTGTGGTAGAAAAGACGAAACCTGATTTTGTCATTGCCATTGATGCATTGGCAGCGCGATCGATTGAGCGTGTGAATGCAACTATCCAGATTTCCGATTCCGGCATTCATCCGGGATCCGGTGTTGGTAACAAACGTAAAGAACTCAGTTTGGAGACGCTTGGAATTCCGGTAATTGCTATTGGTATTCCGACTGTAGTGGATGCTGTATCAATGGCCAGTGATACGATTGATTTCATTTTGAAGCACTTCGGCAAAGAGATGAAAGAAGGAGATAGTCCTTCCAGGTCCCTTGCTCCTGCCGGTATGACGTTTGGAGAAAAAAGGAAGCTTACCGAAGAGGACCTTCCAGGTGAAGAACATCGAAAGAATTTCCTTGGAATTGTGGGGACACTTGAAGAAGAGGAGAAGCGGAGATTGATCCACGAGGTTCTCTCGCCGCTGGGTCATAATTTGATGGTAACCCCAAAAGAAGTGGATGATTTTATAGAAGATATGGCAAATGTCATTGCAGAAGGGTTAAACGCTGCTCTGCATTACCATGTGAATCAAGATAATGTAGACGCATATACTCACTAAGCAGCATAGTTCTACTTTTCTCCCTTTTCGCATACACATAGTAGCAAGAAGTATGTGAAAGGGTGAGAAAATGAAGGGCTACCGGTCCTCACGCATCGTCATATTAAATGGGACAAGCTTAAAGAAATCAGTCGTAGCAGTGATCTTAGGATTTATTCTCTTATTTGCGGTATCCGGTGTCATGACCTCTCTAAAACCAGAATATCGAGTCAGCTCAAGCTCCATTCATGAGTTCTCCAAACGATTCTCGGGGGAGTCGCTGTTACATATATTCGGGTATACTAATGCCTATTTTACGCAAGGACTTTCAAGTGAAGCAAAGGCGCCAAACTACGCTTCCGCCTTGTTTGAGCTTACGACAAGTCTCAACTTAGATGACCCACGCAGTCTTATTCGTAATGAAATCCCAGGTTTTGCGCATTATGATGGAGAAATTCTAGTTGCAGGGTCAGGTGTCAATTATACTGATATGCCGGTGGAATCATCCCCTCCTATGGAAGTGTTGCTTGAGGAGAGACAAGCTTCCATCATTGAAGTAGAAGAAGAAGAAGGGGAAGATACTCCTCCCCCAGCACAGACAACTGGAGATAAGCGAACTGTATTTATCTATCACTCTCACTCGAGGGAATCATTTTTGCCATACTTAGAAGGTGTGACAAGTCCAAATGCTGCAAGTCACCCTGAAGTAAATGTGACAAGGCTGGGCAAAAAACTTCAAGAGGAATTGATTCAGCGTGGAATTGGGACAGACATAGATACAACCGATACAGCGTTGGCGTTGAAAAATAGAGGATGGGTGTATGGACAATCCTATGATGTGACACGACCAATTGTGGAAGAGGCCATGGCCGGCAACCAAGACCTGAATTACCTGATTGATATTCACCGAGATTCGGGTAGAAGAAAAAGTACAACGATGGACATTAACGGTGTTCCACATGCTCGGTTGTATTTTGTAATAGGAAAGAAAAATCAAAACTATGAAAAGAACCAATACTTGGCTGAGCAGATTCATAATAAATTGGAGAAGCTGTACCCAGGTTTAAGTAAGGGTATATTTGTCCCACCAGCTGTCGAAACTCGTAATGGCATATATAATCAAGACCTTTCTCCTAATTCCATGTTGATAGAGGTTGGGGGAGTCGATAATACGTTTGAAGAGATGAACCGAACCCTTGAGATTTTTGCAGATGTATTCGGTGAAATTTACTGGCAAGCAGAAAAAGTAGACGGTACACCTGAAGGGGACGCCCAATGATAAATAGTAAGGAGCTGAAAGTACGATGAAGAGGTTTATGGTAAAATGTTTATTCATTTCCCTGGTGTTATTTCTTGGAGTGCTTTTGGGAATGCAACAGGCAAATGACGGGATGCGGAAGATGAAGGGATACGATGATCCGGCCTTTCAAGAAGAAGTATTTCATGTAGCCGAAACCGCTGAAGGATATAATGGAACAATCCTGGGTCGTCAACTAGACACCCAAGATATGAAAGAAAAACAAGAAAAGTTAGAAGGTATAAAAGCCTACAATGTCTTCTCATCTGCCGGCAAAAAGTTAGCAGACGGAGTCTCTGGAATAATGAGCGGACTCTTTAACAAAGTCCAAGACACCGTCGAAGAGAAAACAGGATGATATAAAAAGTGATGCTTCCACCATTTTCTCCGAGGTGGAAGCATCTTTTTATCTCTGAAAACCCAAACCCTTCAAATTTCATTGAATCTTCTTGTCCGTATTGATATAATCAGAAATAGTGTACGTTGCCGAAAGTGTAGGAGTGAAACAGATAATGAACAGAGAAGAACGGTTAAAACGACAATCAAAGATTAGAAATTTTTCCATCATCGCCCATATTGACCATGGGAAATCAACATTAGCAGACCGTATTTTAGAAAAAACGTCTGCATTGACACAAAGGGAAATGAAGAATCAATTGCTTGATTCCATGGACCTTGAACGTGAACGCGGGATTACGATTAAATTGAATGCCGTTCAATTACGATATAAAGCAAACGATGGCGAAGAATATATTTTCCATCTTATTGATACGCCTGGACACGTCGATTTCACTTATGAGGTTTCCAGAAGTTTGGCTGCCTGTGAAGGAGCCGTTCTTGTTGTGGATGCTGCACAAGGAATTGAAGCTCAAACATTAGCAAATGTGTATTTGGCACTTGATAATGAACTCGAGATTATGCCTGTCATCAATAAAATTGACCTTCCAAGTGCCGAGCCAGAGAGAGTGCGACAAGAGATTGAGGATGTTATCGGACTTGATGCATCAGATGCAGTTCTGGCAAGTGCGAAAGCTGGTATCGGAATTGGTGAAATTCTAGAGCAAGTAGTGGAGAAAATCCCTGCCCCTCAAGGTGATCCGGATGCCCCGTTAAAAGCATTGATTTTTGACAGTCTATTTGATCCATACCGCGGGGTGGTAGCATACATCCGTATTGTGGAAGGAACTGTTAAGGTCGGCGATAAAATCCGAATGATGGCTACAGGAAAAGAATTTGAAGTAAATGAGGTTGGAGTGTTTACTCCGAAAGCCGTCCAGCTAGATGAACTGACAGTCGGAGATGTTGGTTTCCTGTCTGCCTCCATCAAAAATGTTGGGGATACTCGTGTTGGTGATACGATCACACATGCGAAAAATAGAGCGACAGAACCACTCCCAGGTTATCGTAAATTAAATCCAATGGTGTTCTGTGGACTATATCCAATTGATTCAGCAAAATTCAACGACTTACGTGAAGCACTTGAAAAACTGGAATTGAATGATTCTGCTCTTCAATATGAACCGGAAACTTCCCAAGCTTTAGGCTTCGGTTTCCGTTGTGGATTCCTTGGATTGCTTCATATGGAAATCATCCAGGAGCGTATTGAGCGTGAATTCAATATTGATTTGATTACAACAGCTCCTTCCGTTATCTATCATGTACATTTAACTGATGGGGAAGAATTGCGTGTGGACAACCCGTCTAACATGCCTGATCCTCAGACAATCGATCGAGTAGAAGAGCCTTACGTAAAAGCTACGATCATGGTACCAAATGATTACGTAGGTGCAGTTATGGAGTTGTGCCAGGAGAAGCGCGGAAACTTCATTGATATGCAGTATCTTGATGATATTCGCGTGAGTGTTATTTATGAAATTCCATTAGCAGAAATTGTTTATGATTTCTTCGATGCGTTGAAATCCAATACAAAAGGTTATGCATCATTTGATTATGAACTAATTGGATACAAACCTTCACATCTTGTTAAAATGGACATCCTGCTTAATGCTGAGAAGGTTGATGCCCTTTCCTTTATCGTTCACCGTGATTCTGCTTATGAACGCGGGAAAATCATTGTAGAGAAGCTAAAAGAACTTATTCCAAGGCAGCAATTCGAAGTGCCAATCCAAGCGACAATTGGTCAGAAAGTTGTTGCAAGGTCAAACATTAAAGCGATGCGTAAAAACGTTCTTGCAAAATGTTACGGAGGAGATATCTCCCGTAAACGTAAGCTTTTAGATAAGCAAAAAGAAGGTAAAAAACGTATGAAGCAAGTTGGTTCCGTAGAAGTACCGCAAGAAGCATTTATGGCTGTCTTGAAAATGGACGACAATGCCAACAAAAAATAATAAGAAAAATACCGCAGCTCATTCTGCGGTATTTTTTCATACATGCGTCATATGTGTTATGCTAAAAGGTACGAAGTAAACAAACGAAAGTGTGATCTTATGATTAAATCAGCCTATATCCATATCCCTTTTTGTGAACATATTTGCCACTATTGTGATTTCAACAAAGTATTTCTAAAAAACCAGCCGGTTGATGAATACTTGGCATATATGGATACAGAAATGAAAAATACGATAGAAAAACACCCAGCAACAGGACTCCAGACGATTTTTGTCGGAGGGGGAACGCCTACCGCACTAAATGAAAAACAACTTGCATACTTGCTAGAATCGGTTCGAAGGCATTATCCGGTGAAACCAGAAATGGAATACACATTCGAAGCCAACCCTGGTGATCTATCTTTGGATAAACTCCGTCTCCTAAAAGAAGGTGGTGTTAACAGACTCAGTTTCGGCGTTCAAAGCTTTAATGATGATCTTTTAAAAAGAATCGGGAGGTCTCATAGAAAAGCGGATGTTTTTAAATCCATCGAACATGCCAGACAAGCAGGTTTTGAGAATATCAGCATCGATTTAATTTACAGTCTCCCGGATCAAACAGTGGCTGATTTCAAGGAAACATTGCATACTGCTTTTTCCTTAGAGATGGAGCATTATTCTGCTTATTCCTTGATTATTGAACCCAAAACTGTTTTCTATAATTTAATGAACAAAGGGAAACTTCCTTTACCAACTCAAGAAGAAGAAGCGGAAATGTACGAAGTGCTACTGGACGAGATGTCGAAAAACGGCTATCAGCAATACGAAATCTCCAACTTTGCTAAAACGGGTTATGAAAGCAACCATAATATTACGTATTGGGACAATCAAGCTTATTATGGAATTGGAGCAGGTGCTCACGGATATATAGATGGAGTGAGAATTGCCAATCATGGTCCGTTGAAAAAGTACATGGACTCTATAGAAGATACGGGGTTTCCGTATAAGGATCAGCATAAGGTAACAAAAACGGAGAAAATGGAAGAAGAAATGTTCCTAGGGCTTAGGAAAAATAAGGGAGTCTCTTGCTCCATATTCAAGCGTAAATTTGAAGAAGATTTGCTGACAATTTTTAAGGATCCCATTGAAGAAAATCTTAAAAAAGGCCTATTAGAACACGAAAATGACCATATACGCCTTACGAGAAAAGGGAAATTTCTAGGTAATGAAGTTTTTCAAGCTTTTATTGGTGCGATCTGATTGACATGTGAATAGGTATTTGGTAATTTATTTATAGAATTAGCACTCGATGAATAGGAGTGCTAACAGAGGTGATGCTGAGTGCTTACAGAACGACAGTTGTTAGTATTGCAAGTCATAATTGATGACTTTATCCGATCTGCACAACCTGTTGGCTCCAGAACGCTCTCAAAGAAAGAGGAAATTTCGTTCAGTTCAGCCACTATCCGAAACGAGATGGCAGATTTGGAGGAATTAGGATTTATTGAAAAAACACATACGTCCTCAGGAAGAGTTCCGTCAGAAAAAGGGTATCGCTATTATGTCGATCACCTGCTTTCTCCTGAAAGGCTCACAAAGAGGGATGTATTTGAAATTAAATCCATCTTTCGCGAGCAAATATATGAACTAGAAAAAACTGTTCAAAAATCAGCGCAGATACTTTCTGATCTGACCAAGTACACATCCATCGTCCTTGGACCGGGTGTAAGGGATCACAGGCTTAAAAACCTGCAAATCATCCCGATAAATGCAGAACAGGCAGTTGCCATCATTGTAACGGATACTGGCCATGTGGAAAATCGAATGTTTTCGTTTCCTGCCACCATGGACTCATCTGATATACAAAAAATGGTCAACATCCTAAATGAACGCCTAGTCGGAGTGCCCCTCTCAGAGCTTATCAACAAGCTATATAAAGAAGTGGCAACCCTCTTAAGGTCTCATATCGGAAACTACGAAAATATACTGCAATCCTTGAGTTCCACTCTTTACATGGAAGAAAAGGATAAGGTGTTTTTTGGCGGCAAGACGAACATGCTTGCCCAACCCGAATTTAATGATATCAATAAAATTCGTTCATTAATGTTATTGATAGACCAAGGCAAGGACCTGTCTCAGCATATTCGTGCAAAAGAAGCTGGCATTCATATAAAGATAGGCAGCGAAAATAATATACCTGGTATGGAAGGCTGCAGCATTATTTCAGCTAGTTATTCCATCGGACCAGAACAGCTAGGAACCATCGCATTGCTCGGTCCGACCAGAATGGAATATTCCCGTGTCGTCAGTCTCTTGCAACTTGTTAGTTCCGACCTTTCACAGGCGGTCAATAAACTGTATCAAAAAGACTGAGCATGGAAATATTGTTAGAGGATGGAGTTCCTGCTCCATCCTATCACCATGGGAAAAACAACATGATTTTTACACTTTGAGGGAGGTGAAACCATTGGTAAACGAGAACGAACAAGCAACAGTTGAAAATGAAGAAGCAACATCAGAAGCAACGGAAGAAACGACGGAAAAAGTGGAAGAAGTAGAAGTTTCTGCTGAACAGCAAAAAATCTCCGAATTGGAAGCTAAGCTTGAAGAATCGGAAAATCGCCTACTTCGCTTGCAAGCCGATTTTGATAACTACCGTCGTCGTGTGAGACTTGACCAAGAAGCTGCACAGAAATATCGTGCACAAAATCTTGTTACAGATATACTTCCTGCCCTAGACAACTTTGAGCGAGCGCTTAAAGTCGATTCAGAGGATGAGAAAATCAAAACATTTTTACAAGGCATGGAAATGGTGCACCGTCAGTTAGTCGAGGCACTGAAATCAGAAGGATTAGAATCCATCGAAGCAGTTGGACAGTCTTTTGATCCACACCTACACCAGGCAGTCATGCAGGTGGAAGAGGGAGAAGCGGAATCTAACACTGTTTTGGAAGAGTTCCAAAAAGGGTATAAGCTCAAAGACCGCGTCATCCGCCCATCTATGGTAAAAGTAAAGCAATAATCTAAAATATAAATAACTACATATCAATGTAAGTTGCAATAGGAGGAAAAACAAAATGAGTAAAATCATCGGTATTGACTTAGGTACAACAAACTCATGTGTAGCTGTGCTTGAAGGCGGCGAACCAAAAGTAATTCCAAATCCAGAAGGTAACAGAACAACTCCATCTGTTGTTGCTTTCAAAAACGGCGAACGCCAAGTAGGGGAAGTGGCAAAACGCCAATCCATCACAAACCCTAACACAATCATGTCTGTTAAGCGTCACATGGGTACAGACTACAAAGTGGAAGTAGAAGGAAAAGAATACTCTCCACAAGAAGTATCTGCGATCATCCTTCAACACTTAAAAGGTTATGCAGAAGAATATCTTGGAGAAACAGTTACAAAAGCTGTTATCACAGTTCCTGCATACTTCAATGATGCAGAGCGTCAAGCAACTAAGGATGCAGGTAAAATCGCTGGTCTTGAAGTAGAACGTATCATCAACGAGCCAACTGCAGCAGCATTAGCATACGGTCTTGATAAAATGGACGAAGATCAAACAATCCTTGTTTATGACCTTGGTGGCGGAACGTTCGACGTTTCTGTACTAGAGCTTGGAGATGGCGTATTCGAAGTACGTTCTACAGCTGGTGACAACCGTCTTGGTGGGGATGACTTTGACCAAGTTATCATTGACTACCTTGTAGCAGAATTCAAAAAAGAGAACGGCATTGACCTTTCTAAAGATAAAATGGCATTACAACGCTTGAAAGATGCAGCAGAAAAAGCGAAAAAAGACCTTTCCGGTGTAACAAGCACACAAATTTCTCTACCATTCATCACAGCTGGAGAAGCTGGACCGCTTCACTTAGAAGTAAGCATGTCCCGTGCGAAATTTGATGATCTTACTGCTGGTCTTGTAGAACGTACAATGGGTCCTGTTCGTCAAGCATTGCAAGATGCAGGAATCTCTGCTTCTGAACTTGACAAAGTTATCCTTGTAGGTGGATCTACTCGTATCCCTGCCGTACAAGATGCAATCAAAAAAGAAACTGGTAAAGACCCACACAAAGGGGTTAACCCGGATGAAGTAGTTGCACTAGGTGCAGCAATTCAAGGTGGAGTACTGACTGGTGACGTAAAAGACGTAGTACTTCTTGACGTAACACCACTTTCTTTAGGAATTGAAACAATGGGCAGCGTATTCACAAAGCTTATTGAAAGAAACACGACTATCCCTACAAGTAAGTCTCAAGTGTTCTCTACAGCAGCTGACAACCAAACAGCAGTAGACATTCACGTACTTCAAGGAGAGCGTCCAATGGCAAGCGACAACAAAACATTAGGTCGTTTTCAATTGACAGATATCCCTCCAGCACCTCGTGGTGTACCGCAAATCGAGGTTTCTTTTGACATCGACAAAAACGGTATCGTTAACGTTCGTGCAAAAGATCTTGGTACAAACAAAGAGCAAGCAATCACTATCAAATCTTCTTCAGGTCTATCCGAGGAAGAGATCAACCGCATGGTTCAAGAAGCGGAAGAGAATGCGGATGCAGACAAAAAGCGTAAAGAAGAAGTAGAATTACGCAACGAAGCAGATCAGCTTGTTTTCACAACTGAAAAAACACTTAAAGAAGTAGAAGGTAAAGTGGAAGAAGCAGAAGTGAAAAAAGCAGAAGACGCTAAAGAAGAATTAAAAGCTGCGATCGAAAAAGGCGACCTAGAAGAAATTCGCACGAAAAAGGATGCTCTTCAAGAAATCGTTCAACAAATCTCCATGAAGCTTTATGAGCAAGCTGCACAAGCACAACAAGCGGCTCAAGGAGCAGAAGGTGCAGAAGGCGCTGCAAACAACGACGACAACGTAGTCGATGCAGAATACGAAGAAGTAAACGACGATAAAAAGTAAGATAAAGTCCTAGGGCTTTTCTGATAAAGATAAAAAGAAAGTCGAAGCCATGGCTTTGGCTTTCTTTTTATGTAAATAAGAATTTCCCTTGGTGCCTGGAGTGGAAGGTGGTCGACTCCTGCGGGGGAGTAACGGTAGATTGAGACCCCGCAGGCTTGCCGAGGAGGCTCAAGCACCGTCCCGCGGAAAGCGACCACCTGAAACGGAAGGTGCCAAGGAGTTAACCAGATAGGGGTTAAGCACATAACTTTTATTGCTTTTTCCCTCTTTCAGGTGATACAATAACCTTTATGTGAATGAAACGGGAGTGGGTATTTAATGAGTAAACGCGATTACTATGAAGTGCTTGGCGTCAGTAAAAGCGCGTCGAAAGATGAAATAAAGAAAGCTTACAGAAAGCTATCCAAACAATACCATCCGGACATCAATAAAGCAGACGATGCAGCGGACAAATTCAAAGAAATCAAAGAAGCATACGAAGTACTAAGCGACGATCAAAAGAAAGCGCACTATGACCAATTTGGACATACAGACCCTAACCAAGGCTTTGGCGGTGGCGCTGGATTTGACGGAGGCTTTGGCTTTGAAGATATTTTTGAAACGTTTTTTGGTGGTCAAGGCGGAGGAAGAAGACGTCGTGATCCTAACGCTCCAAGACAAGGGGCAGATCTACAATACACAATGACCCTTTCTTTTGAAGAAGCAGCCTTCGGAAAAGAAACGACTATTGAAATTCCTGTGGAAGAAACATGTGATACATGTTCTGGTACAGGTGCAAAACCTGGTACGAAAGTGGAAACATGTTCACAATGTCGTGGAACAGGTCAGGAAAGTGTTGAGCAGAACACTCCATTTGGACGAATCGTTAACAGAAGAACTTGTTCCAAATGTAACGGCTCCGGGAAATCCATCCCTAACAAATGTACAACATGCCATGGCGCAGGCCGTGTGAAAAAGCGCAATAAAATCAAAGTCAACATCCCTGCTGGTGTGGACGAAGGTCAACAATTACGTGTAGCAGGAAAAGGAGAAGCTGGTGTAAACGGTGGACCTGCAGGGGACTTGTATGTAGTCTTCCATGTTCGCAGACATGAATTCTTTGAGCGTGACGGCGATGATGTGTATTGTGAAATGCCTATTACTTTTGCGCAAGCAGCACTTGGTGATGAGGTAGAAGTTCCAACATTGCACGGGAAAGTGAAACTGAAAGTACCGGCCGGAACACAAACTGGCACGAATTTCCGCCTAAAAGGCAAAGGAATTGCCAATGTACGTGGCTATGGTCAAGGGGATCAACATATCAAGATTAGAGTGGTCACCCCTACAAAACTTTCAGAAAAACAAAAACAATTAATCCGTGAATTTGCCGAAACAAGCGGGCAAGCTCCGGACGAACAAGAAGATAGCTTTTTCTCAAAAGTGAAACGTGTTCTAAAAGGTGAATAAAAAGTATCAATAGCTTTCATTAAGCTAGGATTGGAGTTGGTATGTATGAAATGGTCAGAAATTAGTATCCATACAACAAATGAGGCAGTGGAACCTATATCCCATATTCTTCACGAAGCAGGTGCAAGCGGGGTGGTCATAGAGGATCCATTCGAACTTACTAAAGAAAGAGAAGATCAATTCGGAGAGATATACCAACTCAATCCAGATGATTACCCTGAAGAAGGCGTTGTAATGAAAGCGTACCTGCCTGTAAACAGCTTTTTAGGTGAAACAGTGGAAGGTATAAAGGATGCAATCAATAACCTTTTGGTCTATGATATTGATCTTGGATTGAACAACATTTCCATCAGTGAAGTGAATGAAGAAGAATGGGCTACCGCGTGGAAAAAGTACTACAATCCAGTGAAAATTTCTGAGAAGTTCACAATCGTCCCTACTTGGGAAACCTATGAGCCAGTCAGCTCTGATGAGAAAATCATTGAGCTTGATCCGGGAATGGCGTTTGGAACGGGTACCCACCCAACAACGGTACTCTGCATCCAAGCGATAGAAAGAACGGTCAAACCTCAAGATAAAGTCATTGATGTAGGTACGGGTTCTGGAGTGTTAAGTATTGCAGCAGCCATGCTTGATGCAAAGGAAGTACTTGCTCTGGATCTGGATGATGTAGCAGTGGAGTCTGCTAAACTTAATATCAAGTTGAACAAAGTGCATCCAACAGTGACGGTGAAACAGAATAACTTGCTTAAAAATGTAGAAGGCCCAGTTGACGTGGTTGTTGCTAATATTTTGGCAGAGGTTATTGTCCGTTTCACGGATGATGTTTACCACGTATTGGAAAACGGTGGGACATTTATTTCTTCCGGAATTATCAGTATGAAAAAGCAAGAAGTGAAAGATGCCCTTATTAAGTCAGGTTTTAAAATCCAAGAAACGATGATGATGGAAGATTGGGTCGCATTTATCGCGAAAAAAGAAGAATAAGCGAGGGTGAAGATTGTGCAACGTTATTTTGTTAACTCTAATCAAATAGATGAAACATCTATTACCATAACAGGGGAAGATGTACATCATATAACACGGGTTATGAGGATGAACGTGGACGATCAAATACTATGTAGCTGTTCGAAAACCAGGCAGACGGCCCTTTGTAAAATTGCTGAAATTACCAATGATATGGTAGTAACAGATATTGTAGAATGGATAAAGGCTGAAACGGAAATACCGGTTCGTGTTACGATTGCGAACGGGCTGCCTAAAGGGGATAAATTGGAGCTAGTGATACAAAAGGGAACAGAACTCGGAGCAGAATCGTTTATCCCTTTTAATGCTGCTCGTTCTATTGTGAAGTGGGACGAAAAGAAGGGCAAAAAGAAAGTAGAACGCTGGAACAAGATCTCAAAGGAAGCGGCTGAACAGTCTCATCGTTCCATGGTGCCTGTGGTTGAGGAACCTGCTTCTTTAGCTCAACTTTTAGAGAAAAGTAAAGACTATACTTATAAAATGGTTGCCTATGAAGAGAGTGCAAAAGAAGGGGAGCGTTCCTCTTTTGCGAACATTTTAAAAAGCTTGCAACACGGCGAATCAATTCTTTGTGTGTTTGGACCTGAAGGGGGCCTTACTGATAAAGAAATTGATAAACTGATGGAGCATGGATTTGTTCCTTGCGCGCTCGGGCCAAGAATATTAAGAACGAGAACGGAAACGGCTCCGCTTTATGCGCTTGCCGCAATTTCGTATCATTTTGAATTAATGTGAGGTGGAAAACATGCCAACTGTTGCCTTTCACACACTAGGGTGTAAAGTGAACCATTATGAAACAGAAGCTATCTGGCAGCTTTTCAAAGCAAATAATTATGAACGTACAGAATTTGAGGGTACGGCAGATGTGTATGTCATCAATACCTGTACCGTTACAAATACTGGAGACAAAAAAAGTCGTCAGGTGATCCGTCGTGCCATCCGTAAAAATCCTGATGCTGTTATCTGTGTAACTGGATGTTACGCACAAACATCACCTGCAGAAATTATGGCTATTCCTGGAGTAGACGTAGTCGTGGGAACGCAAGACCGTGTGAAAATGCTTGATTACATTGAGCAGTTCAAACAAGAGCGTCAACCAATCAATGGCGTCGGCAACATTATGAAGGCTCGTGTCTATGAAGAGTTGGACGTGCCGGCATTTACTGACCGTACACGTGCTTCCTTGAAGATTCAGGAAGGTTGTAATAATTTCTGTACATTCTGTATCATTCCTTGGGCTCGCGGACTTATGCGTTCCCGTGACCCGCAAGAGGTTGTTACACAAGCACAGCAATTGGTAGATGCAGGATATAAGGAAATCGTTTTGACTGGAATTCACACAGGCGGTTACGGGGAAGACATGAAAGATTATAACTTTGCCATGCTTCTTCGTGAATTGGATGAAAAAGTGGAAGGCTTAAAGCGTATACGCATCTCCTCCATTGAAGCAAGCCAAATTACCGACGAAGTAATCGAAGTTCTGAACAATTCTGAAAAAATTGTACGCCACCTTCATATACCAATTCAATCAGCGTCTAATACTGTGTTAAAAAGAATGCGTCGTAAATATACGATGGAATTCTTCGCAGAGCGTTTGGACCGATTGAAGGAAGCTTTACCTGGACTTGCGATTACATCCGATGTAATTGTTGGTTTCCCTGGTGAAACAGAAGAAGAGTTCATGGAAACGTACAATTTCATTAAAGAGCATAAATTCTCTGAACTGCATGTATTCCCATATTCCAAGCGTACAGGAACACCAGCAGCAAGAATGACGGACCAAGTAGATGAAGAAGTGAAAAATGAGCGAGTTCACCGCTTAATTGCACTTTCTGATCAACTGGCGAAAGAATATGCTTCCACTTTTGAAGACGAAGTGTTAGAGGTCATTCCGGAAGAAATCTACAAGGAAGCACCAGATCAAGGCTTATATGTTGGCTACACAGACAACTATCTAAAGGTTGTTTTCCCTGCCACGGAAGAAATGGTCGGAAAGCTTGTAAAAGTAAAAATTGTAAAAGCTGGATATCCTTACAACGAGGGGCAATTCGTTCGCGTCCTTGAAGATGCGCCACGACTTGAAGAAGAAAATATTCGTCTCAGTTCATAAGAAAATATAGAGAGTGATTCCATTATTATGGAGTCACTTTTTTGTCGTGAAGAAAAAGTTGCAGGCAATACTAACATTGTACTCGCCAAAATAATTGAAACATGTTATGATGTTAGAGGTCAGACCTCTTAACTTGAAAGGAGTATGAACATGCATACAAACATTGGAGAAATGATTGATCATACATTATTGAAAGCCGATACAAAAAAAGAACAAGTAGAAGTACTTTGCCAAGAAGCGAGAGAATACAACTTTGCATCTGTCTGTGTTAACCCAACTTGGGTAAAAACATCTGCAGAACTTTTAGAAGGAAGCAATGTTAAAGTTTGTACAGTAATTGGGTTCCCTCTAGGAGCAAACACTCCAGAAGTGAAAGCATTCGAAACAACTAACGCTATTGACAACGGTGCCACTGAAGTGGACATGGTTATCAACATCAGCGCACTTAAAGACGGTGACGATGAGCTAGTAGAAAGAGACATCCGTGCAGTAGTAGAAGCTGCCAAAGGTCGCGCTTTGACTAAAGTCATCATTGAAACATGCCTGCTAACAAACGAAGAAAAAGTAAGAGCATGCCAATTGGCTGTAAAAGCTGGAGCTGACTATGTGAAAACTTCCACTGGTTTCTCTACAGGAGGAGCAACTGTTGCAGACATCGCTCTTATGAGACAAACTGTAGGCCCTGAAATCGGAGTAAAAGCTTCCGGTGGTGTACGTGATGCGAAAGGTGCGGAAGAAATGATCGCAGCTGGAGCTACACGTATAGGAGCAAGCTCTGGTATTGCTATTGTTAAAGGATTAACAGCTGATACGGATTACTAAGATGTGTGAAAAGCACTCTCTTGAGCAAATTTTGCTTGAGGGAGTGTTTTTTAGTGTTTAAGAAATTATAAAATTATGGAATGTTGGAATTGTCTTCAGAGTCATTTTTGTTCAATGAGATGAAGACCTCAGTGACGAGGAGAAAGTAGGAGAGAGGTCCTCATCGGCGTGATGAAGACCTCAGTGACGAAGAGAAAGTAGGAGGGAGGTCCTCATCGCCGTTATGAAGACCTTAGTGACGAGGAGAAAGGAAGAGAGAGGTCCTCATCGCCGTTATGAAGACCTCAGTGACGAGGAGAAAGTAGGAGGGAGGTCCTCATCGGCGTGATGAAGACCTCAGTGACGAAGAAAGAAGAGTAGAGAAGTCTTCATCACCGATATGAAGACCTCAGTAATGAGGAGAAAGGAGGAGAGAAGTCCTCATGGGTGTGATGAAGACCTCAGTGGCGAAGAAAGAAGAGTAGAGAAGTCTTCATCACCGATATGAAGACCTCAGTAATGAGAAAAAAGGAAGAGAAAGGTCCTCATCCCCGTTATGAAGACCTTAGTGACGAGAAGAAAGGAAGAGAGAGGTTCTCATCGCCGTTATGAAGACCTCCGTGACGAGAAAAAAGAAGGAGAGAGGTCCTCATCGCCGTTATGAAGACCTTAGTGACGAGGAAAAAGGAGGAGAGAGGTCCTTATCACCAATATGAAGACCACAGTGACAATGAAATTTCATTGAAATTGTCAAAGATGAAGCGCAAAGGAAAGAGCCGTACAAGGCAAATATTTCAAAGCAATGCGAAAAGCGAGAAACGTCCCAAGAGATTAAAGTCTTACTTGGGGCGGGGTTTTAGGTCGCGTTAGCGATTTTACTCTGGTTGATCAATTTGCTAGGAGTTACATACCTTTGGGAATGGCTGTTTAGGAGGGAATAAAAGGAACCTATAGGCCCGAACAGCTACTAAGTTTGATTAAGAGAACACCTCTCTAAGCTCAAATAGGCAACAAATCCCTGCAAACGGTCGTAGAGAACGGCCTCCAATTGCCTCAACAACCACCAGCCCCACCAAACAGTCAACCATGCAAACTTTCCACAAACCGTGCAAAAGGCCGCACAAACGGCAATGCCAAAGCAGAACTTATCACATTAAAAATCAAACTCGAGTGAGCCAACTGAACATCTGCACTAGAAGCAAGCATGGACACCAACCCACCCAACCAAGGAATCAAAGGGAAAAACACCGCAACCCCAATCACATTCAACCATATATGCGCATACGCCGTTAACTTTGCTTCCCGAATAGAACCAATGCTAGCCAAATAAGCAGTCACACAAGTTCCAATATTAGCCCCAAGCATAATCGCTATTCCTGCAGGAAGAGATAACAGGTCATTATTTAAAAAGCTCATACTAATCCCGGTCGTAGCCGAGCTTGATTGGATGATGGCTGTAAGCAGTGTCCCGATTCCTACACCAAATAGATGGTGATCATTTGTCATCGCAAGCATATCCTGAACAGACGGAAACCCTGCCAAAGGTATAGCCAGGGATTCAAATCCATTCATCGCCACAAACAAACATCCAAGCCCGAACAAGCTTGATCCAAAACTGAAAGGTAATTTCTTTTTAGAAAATAAAAATAGGAATCCGATAATAAGCATGGGGAAAATCAGCTGTGATATATCTATAGTAATGAGCTCGGTAATAAAAGTCGAACCGATATTGCTTCCGAGCATGATGCCGATGGATTGGTAAAAGGTAAGATAACCGGCGGCCACTAATCCTACAGTGATGACCATTACAGCAGAACTGCTCTGCAACAAGCCTGTAATCAATATCCCGATCAACAAACCTTTCCAAGGCATATCTGTGAATCTGGTGAGGTACCCTTTTGTCCTCTCCTCGGATAATTGAAGCAAACCTGACCTCATAACGGTCATGCCAATTAAAAATATCGCTAAATAAACAGCTAATAACGTTATAATAGAAAACAAGCCCATCACCTCTATCTCAATATATGCGAGTGGTGGACAAGAATGACAAGTAAGAAAAGAAAAGGGGAGATCACAAACATGAGGGAGTGGACGACAAATACCGTCATGCATAGCTACCCAGGCATGGTTGCTCTGGTAACAGCTGAATGGAACGGTGAACAGAATATCATGGCTGCAGGTTGGCATAGCTACATATCATATGAACCGCCCATCTATGGGGTCGCCATTGCAAAGGAAAGATATACGCATCACCTAATTGAAAACTCTAAAGAGTTCGCGATAAACTTTGTACCTGAAAAATTCGCTCATTATATACAGCAGTCTGGTATGCTTACAGGAAAAGAGCACAATAAATTTAAAGTACTTAATATAGACTATGAACAAGGAAAAACAGTTTCCGCACCTATCTTAAAAGAGGCGTATATTGCTTATGAGTGCAAAATGATGGACCAGCAGACGTATGGGGATCATGATTGGTTTGTAGGAGAAATCACAGGGTTTTACAAGGATAAAGCCTTATTTGCGGAAAATGGACTGCCGAACTGGGAAAAACTATCCATCCCCCTATATCTGGGGAGATCCCAATACATGCTGGCAAATCAGGATTCCAAGGTCATAAACTTATACCGAAATAATAGTTAAGGAAGATTGTTTCAAAGCATTTCCTTATAATTGTTGACCAGCAATAGTGAATATATTATAATTGGTAAGTACATGTTCTATACATGCTTTTTTGCATTTATGGGATCATGTTTTTTCTGAAAATGTTAGTGGTTGTTCTGGAGGGAGGGAATTAGAATGTCAAAAACAGTTGTTCGTAAAAACGAATCGCTTGAAGATGCTCTTCGCCGTTTCAAACGTTCAGTTTCAAAGACAGGAACGTTGCAAGAAGCAAGAAAGCGTGAATTCTATGAAAAACCAAGCGTAAGACGTAAGAAGAAGTCTGAAGCTGCTAGAAAGCGTAAATTTTAACAAGAGGGTGTAAGAATGAGTCTTCTCGAGCGTTTAAATACCGATATTAAGCAAGCTATGAAGGATAAGGACAAAGAGAAGCTTTCCGTACTCCGAATGGTTAAGTCTTCGATTCAAAACGAATCGATCAAGCACGGCAGAGACTTATCTGAAGAGGAAGAACTTACCGTATTGTCTCGTGAATTAAAGCAACGTAAAGACTCCCTCCAAGAATTTGATAAAGCCGGTCGTGAAGACTTGGTTCATAAATTACAGGGTGAAATTGCAATAGTTGAACATTATATGCCTGAGCAGTTATCAGAAGACGAACTTTCAGCAATCGTCCAACAGACGATTGCTGATGTGAACGCTACTTCGAAAGCTGACATGGGCAAAGTAATGGGAGCACTTATGCCTAAAGTTAAAGGCAAAGCGGACGGTAGCCTTGTTAACAAACTTGTACAACAACATCTTTCATAAAAACCCAAAATAGCACCTTACCTATGTAAGGTGCTATTTTTTAAGCAAGCAAGTTGACCCTACCATTCTTTCTTCATTTTGTTCACACAACCGCCACACTTTAAAATTTACTTATAAAAAAACTCAACATCGTGAAACTTTGAGGTTTATCATGCGTATTACATACTGGTTACGGTGATTATAAAATGAATAGGTTTTGGAGAGGAGGACACGATGAAAAAAGTTCTTCGTATTAGTTATGTTAGCGCTTTTGTTCTAGCACTTATTTTATCGGCATTACCGCTTTTGCCATCACACACAAGCAGTGCCGAGAAGCTGGTCCATGTTATACCGGTAAATGGCACAGTTGAAAAGGGTCTTTTGTCATTTATTAACAGGTCCATCCAAACTGCTGAGGAAGATGGAGCGGACTTAATAGTTTTTGATATCCACACACCGGGTGGATTAGTGGATGCTGCAACTGAAATAGCAAATAAATTCGAAGGGACATCTATTCCGACAGTTGCCTTTGTCAACAGTCAGGCGTTGTCTGCAGGAGCTTATTTGGCTTTGTACGCTGACCAAATCTATATGACGCCAAATGCCTCCATGGGAGCGGCGGCTGTTATTACGGGAGATGGAAATGCAGCAGAGGATAAAGCTCAATCTTTTTGGTTAAGAGAAATGCAAAATGCTGCGGAATCAAATGGGCGTGATCCTAAGTACGCACTTGGGATGGCGGACAAAGATTTAGATCTTCCTGAAGTTGGAGCACCTAAAGGAGATTTAGTTACTCTTGGGGCATCTTCTGCACTCGAAGTTGAGTATTCAGAAGGGACCGTAGCCGATCTGGATGCATTACTGAGTGAATTAGGCTATGAAAATGCAGAGGTTGTTACCTCAGAAGTTACATTTGCTGAAAATGTGGCTAGGTTTTTAACCAATCCGGTTGTTGTTCCAATTCTCTTATCAATAGGTTCACTAGGGTTGGTACTTGAACTATACTCCCCAGGATTTGGGATACCTGGTGCGATGGGAATTAGCGCCTTGCTGTTGTTCTTTTACGGACATATGGTAGCTGGGCTTGCTGGAATGGAAACGATTATCCTATTTGTGGTAGGAGTCGTGCTCATTGTGTTAGAGCTCTTTGTGCCGGGAGGGATACTTGGTATACTTGGCCTTGGGGCGGTGGTGACAAGTTTCTTTTTGGCAACAGATGATATTGCAGGGATGGGGTTATCCTTATTGATTGCTATGCTTGTTACAATTATTGCGATGGTATTGTTGTTTACGGTATTTGGCAAGAAGATCCGTTTGTTTGACCGGATCATACTCCGTGATTCTACCAATACCGAGCAAGGATATGTTTCAAATGTATCTAGAATTGAATTGGTAGGACAGCAAGGGGTAACATTAACTCCGTTAAGGCCTTCAGGGACTGCCGTGATTAACGACGAAAGAATTGATGTGGTTACAGAAGGTAACTTTATCGGAGCAAACAAAAAAGTAACGATTGTAAAAGCGGAAGGCTCTCGTATTGTCGTACGGGAAATCCATTCTGTTGAATAATATTTAGGAGGAATTTTATTATGGATCCAGGTACTTTAATTATTTTGTTAGCAGTTGTTCTTGGGATTATCTTTTTATCTGTTTTACTTACATTTGTGCCAGTCATGCTATGGATTTCCGCATTAGCAGCAGGAGTTAGAGTAAGTATTTTCACGCTTGTAGGGATGAGATTAAGACGTGTTATTCCAAGTCGTGTAATTAACCCACTCATTAAAGCACATAAAGCAGGTTTAGCAGTTTCAACGAATCAATTAGAGAGTCACTACTTAGCTGGTGGTAATGTTGACCGTGTAGTAAACGCACTTATCGCGGCTCAACGTGCAAACATTGAATTAACATTTGAACGTGCAGCTGCGATTGACCTTGCAGGCCGTGACGTTTTAGAAGCGGTTCAGATGTCCGTTAATCCGAAAGTAATTGAGACACCATTCATTGCCGGTGTGGCGATGGACGGGATTGAAGTGAAAGCAAAAGCTCGTATCACTGTTCGTGCCAACATCGAACGTCTTGTCGGTGGTGCTGGTGAAGAAACAGTTATTGCTCGTGTTGGTGAAGGTATCGTAAGTACAATTGGTTCTGCATCAGATCATAAGAAAGTACTTGAGAATCCTGATATGATTTCACAAACGGTTTTATCAAAAGGTTTGGATGCAGGTACTGCATTTGAGATTCTTTCCATTGATATTGCTGACATTGATATCGGGAAAAACATTGGAGCAGAATTACAAACTGACCAAGCAGAAGCGGATAAGAAAATTGCACAAGCAAAAGCAGAAGAACGACGTGCGATGGCAGTTGCACAAGAACAAGAAATGCGCGCCCGCGTAGAGGAAATGCGTGCGAAAGTTGTGGAAGCAGAAGCAGAAGTACCACTTGCAATGGCAGAAGCATTACGTTCCGGTAACATAGGAGTAATGGATTATATGAATATCAAGAATATTACCGCTGATACGGATATGAGAGATTCTATCGGCAAGCTGACAGATCAGCCAGAAGACGGTGAAAAATAAGCAAGAAAAGATGAAGCAGGAGAAGAATGGACGCTTTTCCTGTAACTCCTTTTAAGGAAGGGAGGATGATGTGAAAATGGAATGGATTTTTGATATTCTTCAGCAGGCTCCTTGGCTAATATTTGTGTTGCTTGGTATCTTCTCCACCCTTTTTAAAGGTGGAAAACAAGAAGAGCAACAGCGACAGAGGCAAAAGCAACGCCAGCGACAGCAAACTGCCACACAGGCACCTCAAAGGCAAGAAGACTATGAAGATTATCGGCGTGAAAGTGCACCATCTCCAAAAAAAGAAGAAAAGCCCCGTTTCGATTGGGATATAGATATCTTTGGAGAAGGGAAACTTGAAGAACTGGAGCAAAAAATCCGGGAAAAAGTGAACCCTTATCTGGAGAAGGTAGAAAAAAAGAAAGAACAGGTTACCTCCATTCAGAATCAGATGAAAGACGAAGTTAAGGAGTTGTCGATAAAAGGACAAGAAATCTCCAAAGACAGTCCGATTCTAAAACAGGAGCTACAGCTTTCAGAAGGGAAAGTAGTTTCTTCCCGTCACCGCATAAAGCCAAACAGAGTGGTGGAAGGGGTTATGTGGTCGGAAATTCTGGGCCAACCTCGTTCAAGGAATCCTCATCGTCCTGTTTACACAGAACATTTTTCAAAAAGAAAATAACCAACATTCGCTAATCCCTGCATAAAGTAAACTTTGTGCAGGGATTTTTTTATTATATACCTCACCCTTTCCCCTTGAAAAATTCTGTATTAAACCCTCTGCTTCTTTCATACATATGAATTTTTTTATAAGGTGTAATTATTGAGAGTTAACTTAAATGTAGTAAGCAGTAATATCAGTAATAATCTATACCTACCGTGGCAAAGAACGCAAGCACAGTTCGACAAACTATTAATCCTTACAAAAAAAGTAGAAAATATTGTAATAGTATTAATATTCTTATTCTATAAAATATTGTAAAATATAAATAACATAAAAACGGGAGGGGTATAATGATTAATTCCACTGCTTCACTATTAGAGAATTGCAAATATGGGTTAAGAAAAACCTACGATGAATATATGGAGAATAATAACTACCACCTTGATGATTTTAATATTTTCTTGACTGACGACGATTATAAACAGTCGAGGTTGATTATTATGAAACTGGGTAAAGAACATGAAATGGAAATACCACAAATTTTTAAAGAATGTAGAAGTGTAGAAGAATTTATTCTTTTTTTAGCAAGTGATTACAACTCTCATTATGGAGAAAATTTGGGTTATATATCAAATCAGTTTAATAAATTTATTGATATTGTAGAAATGGAAAACATAGAAGTTCAAATCATTCATATAGAATCTGACGTACCAAAAGAATTAAGCTATAAGCATATTTTAGAAGATATAGCGAAGTGTGAAGATAGAATTAATACAGGAGATTACTCTGGTGCATTGACTTCGGCTAGGTCATTAATTGAAGGTGTTTTTAAAGAGATTATCTTTAATATTGAGGGAAAAGAACTCGATACTAAACCACCGATAACCGAATTATTTAAAGAAGTCCGTATCCACTTGAATTTAGACCCTAGTAATAAAGAACTTGATAAGCCATTAAAACAAGTGTTAAGCGGGTTAATACAGGTGGTACACGGTTTAAATGAAGCTAGGAATATTAGCGGGGATATGCACCCTAGAAAAGTTGTCCCTAGTTTGCACCATGCTTTACTTGTAGTTAATTCTGCCAAAACCGTAGCAAACTTTTTATTTCATACCTACCAATACCAAAGGAATTTAGGGAGAATCAAAATTCCAACGTAACTAAAAGAAGGTATTTATTAACTTTATTGATGTATATAGTAGTTATCAATAAGAATACAACTATTATTATTTTAAATGGGGGATTAAAATTACTGATGAGAAAAAAGGAAATTATTTAATATATTGTCCAAACTGTTATAGCCAGAATAAGTTATCACTAAACAAAGAGGGCATTAAATCTATAAATAAAGCAAATATTAAAGGATATAAATGTGGTAATTGTAGTCACACACTAGATTATGAAGGTTCATTAATGTTAGAAAAGTATGAGGGTATTTTGAAAAGAATTAGACTACTGATACAAAAGGGGTTATCTTACAAATGTTCTCATGGAATTATAGGAGGGAGTAATTTAAAAATTTGTTTTGAGTGTATAGTAGATTCTCACAATAGTACACAACTACAAATTAAAAAAAATAAGATAATTATTATGGCACGTGAACAAAAGGATTCAGAAATTGCAAGGATAAGAGAAGTTTATTTAAGTAATGAAGCAAATATAAGAAAATTTAAACCTTCCCAATTTGAACATTACGTTGGTGACTTGTTTTCTAAATTTGGTTTTGAAAATGTTGAAGTTTCTCCTCCAACAAATGATGGAGGAAAGGATATTGTTATGTGGAAAGATGGGAAGAAATATTACGTAGAGTGTAAGTTATATAAAAAGTCAACAATAGGGCGTCCAGACATACAAAAATTTGTTGGTGCTATGGTCTCTGATAATGTAGATTATGGATACTTTATTAATACTGGAAAGTATTCAGAGGCCGCCCATGAATACGCAAAAAATTTTAAAGGTAAATTAGAATTAATAGATATAAATAAATTAATGATTTTAGTAAATAAAATATATAACGCAGAAGGTTCTGCGGACTACATAAACCTAATTTGCATTAATTGTGGTGAGATGAATCAATGTAGAATTGAGAATGGCAAAGTGACTAAACATTGTAAATGTAAACACATTATAGAAGAAGATGTCCATATCCATGTGAATTATGGATATAAAAAAAGAAGAAGTAATTATAGGGGGTATTACAGAAGAAGGTACTACTAAAAGTAAATGTTTAAAAACAAAAAGAACCTAAAGTTTATACAAGGTTCTTTTTGTTATTTTCATACTCTTCCGTTCTTCTATGATTAAATTCTGATAGATGACAGCTTTCTTTTCTGCTTTTTTAATTGCTTTCTGCGGTGTATGACCGTCCTCAATAAATAAGCCATGCTTTGACCAAGCAAACGCCTTATACTCTTCGCTATAGCCATTAAATCCATGATACATAACATGAACTGTTATTTTCGCCCTTCCATACCGCCCCTTAGTTCCTGGGATTACAATACCTTCAATTTTCATTTGTATTCCTCCTATGACTTGTAACGTGAAATTATTCATTCATTAAAACTCTAGTAGGATAGACATCTGAAATATGTAAGTAACTTTATTGAATAACCTCTTAGGATAATATTACCATAAAGAATAGTCCAAAACTACCGAATTTAAGATTACGTGAACCCGTATTACGGTTATTGGTAATAATTGACAAATCTAAAATAGTTTAATATATTATAAACATTAGTTAGTAGAGAGGGGAAAGTAATTAAAGTGAAAAAAGAAGTCAAATTAACGCCTAAAGACAAGAACCAAATAGCAAGACAATTAGGAAAAAGTGTAGAAGCTTTTGAAGAATCTCTCGAGGATTTACTTGAATCTGGTTTAATTAAGAAAACGAAAGGCGGTAAATACGATACAACACCATTTTTTCAAATGTTGGCTACTTTTACCGAACTGACAATGCAAGGAAAAGAGGTATACATAAAGAAACTCCATTACCAAGTAACGGGCAAGGTAAAACTTTAAAAGGGGGAGGAAGATACAATGTTCTATAAATATCTAATGATGTCAGTAAAAGTCGGGGTTATAGTTAATGCCATTTTAGGCACAATTGTAGGTGTGTTAGGGTTGTTCGGTGTTATACAAATAACATTCTAGGAGAGTTGTAAATGAATGAAGAAAAGATATTACTTGCAATTGAACGACTAGAACAAGAGATAAATAGCCGTATTGATAACTTAGAGGAAAGCCTGCATAACTTAATGAATAAAGAAGAACGGGATAAGGAGGCGGTGGTAAAAGTAGAAAAAGCAAACTTCTATTATCATAAGTACCTCGAATTAGAAAGGCGAATTTACAAACTGGAACAAAAAGCTTTATAAAGATGACGTATCTATAATATACATAAAACACGCCCCAAGCGTATCATTTCCATAAACCTCCTTTTGTTACGTGTTAAGGAAACCCCTTTATACATGTACAATCGGGGGTTATTTTATTTGTACACACGGCTTTCATAGTTACCAAAAATTGTTCATTTTAACTGTCATTATATCCTCCATTTAAAGCAGATAAAACACCACCAGAAGGCAGAAATAAAAACGCGAGGACAAGAATCCTAACGTCTATCTAGTACACCTTACAATGTAATTCCTACAATGATAATTCTTTATGTTTCAGATAGATTGTAGCCCGTGGGACACCCGTAAGTTTTACAATCTCATTAACACTTAAATTATTATCGTGCCTTTCACGAAATAGCTTTACCGCCCTTTCTACGTCCTTAGACGGCTTTCCCTTCCTTCCCATATGAGTACCCTTCGCCTTTGCTTTTGCCCGTCCCTCCGCCGTTCTCTCATTGATTAAATCACGTTCAAATTCTGCAATAGAACCAAGCATATTGAACATTAACCGTCCCGTACTTGTAGAGAAGTCTATATTCTCTTTAATGAATACTAACGATATACCGCGTTCATGTAGCCCTGTAGCTATCTTTGTTAAGTCCATAATAGAACGGGCTAGACGGTCTATCTTGTACACTACAAGCGTATCCCCTTCACGTAGATAATCCAATACTTTATGTAGTTCTTCACGGTCAGCAGAACCACCGCTTTGTTTCTCCTTATATATCTTTTCTACCCCGTACTTTTCTAATTGTTCTACTTGAATATCTAACGACTGTTCTACCGTACTTACTCTTGCATATCCAATAACCACCAATGTAATTACCTCCGTATAAATGTCTTAGAACTTCTATACATCATATTTTAGACTAACTTCTAGATGATGTGAAGGGTTATTTTCATAGAGAATACCGTCTATTTATTCCGTGTACAAAAGGGAAAACTTTTAGACGGTGAACAATAGACGGATATAAATATATAAAGTTGAAAAATATTATTCAACAAGAGGGGGTACGGCAGGGGGGAGGCAGTACAGGGATTCCCACAACAACCTATCGAGATATACGTAATCAATTTTCAGACCTCGGAAAGTCACTCACTACCCCCCTACCCAAGATTTTCATTTATCCATTTCCCCAATATCGCTATAAAAATTTTTCTGCAATTTTTCAAACCTCAGATTGTAACTTTTTAAATTTCTCTATCCCTTATCCCCGTAAGGCTTAACGTCAATTGGAAAGTCTAGGTATGTCACAATACACACCCGTTTACCCACACTAGAAGTAGAGAGTTTAGTTGAGAATAAGGGTTCACTATTTTGTCACAAATAAAACACTTGTATAAGTACCCCATTAGAAGGGACGTATATACAAACTTTTTTAGGGCGGATTCATCACCCGTTCTAAATAAATCATACACAAGGAGAGATTCACAATGAAACAACAAGAGAGTAAACAACAATGGACACCAGAAACAATGTTCCACAAAGTACACCTATCGTTTTATACGAGTGGACTAGCTAACCTATTGGGGGCGAGTAAGACGGCTACACTTATGGGACTAGCTTCGTATATGGACGAAAAGGGTGTAGCATACCCAACACAAAAGCAATTAGCGGATAGAACGGGAATATCTGAAAGAACGATTCACAAAAACATTAAGGAACTATTAGATTTACGAATAAACGGTAAGCCTATTTTAACGGCTAAGAAGTATCGCACAGATTCGGGACACTATAACTATGTATATGTCCTTCATCCTATCTCACAAATAACAAAGTTTGAAGGCGGAGAGATTGAGAAGATTGAACCCATTCTAAAGAAGCCCGAACAAAAGGAAGAGAACGAACGAGAGAAGGCAATAAAAGCTTTATTAGGGTAAGCCAAAGCACAACCTTTGTGTCTGGAAGAAGCCTAC
The DNA here is from genome assembly GCF_012524115.1 of Bacillus sp. RO1. Taxonomy (GTDB): domain Bacteria; phylum Bacillota; class Bacilli; order Bacillales; family Bacillaceae_I; genus Sutcliffiella_A. The sequence continues at coordinate 28,712 of NZ_JAAZWB010000075.1, read as the reverse complement.
CGCAAATAATGTAATAAGCCATACGCAAGAATTGCGGTTAGGTATATGCAAGACTTACGGAATAATAAGAATCAATGAATAAGAATCATAGAATAAGAATCAAATAGCTTCGCGAGGAAGAAAACCACTTCCTCTATTATTTACAAAAAGAATCTATTAAATCTTTGTATATACAATCTAAAAGATTAAGTAATAGAAGTAAAAGCGTTATAGCGTTATAAGGCGTTATGGAAGTTTGTAAAGAAAAGTTAAAAGAACGTTAGTAAAACCAGGTTCCGCACACACACGCATGGCACGGGGGCGGACGGCGGTAATTTTGTAAATCACAATCACACATACAAAAGGAGAGGTATCAAATGAACAGAGGACAATTATTATCACTAGCATACGAAGGCAAGGTAAAGGAGGGCGACAAGTTTGTTTGTTCAAAGACAGGAAGAAAAGTAATTTACGACGGTAATGGATTCAAACACGTAAACAAGATAAAAGAAGAAAACACGGGCTATATGTGGCTAGTCAAAACGAAGAATGAAGAATCGTGGACGAAGCATAAAGAAGCTACAAAACGAACGTTTGAATTAGATGAAGAAGTAGTAGAAAAATTAGAAGAACTCTTAAATACTAGCGGACTAACGACAAAGGCGAAGAAAAAGGAACTGGAAAATAAAATTGTAAACAAAGGGATTTTGTACATTCTTGAAAAGTTAGCAGAGGAAGAAAACAAACAGACTAAAGGAGGACAAAAGTAATGGGAAATTTACTAGACAAGCGTTATGCAGAAATCGTCGGGGAGAAAGATTCGATATTAACGGTAGTCGAATTAACGACGGCATACCCCGTTAGTTCGTTTAACATTAACGATTTATCCCCCGAAGAACGGGAACGAAGGGGACTACAAAAGTATTTTAAAAAATATTGATAAAACACTTGTAAAAGTAGCCCGTATTTTGACTAGAGGAATACTACTAAATAGCTATTACCACTTAAAAATTTATTTAATTAAAGACTTGTATTTTCATAGGACAGAAGGTCTTAAAGAATACAGATAACATAACTAACATTGGTTGGTGCTTAATCGCACTAACCTATTATCATAAACTTTTTCTGTTTATTGTTTTATGGTGAACTCTCCTTTCTCCTTTTTCTGACTGATGATGAAAAGAAAGATATACAACGTCGGGTTATTGTGTGACCCGTCGGTCTTTCTTTTGGGATAAAGGGTAACATTAGCAATCAATTAAATCACAAATAGACAATATCAAACTATTAGGGGGGGGTTACATTTTGAAAGATTTTAAATTAAGAGGAAAGACAATCAGACACATTCGAATGCTTCACGGCTTATCAGCTACAAAACTAGGAGAGTTAGCAGATATTGACCGCAATTTTCTAACACAGATTGAAAGAGAAATTAGAACAATGTCTTATAAGAATCATTTTCGTATCCTACGTGCATTACGTGAATTAGGCGTAAGTGATTCTCATGTTATAGCTATTACATTATTGATTGAGGACTACGAAAGACAACAAAAGGAGGAACAACAACAATGAGGAAGGACACTAGATTGGACGCTAGAAGGGTAGCGATTGTAGAGGATTGGTTTAAGAAACAACTAGACGGGGCGAAACAAGAGGACGTAGCGAGGGAGTGGGGCATTTCCAGAAAAAGCCTTTCGCAATGGTCGAACACGAATCATGCCAAACAAATTCACGCGGATATGATGAAAGAATTAAGCAAAGATTCTATGCCGACGTTCTTTCAAGTCCTAGATAAGCAAGTGAGGCAAGGACGAAAAGATGCCTTAATTTTATATGCCCGCATACATGGATTGTATGCACCTACCAAACAGGAAATCAAAACGGAAGAGATTAAGACAGATATTGTTAAAGACGGCGTATCCAAAGAAATGTTTGCCGATATTGACGCACTACTTAAAGGCGAATCACCAACAATCAAAAGAATTAAGTAACGTTTAATAATCTTTTACAACTAGGAGGAAATCACACATGAAAACAAAAACACAGAAAATAAGAAAGTTTGACCAAGCTTATATGAACCCTATAAGCCCGACAAAAGACACAGAAGGAAATTATCACACTTCAAGCCTACTACATGCCGTTAAATGCTACGAAATAACTCTTAGCAATATCGCAATAATAGAAAAGGAACTTGAAAGGCTTCGTAAAGAACTGGAGAAGTACGAAAATAATCCAAGTTCGAGATATGCAAGACTAATGAACAAGGTAAAGGACGAGGAAGAAATAAAGGAACTTGTTTACCGAATTCAAGGAATCGAAGAAATCTATAACAAGATTTATATTAACGAACGCAAGTTACGTGAAAGTAAAAGATATTTAGCAGTAACTTTTCCTTCACACATCATGGAGGAAGTAAAACAGGAACTAATTAAGAGAGGGGAAATGTAATCATGAAATTATTTAAAGGCGACACAATCAAACGAGTAAACAAATTAATCGACAACGCGGAGAAGCGTAAACAAAAGCTAGCCGAGAAGGTGGACAAGCTTAAAGCAGAATATGAAGCTATGTATCAAATGGAACAGGACGACTTCAACAATGCGATTATCGAAGGTGGAGAACCCGACAAGAAACTAGCAAAAGCCCGTAAGGAAATCGGTGAAGAACTTCAAGAAACTAAATCGCAGCTATCCATGATTGACGGCGTTATTCAATCCGAATTAGTCAAACAACGTGAAGAAGTGGAAAAGGAAAGACGTGAGTTTGTAGCCGAGAAGGGCGAAGAATTCCGAGAGTTATTTGACGAAATAAACGAACTTAAATTAGCGTATCTAAACAAGATTATTGAATACCGTAACAAACACGTTGCTTATGGTAACGAATATGTAAGGACATTCAGAGACGTTTCAGAACGCGTAGGGCTTCGATTAAGCGACCCTAGAGACCACCACAAACTAAATTTTAACCAAGGTCACCAAGTATCGGGATACTATTCACCTATGTTGTATCAAGACGAAGTACGAGAAGTATTTATAAATAGGAAACTACCCTACTTAACAGAAAAGAACAAAGACGCATTCAAGAAGTAATTCACATTCATAAAAATCAGATGGTAGAAAAGGGAGAAGGAAATCATGAAACAACAACTGATAAAGAATACAAATTACACACTAATTGCATTGTTCGTATATACAGGATTTTCAATCATATTCAACTAAGGGGGATTCATTCATGAAGCAATTTGTAGAAGCATTGGAACGCGGTAAGGTGGTTAGAAAGCTACAAGATGAAGCACTAGCATTATTCGTTAAACAGATACAGAACATCAACGACGTAGACACGTTAAAACACATCATAGAAGAACTAAAAGGAGGAAAATAAACCATGAAAAAAGTAGTTATTTATATACACGAAGAAGAAAGAAAAATCGCATCTAAATTATGTGATGGTTGCGGAATTATCAAATTAAAAGAGGACTACCCATCATATAAGGACTTCTATTTCGATAATTGCAAAGAATGTAAGGAGGGTGTTAAGTAATGGAACGTTTATCTGGAATTGAACTATTAGTTAAAGGCTACGACAAGACACAAGAGGAACACAAGGACGACAAACAGGCGGATATTCTACACAAGGAAGAACGCAAGGGACGGGAATTAACGCCTTTTGAGTTATTGTCTAAAGGATATGAACCAAAGGAGGACAAAGAGAATGAAACTAAAGAAGGCGAGTAAACCGCGTAAGGCGGTAAATAGTACACGTAAGAACGGCGGAACGTACAAGCCTAGTTCAGCTAAACAAATGGTAGACGCACATAATAAGCAGTACACAAAGTAAGGGACGGGCGACCGTTCCAGTACATAACGGGTGGATACACCTATATAGGGAAATTGTTGACGGGAGGGCTAAACGCCTTCCTTTTCTTTTTGTATCCACTTGAAAAATAATATTCAACTTTTAAAGGGAGAGAGTAACAATGAATCGTAAACAAAAAATCAAGAAAGATTGTGCAAACTACAAGGACGGTATTTGTATCTTGAAAGGCTACGAATGTCCATTACTGACACCGTTCGAGTACAGGGGCAAGGAGTTTCCATGTGAGGAAATGGAATGTGACTACTTTGATAAGTTTGTAGACCCGAAGCCTAAGACGGAGAATAAAGATACAAAGTATAGTACAAAAAAATGTAAGGAATGTTATGAATTATTTAAACCAAAGACAAACGCAACAAAGTTTTGTTCGCCTAGCTGCCGTGAATTATCGTTGAGAAAATCGCATAGAAGATACAATGCTAAAAGGTAGGATTAAAGGGAAATAACGAAAAAATGGACTCGTAGCCCCTTGCTTACTAAGGTTTTTTAAGGGGTGTTTTTATGAAGTAGACCTGTACCATTCAATCAAAATCTATTTTTCGTTATGGGCTATCCCTTCGGGAATTGTCTTTTTTTTATACAAGTCCCCAAAAGAAATGTTGTATATTGTATAATATTGTTAAAATAATGAAAGTAGATGAATTAATGAGTGTCCAACTTGAACTATTAATAGATACCTATATTGATAAACGAGATATTGAAGATATAATTTTTTCATTGGGTTACAGTAAATCCGATAATTCATATCTATGGCATAATGATATTTATGTTTCAATTAGAGGTTGTTGGTTTTCTTTCAGTTATGATGTTGAAATTTCATATGAGAAAGAAGATAGAATAGTTAAAACAGTATGTTCTACTACAACTCATGCGGGACGAAGTTATGACGACTTTCAGATACAACTTGATACAATCAAGAAATTAGAAAAGGCATTTGGAGGTATAGTATATAATGATGGTGAGGAAGGGTATTTTGAAAATGACATACCTAAACTTACAAGAACAGAGATTGCTTGTGGATATGCGTATATAACTTTCGAAAGAAACCTGGCTTCAGTAGAGGGGTTAATTGAAGAAGTAGACTTAGAAAAGATAAAATTCTACGAAGATTCCGGAATTCCCCTTATATTTGAAAAGAATTACATAAGAAACAACATATTATTACCGTTCTTTGTGTCAATTATGGAAAACTTATTAAAAACTATTACGTATAGATATATTGAAACTAATGAAGAGGCCCAAAATTTAATTTATAAAAAGAAGGACAGTAAATTACCCTATAATATAGTTAGAGAACTTTTAAATGGCGAAAAAACGATAATTGATATCGAAATAGAAGAGTATTCTTTTCAAAATTTCAATTCAGCAAACAAAGCCTTTGAAAGATACTTAGATATAAATTTGTTCGAAGATATTTTATCAAACCAAGTTTCAATAGAAGGAAAACAAACAAAACTTGTTTCGGTTCTATCTGAAATGATTAATTATCGTCATAAATTAATACACGAAGCATACCTGAATAATACTTTAAGTAAAGACAAAATGAATGTGTATTATTCTAGCTTAAAGCAGTTAGGAAATTTTTTAGTTCAATGCTTGAAAGAGAAAAAAAATATTAGAATAGAACTAGAAAAATATTTATAAACTTCTACAAAAAGGGGAAACCATGAAAAAGGTTCAAGTGCCAGTACGTTATAAAAATACTATATCAATTGTAAAGTGGACAACAATTATTGCTTCTATAATTATCAGTTTCTTTACTTTAGAAACTAGTGTTGCGGTACCAGTATCGATATTGTTGGTTGCTATTGGAATTTTTATAGAAAGAATCATATATACATATAATTTATTTTACATAAACCCAATGCCTAAAATCCATAAAGAAGGTCAACAGACCTTTGTGGCAGTAGGGTTTGATGAATTTAATAATGTAGAACGTCCATTCATAGGGTTAGTGTATAGAACACAAGAAGAAGCAAAAGAAGAGTTTCAATACTTCAAAGCACTTAATGGAAATCGTTATAGTGACAAAGATAATGAGATAATTCTTAGTTACGTTTTTGAAGATGAAAAGCGTTATACATTTTTTGTTTATCCGAATTTATCTAGAAATAGAACTATGGATAATATAGAGGATATAAAATTAAGAGAAGGTCATAACAAAGAAAAGATACTTAACGTTAGTGTTTTGTCTTTTGTGAGGTTTTTCCCTTCAAGTTTTACTGGAGAAGGAAATTTAAAAGATATATTAAAACATCAAGTATTACCTAGAACACCGATAGCATTTCAAACATTTTACTTAGAAAATGGAGAGATAAAACACGCCCAAAAGAAGCCAATATTAAAATACCACTTACGGATACTGAATAGGGAAGAACTTACTTCAAAAGATACTGAAAGTGGGTTTCCGTGGCAAGATATGATGAAGTATTTCTATAAATAGATTTTTAAAAAGGACGATTACTGTTATTTAAAACAAGTAACGTCCTTTCTTTTTGTTTATAGTAACCATTTAAATAGGTAGCCTTTGAATTGTTCCCAACCAAGTACAACCGTTATAATAGAAGATATTAACCCCAAAAGCAAGATACCAAAACTAAGTAGTTTAACAACTATATTATTTGACCATTTGTAGCTAGTCGTATAGTTCGTTATCCCCGTCCAGTAAAGAAGCATTATAGGGAGAGTAACAAAGAATTGAACGCCTTCTCTTAGTAGAACAAAGGGATTTTTTATATCACTTCTAATTTCGTCCATAATATCGTTATAAGTTGCCATTTTCATGATTAGCAAGTTGTTAACCCAACTGAATTCTTCGGACATTAAAGAAGGATTTCGTAGAGATTGAACGGTGTTAAGCAAAATTTGATAGTTATTATACATGTAAGAAGCCCCAGCAGGTTTGTAACTAATTAAACCGTCACCACCCAATAGACGTTGTGCCTTTGGAGATTTACTGATTAATTCACCGTAAAGTTTATTTTCTTCCTCTGAATTTATCCTTTTTCTGAGATAGCTATTCAGATACCTAACATACTTTTCGTTGTAATCATGTAAGAAATCTAAGTCCTTGCGAAATTTTAAGGCACTTAGTAATTCTTTTACAAAGCCAATAAGTAATAACGCTATTACTCCACCAATTATCCAAAATACCAAATGCTTCACCCTCACATTTTTTAGAATAGTACAATAATACAATTATACTATATTTCGAGAAACTTCGACGTGAAGTTTTTTTGGTGTCCTTTTTGGAGGGCAGAAATTTTTTCGCAAATTCTCGTCCCATCATTTTATTATTTCGGTTCAACTGTAATCCTAATGAAATCCCCTTTTTCTGTATCTACATAACCATCTTCATTTAAGGTAGTTTCTTCGTCATATCTATGATAATACACTTTATTTATAACTAGCTTCAATAAGCGGTTTACTTCTGTAATGTCCTTTGTATTAACTGTTGGAATAGGTGCATCTTTTATGTCTTTACCCCTTACAAAAAGTTCTCCGTTATTATACATGTCTGATAGTTCCCTAACATCAGATAACCATTTTAATTTTGTTTCATATTCTTTACTAATGGTTTCTGCGTCATATTGTTTTAATTTTTGAGTAATCTCACTCACTGATTTGTTTATTTGTGTTAATTCTTTTTCAACAACCATTTTATCTGTAATGTATTCTTCTTTAGTAAACACACCGTCTGTATAAGCGTCACGAACCCTTCTAAGCTTCGCCTTAACTTTATCAGATTGTTTGTTCAGTTCTTCAAGAGTTTTATTCAAGGATTCTTTAGTATCTTGTGTTTTGGAAACATCTAATGCTTTTTCAAAGGATTGTCTAAGCTGCTTTTCAACTATGGAAAGTTCTTCCCAAAATTCATCTACGAGTTTCTTTTCAGTTATACCTTTGTTTCCACATTTGCACTTATTAACATAAATAGATTCTTTTCTTTTGGAATCACGTCTAATGCCCATCTTTAACCCGCAGACTTTACAATAAACGAGGTCTTTTAAGATACTAAGACATTCACCCTTTGACCTATTCCTTTTAGCTATATTTCCACTCATGCGACTTTGGATAGCCGATTGTACACTGTTAAATTGACTTAAAGGGACAATGGGTTCATGGCTATCTACCTTAACTACAGACTCAATAACTTCACCACGCTTGTTTTTTGCTTCATATTTAATAGTACCCGTGTAAGTTGTATTAGTGAGTAGCTTATAAACAGAACTAGCGTTAAAAGAATTTCCGTCTCTTGTTTTATAAATTGTCAACTGTTTTGTAATCTCAGTAACTCCATGACCTTTTTCAGCAAGGTTAAAAATATACCTTACTATTTCCGCTTCTGGTTCATATATTTCAAGTAGCCTAGTCTTATTATTTCTTCTGTAGCCTAACGGTGGTCTGCCTTGAATCCATTCTCCTCTTTTAGCACGTTCAATCTTGCCAACCTTCATACGTCTAGTTATAGTACGTAATTCTTTACTCGACATCATTGATTCTAAGTCATACATAAGCCTGTCCGATTCATCATCTAAGTCGTAAATACGACTAGGTGTTATAACAGGAACATCATTATTTACAAGTGTTTCTGCAACAATCTGTGAATAAAGATTATTTCTTGCAAGCCTTGATAATTCCACAACTACTAACCCATCAAATAACCCTTCATCAAGGTCTTTAAGTAATTGTAATAGCTTAGTGCGTTCCTCGAACTTACCGCCAGATTCAACCTCTTCATAAAGTTTGTAATCATATACCTTAGTCTCACATAGTCTAGTTGTAATTGTTCTATGGTTAAAGAGAATATCTTCGGTTTCATTGTTTTCACGACTAATTCTATTATATATGGCAACTTTTTTTATATCTTTCAACAAAAACATTCCTTCCTTATATTTGTACCTTCCTTATATATATAACCAAAGGGTGCATACACCCCGAATAAATTGAATATGTTGTACAAAGAAAAGATTATCATATAACCTACACCTTGTAAATATACTCATACATATGAAAGGAAAGGGGGTTTTTCCATGCTCAAGAAGTTTCGTTCCCGCATGAATAACTGGATCACCAACAATATGGAATTACCCGCAGATGTCATGATGGATCTGCCGCGAATTACAATGATTGGACAAATACATATATATATTGAAAATCACCGAGGTTTATTAACGTTTACCGATAAAGAAATTCGATTGTTATTAAAGCAAGGACAGCTGCTTGTTAAAGGAGAGTCTTTTGTTATCAGGACCATCTTGCCAGAAGAAATTTTACTTGAAGGAAAAATTAATCAAGTGATGTATCTGGAAGAATAAACTAGGAGGATACGCATGAAAAATCAATGGATGAATTTTTTTTCTGGTACCGTAAAAATAATTATTCATGGTAAAGGGGTAGAGAGATTCCTTAACGACTGCACAAGAAGTGGGATACAAGTATGGCAAGTGAAGAAGCTGGGAGAAGAGGCTTACACATGTCATGTGCTTTTGAAAGATGTCCGTAAACTGAGGAGATTAATTAAGAAGCAGGATTGCAAATTCCGTTTTCTTACGAGAAAAGGATTGCCTTTTCTAACTCAGTACTCCCTAAAGAACAGTGGATTGATAGTCGGAATCATAGCAGCTTTCCTTACCGTATTTTTATTATCCAATATGGTCTGGAGTATTGAAATCAAAGGGGCAGAGCCTGCAACAGAGCATAAGATTATGCAAGAATTAGACAAGCTTGGGGTGAAAAAAGGGAAATTCCAATTTTTCATAAAAGATGTGGAAAGTATTCAACGCTATTTAACGGACACAATAAGTGAAATTACTTGGATTGGTGTGGTATTAAATGGGACATCCTACCATTTTGAGGTTGTAGAAAAGAATGAACCAGAGAAGTTGGAAGCACTGTCCCCAAGAAGCTTGGTTGCGAAGAAAAAAGCAATGATTGCAAAGATTTACGTTGAAAAAGGACAACCACTCGTTCAAGTAAATGATTATGTCGATAAAGGCCAGGTGTTGGTTTCTGGATTGATTGGAAGAGAGGATAGCAAAAGATCCATTGCGGCTGTTGGAGAGGTACTAGGTGAAACATGGTATCTTACTAGTGTGGATGTTCCAATTAAGACCACTCTCCCCGTATTGACTGGAGAAGCGTTTAATAAGCATTATTTGAGAGTGGGCAGTGTGGAGGTTCCGGTATGGGGGTTTTTCCACGAGGATTTTGAGCGGAAAGAGGAATATGAGGCGGAGCGACCTTTCTATTTCTGGAAATGGAAATTGCCAATATCCTATGTAGGAAAGACAGTCCATGAACAAGAGATTGTAGAACGGATATACGATGACGAGGAAGTCATCGAGCAAGCTCTGGAGATAGGGAGAAATCAGGTCCTTTCCAATCTTGGTGAAGATGCAGAGATAAAAGGTGAAAAAGTTTTGCGCACTCAAAAGGAGAATGGTAAAGTAAGTGTAGATATACATTATCAAGTCATTGAAAATATTGTCAAAATCGAACCAATTATTCAAGGAGACTAATGAATGTCAGAAGAACTAGTGATGATGAATCAACAACTAAATAATCCAAACGAAGCTATTGCTCTCTTTGGGAATCAAGATGTCAACCTGAAGAGAATTGAGGAAGAATTGAACGTATCCATTGTGACCCGCGGAGAAACAGTCAATGTATCCGGTGATGTCAAACAAGTGGAGATGGTCGATAGCGTCATACAAAATTTATTAGAAGTCATTCGAAAAGGCATTACGATCAGTGAGAGAGATGTCATCTATGCCATTCAGCTTGCTAAAGAAGACAAGATGCACTCTTTTCAAGAACTATACGATGAAGAGTTAACAAAAAATGTAAAAGGTAAGTCTATACGTGTAAAGACTTTAGGACAAAGACAGTATGTTTCTGCAATCAGGAAAAAAGATCTTGTTTTTGGGATCGGTCCTGCAGGAACAGGAAAAACATACTTAGCCGTGGTTATGGCAGTAACTGCATTAAAAAACGGGCAGGTAAAAAGAATTATCCTTACTCGCCCTGCTGTGGAAGCTGGGGAGAGCTTAGGTTTTCTGCCAGGAGACTTGAAAGAGAAAGTGGACCCATATTTACGACCGTTATATGATGCGTTGCACGATGTATTTGGTTCTGAACATACCCAAAGGTTAATAGAAAGAGGGACCATTGAAATTGCTCCCTTAGCTTACATGAGGGGCCGTACGCTGGACGATGCATTTGTCATTCTCGATGAAGCGCAGAATACAACTGCAGCCCAGATGAAGATGTTCCTTACAAGACTTGGATTTGGATCGAAAATGGTGATTACGGGTGACATATCCCAAGTTGATTTGCCAAAAGGAATGAAGTCAGGCCTCGCAGTAGTGAGGGATATCTTGAAAAATACATCAGGCATTCAATTTATTGAACTCGAACAATCAGACGTCGTCCGTCATCCGTTGGTTGCGAGAATTATCGATGCATACGAAAAGCTTGAATCAAAATAAAGCCCCTTTATTGGGGCTATTTCACTTGTAAAGGATTTTATTTTTGGGGATGTCGTTTATGGAGGGAGTCAAATAACAGTGAAAAAGAAATCGAAATCCTGGAAAATTTCTTTTCAACACTTAAAGGCTTTTAAGTTTTACCATGTCATTATATATGTGCTGTTGGGACTTATCATGTTTGGTATTATGTTTAGTAATGTTAAGCCTGAGAAGATAAATGTACAACTATTCAGCACTGCTGAAAAAACGATTGTGGCACCTCATAGTTTTGAAGATAGAGAAGCTACAGAATTATTAAGAAAAGAAGCAGCAGATAAAGTCCCTGATCAATTCATTAGAGACAAGGATAAGGTATATCAACAAATTGCAAGAATTGAGAACTTTTTTGAAGTGCTGATTGATACTAAAAACCAGATTGCCGAGCTCGAAAAAGTTCCGGAAACCTCACCTCCAACTGAGGGAGAGGACGATTCCTCAGAGCCTCAAGAAGAACCTGAGCCAATTATGCTGACAGACGCAGAAAAGTTAAAGCTGCTAAAAGAAGCACTTGAAGGACAAGTCCCAGACCGTTGGGAAAAAGAATTGGAAGATGAAAATCTGCTCTTCTTGCTTGGTTCTAAGGAAGCTGACCTCACTAGGTATAAAAACGCATCCGTAACGGCAATCAATAACGCTATGTCTAGGGATATACATACAACTGAAGACGCTAGTGAAGCGAAAAACCTTGCGAGAACGGAGCTCTCACAATCTGGCAATGTGCCAAGCGTTATTATTAATATTTCTAGCATTTCTGTTATCCAAAATGTTATTTATGATTCGGCCCAAACGCAGGAAAAGAAGCAACAGGCAATCGACGCTGTTGAACCTGTTCGAATTTCACAAGGTGATACACTTGTAAAGGCTGGCCAATTTATTGACCGGGAAACATATAGGCTTCTTACCGTTGCCGGATTTGTCAATCAATCTGACAATGTGGCACCCTATGCTGGGTTATTAATCATTATTGGTTTAATGATCTTTGCGCTGGTGTACTTGTTTAAAAACATTGATACTGCTATTCACAGTAAAAATACGTATTTGACCATGTATTTATTAATTTTTTCTATCACGTTAATCTTATTGAAAATTTTTAGTTTCTTTCAAACCCTTAATACAACTGAAATTGGTTATATTGCCCCGGTTGCAATGGGTGCCATGCTAATAAAAATGCTGATTAACGATCGCATTGCCATATTTTCAAGTATTATTTTTGGGATTTGTGGAAGTTTTATTTTTAATATGGTTCCAGGAGCCATGAACTATACCGTGGGGTCATATCTGATTATTTCGGCTGTGGCGTCGGTATTATTCTTAAATCAGCATAACAGACGACTTACAATACTTCAGACAGGACTTTTTGTGTCATTCATAAACGTGGTGACGGTCATTGCGTTGATTCTATTGACAAACAGAGACCTAACTGGCATGAACGAATTATTAGAACTTGGGATAAATGGGACAATGGCAGTCGGTTCCGGAGTGGTTTCAGCTGTTCTTACTATCGGAATTCTCCCATTCTTTGAAGTGGGCTTTGGAATGCTATCAACGATGAAGTTGCTTGAGCTCTCCAATCCGAATCACCCATTGCTGAGAAAAATATTGATGGAAACTCCAGGAACGTATCACCATAGTGTAATGGTGGCTAATCTAGCGGAATCTGCATGTGAGGCAGTAGGTGCTAATGGGCTGCTTGCAAGAGTTGCATCTTATTATCATGATATAGGCAAAACAAAAAGGCCACATTATTTTATTGAAAATCAAATGGGAAGAGCAAATCCACATGATAAGCTCCCTCCTCAGACGAGTAAGAATATTATAATTGCCCATGCAACGGACGGAGCTCAAATACTCAAGGATCATAATATGCCAAAAGAGATCGTCGATATTGCAGCACAGCATCATGGTACGACACTATTGAAGTTCTTCTATCATAAAGCAAAAGAACAAAACGAAAATATTAAAGAAGAAGAGTATCGTTATCCAGGACCAAAAGCTACTTCCAAGGAAGCGGCAATCGTTGGGACTGCCGACAGCATAGAAGCGGCGGTAAGGTCATTGAATAATCCGACCCCCGATAAAATTGAAACAATTGTAAAGGCTATCATTAAAGACCGTCTTCAAGATGGACAATATAGTGACTGTGATCTGACATTCAAGGAGCTTGAAGAAATCGGTAAGTCCTTCTGTGAAACATTACAAGGAATTTTTCATTCAAGAATTGAGTATCCGAAAGGAGAGGAAGAAGAATCATGATAGAAATCGATATGTTAGATGAAACAACAAGACTGACAGATGAACAGTGGGATGATATAAAAAATTTATTGATATTTGCTGCTGAAAAAGAGTCTATTCAAGCCGGTGCTGAACTCTCCGTGACATTTGTGAATAATGACAGAATTCAGGAGATTAACCGAGAATATCGTGACAAGGACCGTCCTACAGATGTCATTTCCTTCGCGATGGAGGAGATGGGTGAGGGAGAGATCGAAATCCATTATGAGGAAGATGCACCTCGTATGCTCGGAGATATCATCATCTCCATTCCAAAAGCAGAAGAACAAGCAGAAGAATATGGCCATTCTGTAAAACGGGAGCTCGGATTTCTTGCCCTCCACGGCCTATTGCATTTGTTAGGTTATGATCATGAAAACGAAGCAGACGAAAAAGTTATGTTTGATAAACAGAAAGAAATCCTGGATGCCTATGGACTCACGCGATCGTAACAGAAAAGGATATCGAGGGTCATTTACTTCTAGTTTTTCCTATGCGCTTGAGGGGCTAATGTTTGTCCTTCGAACGGAAAGAAACATTAAGTTTCATGTTTTTATAGCTGTTGTAATGATTGGAATGTCATTATTTTTTCAGATTACAAAAGTGGAGTGGCTAATCCTGTTTCTTGTAATTGGTGGGATGTTTGTCATTGAAATTATTAATACCGCTATCGAAAATGTGGTGGATCTTGTGACGGAGGAGTATCATCCTCTTGCAAAAACGGCAAAAGATGTGGCTGCCTCTGCGGCCTTAGTTTTTGCTTGTATCTCTGTTATTATTGGTGTAATCTTATTTAGCCCTTATATTACAATTTTTTTGAATAAGTGAATTTACTATAACTCCTGTTTCCTTCCGTTCCAGGTGATCGCTTTCCGCGGGACGGTGCTTGAGCCTCCTCGGCTTTGCCTGCGGGGTCTCAAGACTACCGTTTCTCCCCCGCAGGAGTCTCTCACCTTGCACTGCAGTCAACAGGTGGATAAATATTCAATATTTGGTCAAAAATAAATTATCACAATCAAATTACTAAATAAATTGAAAATTTAAAATTTTTTAAAATTTAAGGGTGATTTAAAAAGTGATTTGAGGTAAAATATAAGTAACGCGCACCCGAAGCTTACAGAAGAAAGGAAGAGTAACTGTGAACATCGAAGCTTTAATCCAAGAAGCAAAAGCAGCAAGAGAAATGGCTTATGTACCCTACTCCAAGTTTAAAGTAGGCGCGGCATTATTAGGAAAAGACGGAAAGGTCTATCGCGGATGCAACATTGAAAATGCTGCATATAGTATGTGTAACTGTGCAGAAAGAACAGCGCTTTTTAAAGCGTATTCAGATGGTATTAAAGAATTTGATGCGATTGCTGTTGTAGCCGATACGAAACGACCTGTTCCACCCTGTGGAGCTTGCCGTCAAGTAATATCTGAGCTATGTGCACCTGAAACGAAAGTAATCCTGACAAACCTTCACGGTGATATACAGGAATTAACAGTAGCTGAATTACTGCCTGGAGCTTTTTCACCGGAGGATCTTAATGCATAACAATACAACTACCAATTTTAAATCAGGGTTTGTCTCCATCATTGGCAGGCCGAATGTTGGAAAATCTACATTTTTGAACAGAGTAATCGGCCAAAAAATTGCGATAATGAGCGACAAACCACAAACAACTCGAAATAAAATTCAGGGTGTATATACGCAAGACGATGCACAAATTGTTTTCATCGACACACCGGGCATTCATAAACCAAAGCACAAACTTGGCGATTTTATGATGAAGGTGGCGCAAAATACGTTAAAAGAAGTTGATCTAGTTCTATTTATGATCAATGCAAAAGAAGGTCTAGGAAAAGGCGATGAATTTATTATCGAAAAACTGAAGGAAACTTCAACCCCAGTTTATTTGGTAATAAATAAAATTGACGAAGTACATCCAGATGACCTACTTCCATTGATGGAAACTTACAAAGCATTGTATCCTTTTAGAGAAATAGTTCCGATTTCTGCTTTGCAAGGTAACAATGTAGAAGTTCTATTAGAACAAATTAAGCAATTCCTTCCAGAAGGCCCCCAATATTACCCGGCCGACCAAGTTACCGATCATCCTGAGCGTTTTATTGTTGCTGAGCTAATTAGGGAGAAAGTGCTTCATCTGACAAGAGAGGAAGTTCCACATTCCATAGCTGTAGCAATTGATTCGATGAAGAAGCGAGAAGACAAGGAAATGGTCGATATCCAGGCTACTGTCGTAGTGGAACGTGATTCACAAAAAGGAATTGTCATCGGTAAGCAAGGAAAAGTTTTAAAAGAAGTGGGACAAAAAGCCAGAGTGGACATTGAAGCATTGCTTGGATCCAAGGTGTTTTTGGAACTGTGGGTAAAAGTCCAGAAGGATTGGCGTAACAAGCAGTCACAGCTTAGAGATTTTGGTTTTAATGAAGACGAATACTAATCGGAAAGACGAGCGGAATATAGTCAATTCGTAGCATTGAATTTACAAAATTTATCTAACATGTTTTGACCCTTCTACGGTCATCATAGTCATATAGGAATTGGAATAGGCATGCTGGTCTTTACTACAGAAAGGGTGGAGTTTACAATGTTGGATTTTACCTGGAAGGTCTTTAAAGAAACAGGTAATATTGATACCTATCTTCTTTTCAAAGAACTTGAGAAAGAGAATGGCGATTTACCCGAACAGACAGAAGAGCTAGCGAATCGTGACTTACCAATTTCATAATGACAGATGATCAATTATTAAGGCAGTTTACTCACGTAAGTGTTGTAGATTGCCTTTTTATTTTGTAGAACGTACAATTAATAAAAGCCAGAAAAATGGACGGTGTACGATTTGCTACATAAATGTGAAGGCATTGTCATTCGAACAAATGCCTATGGTGAAAATAATAAGATTGTTACCATCTACTCAAAAGAGCTTGGAAAAGTAGGGGTAATGGCAAGAGGTGCCAACAAGCCTAGCAGCCGATTTACCGCTGTCTCCCAGTTATTTTCCCATGGGACCTTTGTCTTTCAAAGGGGAACAGGACTAGGAAGCCTCCAGCAAGGTGAAATCATGGAATCGATGAGATCTATTCGAGAGGATATCTTCCTGACAGCTTATGCTTCTTACATCGTAGAATTGATGGATAGAACCACAGATGAAGGGAAGCGTAATCCGGCACTTTATGAGCTTTTATACCAAGTGCTTCACTTTATTGATGATGGGTACGATGCAGAAATATTGACCTTCATCTTTGAAATGAAGATGTGTGATGTCATCGGTATTACGCCGGAATTAAATCGCTGTGCTTCATGTGGTGCAACAGAAGGAACCTTTGCTTTTTCTATTAAAGAAGGAGGCTTCCTTTGCAACAGATGCTTTCACAAGGACCCATACCTAATAAAAGTCTCTCCAGCTACCTTGAGACTCTTACGGACATTTTACTATTATGATTTGAATAGAATTGGAAACCTGTCGCTAAAAGAAGAAACACGAAAAGAGTTACGATTCATTATTGATGAATATTATGAAGCCTATTCTGGGATAATGTTAAAATCCAAGCGCTTTCTGAAGCAAATAGGATCATTGAAAGCAAATCTACCTGAAAAAAAAGAAAAACCTGATTGACTTTGGAAAAGAAATCATTTATTATCCAATTACATTCATAAAGATTGCATTGAAGGAAAGTAGTACTTATCAAACTCGATTAAAGCGAACCTAGGGTGGTGTGAGCTAGGGAATCAAGAGGTAGGGAAGGCGTTCTGGAGCAATACGGATAAAGTGGTAAAAAGGACATCCCTTTTTACAAATAGGGTGGAACCGCGGGAGAATCTCTCGTCCCTATGCTAACAACTTCTGTTGGCATAGAGACAAGAGGTTCTCCTTTTTGTCCTCCAGCCAACATATGGAGTTAAGGCGTTCTTTAGAATGACTACTATAGTTCAGTGTAGTCTCTAAGCTGATGATTGGAGCAAAAGGCGAAGACTCCTGCGGGGGATAACGGTTGATTGAGACCCCTGAAGCGTTGTGAGGAGGCTCAAACACCGTCCCGCGGAAAGCGGAGCCTGGCGCGCAAATCAACAGCGGCGTCTAACAGTAACCAACTTAAAAAAGGAAGGTGTCAAAATGAACATCCAAAACATGATCCTGACCCTGCAAAACCACTGGTCAGAGCAAGGCTGTATCCTCATGCAAGCCTACGACGTAGAAAAAGGTGCCGGAACAATGAGCCCCTATACATTCCTAAGAAGCATCGGCCCAGAGCCATGGAACGTAGCATACGTTGAACCATCCAGAAGGCCTGTAGACGGCCGATACGGAGAAAACCCAAACCGCTTATACCAACATCACCAATTCCAAGTAATCATGAAGCCATCACCAGACAACATCCAAGAATTATACTTGGAATCACTCAAGAAACTAGGGATTGACCCGCTTAAACATGATATCCGATTTGTAGAAGATAACTGGGAAGCTCCAACGCTTGGGGCTGCAGGACTAGGCTGGGAAGTTTGGCTAGATGGAATGGAAATTACACAATTCACTTATTTTCAACAAGTTGGTGGAATTGAATGTAAACCGGTTTCTGTAGAAATCACTTATGGTATCGAACGACTTGCATCCTATATTCAAGACAAGGAAAACGTATTCGACCTGGAATGGACAGAAGGTTTCACCGTTCGTGATATTTTCCTTCAACCGGAATATGAGCACTCTAAATATACATTTGAAACATCTGATCCTGATATGCTGTTTTCTTTGTTTGATATCTATGAAAAAGAAGCACACCGCCAGATGGACCATGGTCTTGTTCACCCTGCCTACGATTATGTTTTGAAATGCTCCCATACATTCAATCAATTGGACGCCCGTGGTGCTATATCTGTTACCGAACGAACTGGTTATATCGGTCGAGTAAGAAACCTGGCCCGTAAAGTAGCAAGAACTTTCTATGAGGAAAGAGAAAAGCTAGGTTTCCCAATCTTGAAAAAGGAGGAGAGCACCAATGAGTAAGAGAGACTTTTTATTTGAGATCGGTTTAGAAGAGATGCCGGCTCGCTTTGTAACGGATTCTATGACTCAGCTTCAAGATAAAGTGAAATCTTGGCTTGAAACGAATCAACTGGCCTATGATAACATCCAAGCTTACTCTACTCCAAGAAGGCTTGCAATTCTAGTTGAAGGCCTAGTTGAAAAACAAGAAGATGTTACCATAGAAGCGAAGGGACCTGCAAAAAAAGTTGCGCTTTCAGCTGATGGTGAATGGTCAAAGGCCGCTCAAGGTTTTACTAGAGGTCAAGGACTAACAGTTGAGGATATTTATTTTAAAGAAATCAACGGTGTGGAATATGTGCATGTTCAAAAGCATGTAAAAGGAAAAGAAACGAAAGAAATTCTTGGCAGCATTGCTTCTGTTGCTACTAGCCTGCACTTCCCGAAGAATATGCGCTGGGCTGATGAGGACCTAAGATATGTTCGACCAATCAAATGGTTGATTGCTCTTTTTGGCGAAGAGATTATTCCAGTCGAAATTGCAAAGGTAAAGGCGGACAGAGTATCCTCAGGTCATCGTTTCCTTGGTGGTCAGATCGAATTAAAAGACGCTGGTAGCTATGTGGAAGAGTTGCTTTCTCATTATGTAATTGTGAATGCTGTGGAACGAAAAGAAGCAATCAGGAAACAACTATCCATCATAGGAGAAGAGAATGGTTGGATCATACCTGTGGATGAAGATCTTTTAGAAGAAGTGAATAACTTAGTAGAGTATCCAACAGCATTGTTTGGTACATTCGAATCTGACTATCTAACATTGCCTGAAGAAGTATTAATCACATCTATGAAAGAACATCAACGTTATTTTCCGGTTAAAAGTGAAGCGGGAACACTTTTGCCATACTTCATAACTGTTCGAAACGGGAACCACGAGAATTTAGATAATGTTGCAAGAGGAAATGAGAAAGTACTGCGGGCAAGACTTTCTGATGCTGCATTCTTCTCTAAGGAAGACGAAAAGCTTGTAATAGACAATGCAATAAAAAAATTGGATAAAATCGTATTCCATGAAGAAATTGGAACAACCGGAGATAAAGTGAGACGTGTTCAGGCCGTTGCAGCTGACCTGGCGCAAATTGTGAATGTGAACAGCGAAACGCAAAAACATGTTGAACGCGCATCCTCCATCTATAAATTTGACCTTGTTTCTCATATGGTCTATGAATTCCCTGAGTTGCAAGGAATCATGGGGGAAAAGTATGCATTGGCTAAAGGAGAAAGCCCAATCGTTGCTAAGGCGATTAATGAGCACTATATGCCAAGATCAGCAGATGACAAGACCCCATCTACTGATGTAGGTGCTATCCTGAGCATCGCAGAAAAGCTGGATACCATTGTTGGTTTCTTTGCTATAGGAGTTATTCCTACAGGGTCACAGGATCCTTACGCATTAAGACGCCAAGCATCAGGAATCATCCAGACAATCTTGAACAAAGAGTGGACCTTCTCTTTAGAATCATTCATGCATTCAGTAGTTGAACGCTATGTGGAAAAAGGTATTGCAAAGAAAGATGCAACTGCCATCATGGAAGACCTCTTAGTCTTCTTTAAATTACGACTTAAGAACAATCTTTCCGAGCGTGGCGTGCGATATGACATCGTAGATGCGCTTTTAGAGCTGCCACTTGAGAATGTTTGTTCCACTGTGAAAAAAGCAGAAACGCTTGAATCAAAGAAAAACGAAGCAGACTTTAAAGAAACGATGGAATCATTAAGTCGTGTATGCAACATTGCCAAGAAAGCAACTCTTTCTGCTGAAGTTAAAGAAAACTTACTAAGTCAAGAGCAAGAACAAGAGCTTTATAAACAATTTAACAACAAAAAGGATCTTGTGCTACGTGCTGCGGCAGAACAGGATTTCTCCGTAGTTTATGAGGAACTTGCTTCCTTAAAACCAGCGATTGATGCCTTCTTTGATAACATCATGGTAATGACAGATGATGAAGCAATTAAGACAAATCGCCTCGCTCTAATGGATGATATGGCAAAAGTTATATCCATTTTCGGAAATGTAAATGGCATCATTGTTAAGTGATAAAAAAAGACAAACATATAACCCTATGGTAAAATAGTTAAACACACAAAAGAGGCTGACTAATGCATTCCTCACAATATTTAGTCAGCCTCTTTCCAATTCTTCTGTTTATCAGTATAATTAGTATATATTATTTACATATACAGTATGTCACAAATAGAAAAGCGGAGGGCACCCGTTCAGCGAAGTGCACCTTATAACCCATTAGGTGGTGAACAAAAATCGAACTGAATAAGCGGCAAGAAACTATTTTGCAAATAGTCAAAGAACAAGGACCGATTACCGGAGAAGCAATAGCCGATCAACTAAACTTGACTAGGGCAACCCTTCGTCCCGACCTAGCTATTTTGACCATGGCCGGATATTTAGATGCCCGTCCTCGAGTTGGATATTTCTACACTGGAAAAACAGGATCGCAACTATTATCCGATAAAATAAATAAGATCCAAGTGAATGACCACCAGTCCATACCGGTTGTTGTACATGAAAGTGTTTCCGTTTATGACGCAATCTGCACCATGTTCCTAGAAGATGTGGGAACCCTATTTGTAGTGGACAACTTCTCTATTATAGTGGGAGTGCTCTCTAGAAAGGACCTCTTAAGGGCCAGTATCGGTAAACAGGAGCTTACCTCTATACCCGTTAATATCATTATGACAAGAATGCCTAATGTTACGTACTGCTTTAAAGAAGACTTGATCATCGATGTAGCAAAAAAACTGATTGAAAAACAAATAGATGCTCTTCCAGTCGTTAAGCAAACGGATAAAGGTTATGAAGTAATCGGTAGAATTACCAAAACGAATATCACAAAAGTGCTGGTTGCCTTGGCACACGATGAAATTATCTAGATTGGAGGAGAATCATGGAGAAGCGTACCGTATATATCGTATCTGATTCAGTCGGAGAAACTGCAGAGTTGGCAGTAAAAGCGGCTATCAGCCAATTTAATGGGGCGAACTTCCATCTCAAACGAATTCCTTATGTAGAAGACATTGCAACATTATCGGAAGTAGTCTCAATTGCAAAACTTAATCAAGGTCTAATCGCCTTTACACTTGTTGTCCCTGAAATGAGGAAACACCTTGTAGAACTGGCAAAAAAAGAAGGCGTACAGGTGTATGACATCATCGGACCTCTTGTGGACTTGATGGAGCAAGAATACGGTGTTAAACCTAAATACCAACCTGGGTTGGTAAGACAATTAGACGATGATTATTTCAAAAAAATTGAAGCAGTAGAATTTGCTGTGAAATATGATGATGGAAGAGATCCAAGGGGAATTATTAAAGCGGATATCGTGTTAGTAGGGGTTTCTAGAACGTCTAAAACACCTTTATCCCAATACCTTGCGCATAAACGCCTAAAAGTGGCAAATGTACCAATAGTTCCAGAGGTAGACCCACCAGAAGAACTTTTTAAAGTGAATCCTGAAAAATGCTTCGGTCTAAAGATCTCGCCTGAAAAGCTAAATGATATCCGAAAAGAAAGGTTGAAAGCACTGGGGCTGAATGATAAAGCTGCCTATGCCAACCTTGAAAGAATAAAAGAAGAGTTGGCATTTTTTGAAACAATTGTAAATAAAATAGGTTGTGAAGTGATAGATGTTACGAATAAAGCCGTAGAAGAAACGGCCAACCTTATCTCTAACATTTATAATAACCGTTTAAAGTAAAGAGCGCTTTTAGGAGTGCTCTTTTTTTAAAGGGAAGAAAGCCTAAATCCCGTTGATTTCCGTTCCAGGCGCTTCGCTTGCCTGCGGGTGGTCCGTGAGCCTCCTCGGCTTTCAGCCTGTGGGGTTTCACCTGTCCCTTCCTCCCGCGGGCGTCTACGCGCCTTACACTTCAATCAACAAAATGATTTCACTTACCTAGGGTTTATGAAAGGTATTTAACCAAGTTATCTGAGAAAGCATTAATTTTACATTATTGTAATTCATAGCTGTTGATTGTAGCAAAAGGCGAAGACTCCTCGAAAATGCTACGCATTTGCTTCGTGCGATGTTTCGCTGCCAAAGCCTTCCTTGTCCTGAGGGAGATAGGGCTAGGTGGAGACCCCGCAGGCTTGCCGAGGAGGCTCTCGTCAGCCCCTAGGAAAGCGAAGCCATTTGCGAAAATCAACAGCGACGATTAAACAATATACTATAGGATCGGGCGGTTTTTTGCCCAGTTTTTTTTATGATTTTAGATTACTCACTATTCGATGTGAAACAGTGGTCAATTTGGATAGTTTATATTATAATAAAAAATTGTGATAAAAAATTCCTCGATAGGGTTTAGAGTGATGGATTATCGAATAAACTAAAAATAGCAATAAGTCAAGGGCAATATAACAGTTTCGTTCGACAACTACAAAAAAACATATCGAAAAAAGAAGGTTTTTGGGAAGGGATGTAGAAACCATTTAACATGCAAAATAATCGCAAACCTATTATTTTGGTGGATGCAGATGCGTGTCCTGTTAAAGAAGAAATAAGTAGAATAAGTCATACATATAAAGTTGATGTGTGCTACGTAGCTTCTTATTCCCACGTCATGACCAATAAAACGGAAGGAAATTGGGTCTATGTGGATGATGAAAAAGAATCTGCTGACCTTTATATTCTGAATCATGCAAAGAAGGATGATGTTGTAGTCACTCAAGATATTGGTCTAGCAAGCATGCTTGTGTCCAAAAACGTTTATGTTCTCACTCCTCGTGGAAAACAGTATGAAGAGAGTGAAATGGAACTGAGCTTGCATATGAGATTTCTATCTGCGAAAGAACGGAGAAAAGGGAACTATTCCAAGGGACCTAAAGCTTTTTCAATGAAAGACAGAGAAAGATTTGTTCAATCACTTAAAAAAACTTTGTCGAAAATTGCAGGAATTTCCGAATAGAGATAGAAATAGTAAGTCACGGAGTGTGGTTATGAATTATCGAATTCCTGAACAAACCATTGATCAAATTAGACAGTCTACTGACATTGTTGATGTAATAAGTGAATATGTGCAATTGAAAAAGCAAGGACGCAACTATTTTGGACTTTGTCCCTTTCATGGGGAGAGTACTCCTTCTTTCTCTGTTGCCCCAGACAAACAAATCTATCACTGCTTTGGTTGTGGTGCCGGCGGTAATGCTTTCAACTTCATCATGGAGATTGAGGGTGTCAGTTTTGTAGAAGCTGCCCAAAAACTTGCCAAGTCCTCCAATGTAGAAGTGGAAGTACCGGAATATACTGCAACAGAACAATCAGGCCAGTCGAAAGAAACGAAATGGATGATGGATGCACATTTGCTTTTGCATAAATTTTACCATCATTTACTGTTAAATACAAAAGAGGGCCAGGAAGCTTATGATTATGTGACAGGAAGAGGATTTACCGACGAAACGTTAAAGAAATTCGGTGTTGGCTATTCACTTAACAGTTGGGACTTTGCTTTAAAGTTTTTGACGAAAAGGGGCTACAACCAGCAGCTGTTGGAGAAGGCCGGCCTTTTAATTGAAAAGGAGCATACAGCTGAATATTTTGATCGTTTCAGAAACCGAATTATGTTTCCGATTCATGATCATAAAGGGAATGTTATTGCCTTTTCTGGAAGAGTGCTTGGAGAAGGTGAACCAAAGTATTTAAATTCACCAGAGACCCCACTATTTAATAAAAGTAAAATTCTTTACAACTTCCATCAGGCTCGTCCCCATATAAGAAAGCAGGAACAGGTTATCCTTTTTGAAGGATTTGCCGACGTTATTGCTGCAGACACAGCGGGATTACCTAATGGAATCGCTACGATGGGAACGTCCTTGACTGAAGAGCAGGCCCGAATCATAAGAAGGCATGTTGAAAATGTCACCATTTGTTATGACGGGGACAATGCCGGAATTGAAGCAGCCTACAGGGCAGCGAACATCCTCATTCAGCAAGGATGTTACGTAAGAATTGCCATGATGCCAGATAAAATGGACCCTGATGACTATATCCGTAGTAAAGGATCTGATTCATTTAAGCAGGATGTAATAGGGGCAAGTTTAACGTTCATGTCATTTAAGCTCAGGTACTTACGCAAGGGCAGGAATATGAAAGACGAAGGCGAACGGATGCGGTATGTGGAAGATGTTCTAAAAGAGATTAGCCTGCTGTCAAAAGCGGTTGAAAGGGATCATTATCTTCGTCAGTTATCTGATGAATTTTCCATCTCTTTGGAAGCTTTAAAACAGCAGCAGTTTCAAGTATATAAATCTTTAATGCAAAAAAAGGATTATAACGAGCAGAATAGAATAAATATACCTAACAAACCCAAAATCTTTACCCAAGCGCTAAAACCGGCTTATTTAAATGCCGAACGCTATTTGCTGGCACATATGCTCAAAGATAGGGGAGTATCTGAAAAGGTGCAAGCTTCCATTGCAGGCTCCTTTATCATAGAAGAGCACCGTGCGATTGCTACCTATCTATATGCATTTTACGAAGAAGGGTATGAGCCGAATATCAGTATATTCATGGAGCGTATACCTGAGCAATCGCTCAAGAAAATTATTTCTGAACTAGGTATGCTAACACTTGAAGAAGAATTAAGTGATGCAGTGCTACATGATTATATGAAACAGGTGTTTAATTATCCAAAATTGTTAACAATAAAAGAAAAAGAACAAGAAAAGAAACAAGCAGAAGCACAAAACGATTATCTTGGTGCTGCACAAATCGCGATGGAAATAATCCAAATGAAAAAAGAGTTAAAACAATAAATATACCTCTTTATCGCGTTCAATGTTGGAAGGAGGGGACAGTTGATGGCTGAAAAATCAGCACAATCAAAAGAGATGGAAACAGAATTGACCATCGAACAAGTAAAAGAACAACTCACCGAAGTAGGTAAAAAGCGTGGTGTCCTAACGTATGAGGAGATAGCCGAAAAAATGGCTGGCTTTGAGATAGAGTCCGATCAAATGGACGAATACTACGAATATCTAGGTGAACAGGGTGTAGAAATCATCGGAGAAACAGAATCTGATGATGACCCGAACACACAGCAACTTGCGAAAGAAGAAGAGTTTGACCTGAATGATCTAACTGTTCCGCCTGGTGTGAAGATCAATGACCCGGTTAGAATGTACCTGAAAGAAATCGGCCGTGTGGATCTTCTCTCTGCTGAGGAAGAAATCAGTCTTGCAAACCGAATCGAAGAAGGTGACGAAGAAGCGAAACGTCGTTTGGCAGAAGCCAACCTTCGTCTAGTTGTAAGTATTGCTAAGCGTTATGTGGGCCGTGGAATGCTGTTCCTTGATTTGATCCAAGAAGGTAATATGGGTCTGATTAAAGCGGTAGAAAAATTTGATTATCGTAAAGGATTCAAGTTTTCTACATATGCGACATGGTGGATTCGCCAAGCTATTACCCGTGCAATTGCTGACCAAGCAAGAACAATTCGTATACCTGTGCATATGGTGGAAACCATCAACAAGCTTATCCGTGTTCAACGCCAGCTATTACAAGATTTAGGTCGCGAACCATCTCCGGAAGAAATTGCAGAAGATATGGATCTGACACCGGACAAAGTACGTGAAATCCTCAAAATTGCCCAGGAGCCAGTTTCTCTTGAGACCCCGATTGGTGAAGAGGATGATTCACATCTTGGAGACTTTATTGAAGACCAAGACGCAACATCTCCTTCTGATCATGCGGCATATGAATTATTGAAAGAACAATTGGAAGATGTTCTTGATACACTTACTGACCGTGAAGAAAATGTATTAAGACTAAGATTCGGCTTAGATGACGGACGCACTCGTACTCTTGAAGAAGTAGGAAAAGTATTTGGAGTAACTAGAGAGCGTATCCGACAAATTGAAGCAAAAGCTCTTCGTAAGTTGAGACATCCTAGCCGCAGCAAACGTCTGAAGGATTTTCTAGAATAGAATCAGGCATATGGAAATAGTTTGCTTTTTCTTGAAAAGAGTAAGCTATTTCTCTTTTTTTGCAATTCAATACTTTTATAATATTCAGTTTTTAATATCTACACCTGTAATTGGAGTGTTAACAAAAGTGAATAAATATCGAAAAGAAACCATTATTCAAGAAATCGACTATTGGAAAAGAAATCGTCTCCTACCAGAGCAATATTGTGACTATCTGTTGGCGCTTTATACAGAAGGAGAGGGTGTGAACCAAACACCTAAAGGAAGCAGAAAGTTATTTTCTCTCTTTTTTGCATGTCTAATTTCTTTACTCGTTCCAATAACGTTTCTTGTGATTTATTTTACTGAAATGCCAGTTCATTTGCAAATGCTCCTGGTAACTTTTTTCGTTCTTCTTTCTATATTCGGATATTTTATTTTTCGAAAAAAAGAATCTTACCTACATATACCGGTCTTTGTACTTGCTTTGCTCATACTTATTCTTTCCATTAAATTACTTGAAATTGTATCTTTTCAATTGCCGTTAACCTTTGCAGTCATCACCTTTCAGACCCTTCTGTGGTTTATTATCGGCTACATAAAGAAATGGTACTATTTAAACATTTCAGCGATAATAACGATGGTTTTACTGGTTGCAAATATTATTTTAATGTAATTTATTGATTATTTAGTTATTTTTAAAAGTTGTGAAAATTCCCTTATATCTATTATAATACAAATGAAAGCGTATTCAATGTATTGTAGGAAGGAAGAAAAATACTAGCTCTTGCTAATGTTTTCCAAACAACAAGGGGGGAAAGATTTTGAACTTTGATTTAACGGCAGAACAAGCGATGATTAAGAAAACAATTAGAGAGTTTTCAGATGAAGTAGTTGCACCGGGGGCTCTCCAACGAGATCGGGATAAAAAATTCCCTGTTGAAGTCTTTCAACAGTTATCACAATTAGGAATGATGGGACTTCCTTTTCCGGAAG
Source organism: Bacillus sp. RO1 (assembly GCF_012524115.1). Classification (GTDB taxonomy): domain Bacteria; phylum Bacillota; class Bacilli; order Bacillales; family Bacillaceae_I; genus Sutcliffiella_A. The sequence goes on along the minus strand of NZ_JAAZWB010000075.1, from coordinate 1,107 downwards.
AATATGAGGGCGCAGGCGCGGATACAGTTAGTTTTGCGATTGTCGTAGAAGAATTGAGCAGAGCGTGCGGATCAACTGGTATCACTTATTCTGCTCACGTATCATTAGGTGGGGCACCATTAAACCTGTTTGGTACAGAAGAGCAAAAGCAAAAATATCTTGTGCCAATTTGCACAGGAGAATCACTCGGTGCATTCGGGTTGACCGAACCTAATGCCGGATCTGATGCAGGTGGTACAAAGACAACTGCTGTAGAAGATGGCGAAGATTTCATCATTAATGGTAACAAATGTTTCATTACTAATGCCTCCTACGCCAAGCATTTGGCATTAACGGCTATCACCGATAAAAAAGGTAATGAGAAAGAAATCTCTGCTGTCATCGTTCCAACAGATGCTAAAGGGTTTCAAGTCATTGATAACTACGAAAAAATGGGCCTTAATGCTTCCAACACAACGGAACTTGTCCTTGAAGATGTCCGTGTGCCGCAGGAAAACCTTTTAGGAAAACGCGGAGAAGGTTTCAGACAGTTCTTAATCACTCTTGATGGAGGCCGCATCGGAATCGGTGCTATGGCTGTTGGTATTGCACAGGCAGCTTTTGAGCGAGCGCTCGCTTACTCTCAGGAAAGAAAACAATTCGGCCGTTCCTTATCAAGCTTTCAGATTAACCAATTTAAACTAGCGGACATGGCAATGAAACTGGAACTTGCCAGAACGATGGTTTATAAAGCTGCCTGGTTAAAAGATCAGGGAAGACCTTTCTCCAAAGAAGCCTCCATGTGCAAACTTTATGCATCAGAAGTATGCATGGAAATTGCAGATCAGGCTGTTCAACTCCATGGTGGCTACGGATACATGAAAGAATATCACGTAGAGCGTTTCATGCGCGACGGAAAACTCCTAGAAATCGGAGAAGGAACCTCAGAAGTACAAAGAATGGTTATCGCAAGGTCTTTAGGTGTATAGTAAAACGGATTTCTAGCTGTTGATTGGAGCAAAAGGCGAAGACTCCTGAGGGAGATAGCGCTAGGTGGAGACCCCGCAGGCGAAGCCGAGGAGGCTCCAGCAGCGCCCCTAGGAAAGCGAAGCCATTTGCGGAAATCAA
>NZ_JAAZWB010000074.1 GCF_012524115.1 Bacillus sp. RO1 | reverse complement strand
AATGATCTTTGAAAACTAAACAAAACAACAGCGTCATAACGTCGGTTCTACGGAATACGACAAAATGATTTTAAGTAACACAAGCTAGCAAATTTTGAGCAAAAGCTCAGACTCTTTATTGGAGAGTTTGATCCTGGCTCAGGACGAACGCTGGCGGCGTGCCTAATACATGCAAGTCGAGCGGACCTTTTAAAAGCTTGCTTTTAAAAGGTTAGCGGCGGACGGGTGAGTAACACGTGGGCAACCTGCCTGTAAGACTGGGATAACTTCGGGAAACCGGAGCTAATACCGGATAATATAAGGAACCTCCTGGTTCTTTATTGAAAGATGGTTTCGGCTATCACTTACAGATGGGCCCGCGGCGCATTAGCTAGTTGGTGAGGTAACGGCTCACCAAGGCGACGATGCGTAGCCGACCTGAGAGGGTGATCGGCCACACTGGGACTGAGACACGGCCCAGACTCCTACGGGAGGCAGCAGTAGGGAATCTTCCACAATGGACGAAAGTCTGATGGAGCAACGCCGCGTGAGCGATGAAGGCCTTCGGGTCGTAAAGCTCTGTTGTTAGGGAAGAACAAGTGCGAGAGTAACTGCTCGCACCTTGACGGTACCTAACCAGAAAGCCACGGCTAACTACGTGCCAGCAGCCGCGGTAATACGTAGGTGGCAAGCGTTGTCCGGAATTATTGGGCGTAAAGCGCGCGCAGGTGGTCCTTTAAGTCTGATGTGAAAGCCCACGGCTCAACCGTGGAGGGTCATTGGAAACTGGGGGACTTGAGTGCAGAAGAGGAAAGTGGAATTCCAAGTGTAGCGGTGAAATGCGTAGAGATTTGGAGGAACACCAGTGGCGAAGGCGACTTTCTGGTCTGTAACTGACACTGAGGCGCGAAAGCGTGGGGAGCAAACAGGATTAGATACCCTGGTAGTCCACGCCGTAAACGATGAGTGCTAAGTGTTAGAGGGTTTCCGCCCTTTAGTGCTGCAGCTAACGCATTAAGCACTCCGCCTGGGGAGTACGGTCGCAAGACTGAAACTCAAAGGAATTGACGGGGGCCCGCACAAGCGGTGGAGCATGTGGTTTAATTCGAAGCAACGCGAAGAACCTTACCAGGTCTTGACATCCTCTGACACTCCTAGAGATAGGACGTTCCCCTTCGGGGGACAGAGTGACAGGTGGTGCATGGTTGTCGTCAGCTCGTGTCGTGAGATGTTGGGTTAAGTCCCGCAACGAGCGCAACCCTTGATCTTAGTTGCCAGCATTCAGTTGGGCACTCTAAGGTGACTGCCGGTGACAAACCGGAGGAAGGTGGGGATGACGTCAAATCATCATGCCCCTTATGACCTGGGCTACACACGTGCTACAATGGACGGTACAAAGGGCAGCAAAACCGCGAGGTCGAGCCAATCCCATAAAACCGTTCTCAGTTCGGATTGCAGGCTGCAACTCGCCTGCATGAAGCCGGAATCGCTAGTAATCGCGGATCAGCATGCCGCGGTGAATACGTTCCCGGGCCTTGTACACACCGCCCGTCACACCACGAGAGTTTGTAACACCCGAAGTCGGTGGGGTAACCTTTTGGAGCCAGCCGCCTAAGGTGGGACAGATGATTGGGGTGAAGTCGTAACAAGGTAGCCGTATCGGAAGGTGCGGCTGGATCACCTCCTTTCTAAGGAATGTACGCTTGTTGTTTTGTTTAGTTTTGAGAGATCTCTCTCATAGATAGTCGGGGCCTATAGCTCAGCTGGTTAGAGCGCACGCCTGATAAGCGTGAGGTCGGTGGTTCGAGTCCACTTAGGCCCACCATTTTTTAATTATAGAACTTTAAGGGGCCTTAGCTCAGCTGGGAGAGCGCCTGCTTTGCACGCAGGAGGTCAGCGGTTCGATCCCGCTAGGCTCCACCAAGATTTTTTCACTCTGTGAAAATAATCACATAAGATAAATCTTCGGATTTATCGCAGTTGTTCCTTGAAAACTAGATAATGTAACTAATATCAAGATATTCACAAAATATCGTTCATCTTAGTAATTTTCTTTATAGATATCATCGCTGATATCGACACATGACCAAATTGGTCAACGGTTA
>NZ_JAAZWB010000073.1 GCF_012524115.1 Bacillus sp. RO1 | reverse complement strand
CTCAAGCACCGCCCCTAGGAAAGCGAAGCCATTTGTGGAGATCAACAGCGGTATTTAGAGCCAATACCTATGACACCTAAATTGTTCGTCTTTTATTAGGCTTTTTTAGTTTTGTCCCAGCCTCTTTATTCTTTCCTTCCTGTTAAAGGGGGTGAAAATTTTATGCAAATCCCCCCTGTTCCTGCAGTGCAGGGGGTTCGACTCCAGCGGGAGATAGCGGTAGCTTGAGACCCCGCAGCGGAGCGAGGAGGCTCAAGCACACGCCCCGCGGAAAGCGAACAACCGGAACGAAAGGAAACAGGAAGTTAAATGTAACCTATAAATTTTACGAAAGTTTTCCCCAACCCCCGCATATACTTGTTTCACCCCACCAGAACAAGCCAAACTCACCCCTTCACAAATTCTTCACAAATCTTTTACGTTTAAGCAGGATTTCTGTTGGGTATTGTAGAAATATGTTTACATAAGCTTCACGCAAGCTTAACCTTTCTTTCAATTAAGAAAGGAAATGTAGGCAGATTGTTTGGATGCAAGATAAGTCCAAACAGGAACAAAAGGAGGAGTTCGATTTATGAAGTACAACGTACGCGGTGAAAACATTGAGGTAACTCCAGCAATCCGAGATTATGTAGAAAATAAGATCGGAAAGATTGAACGCTATTTTGATTCCACAGACAATGCAGAATGCAAAGTGAATGTGAAAGTCTACAACAACAAACAAAAAATTGAAGTGACCATTCCTATGACAGGCCTAGTGTTACGTGCAGAAGAAAGTCACGATGATCTCTATGCAGCGATAGACCTTGTCGTAGATAAACTAGAGCGACAAATTAGAAAACATAAAACAAAGGTCAACCGAAAGCTACGCGATACCGGTTCACCTAAGTACTTATTCAATGAAGTGATTGATAACGGAGCACCCTCTCACGTGGCAGTAGCAGATGAAGAGGACGAAGCAGATTTGGTTCGTACAAAGCGTTACAATTTGAAACCAATGGACAGTGAGGAAGCAATTCTGCAGATGAACCTGCTGGGCCATAGTTTCTTCGTATTCCTAAACGCTGAGACAAATGAAACGAATGTCGTGTATAAGCGAAACGATGGTAAATATGGATTGATTGAGTCTTATTGATAAGCAAAGGCCCTGGAAACAGGGTCTTTTTCTATGTGCTCGACTTTTTCTGCTAAAATCATTTCTCAGGGAATGTAGAATCATCAATATTTTTGTCACTTCCTCTTTATTTTCTGAAAAGACTGTCTGCAAATCTTCCTTTAAGTTGTACCAGTCCCCAATAAGTGTTAAAATTTATATATTATTTAGGCTATAAGACTATAGTTACAGAGGAGCGTTTGTATGCTTGGTTTATTGAATAAAGTGTTTGATATGAATAAGCGTCAATTAAAGCGTCTGGAGAAGATGGCGGATCAGATAGATTCCCTAAGTGCCGATGTGGCAAGGCTTACGGATGACCAGTTAAAAGAGAAAACGGCAGAATTTCAAAGCCGTTATCAAAAGGGTGAGACGCTAGAGGATATGCTGGTTGAAGCGTTTGCGGTTGTTCGTGAAGCTTCCAAGCGCGTACTCGGACTTTATCCTTATAAAGTGCAGCTTATGGGTGGTGTTTCCTTGCATGAAGGAAACATTTCTGAGATGAAAACAGGGGAAGGTAAAACGTTAACAGCGACCATGCCAGTTTACCTGAACGCGATTACTGGAAAAGGTGTGCACGTTGTAACAGTCAATGAATACTTGGCAAGCCGTGACGCGACGGAAATGGGTCAGCTGTATGAATTCCTTGGGCTTACTGTCGGGTTGAACCTGAACGGACTGTCCCGTGATGAAAAAATTGAAGCATACAAAGCGGATATCACATATGGAACAAACAATGAGTTCGGATTCGATTACTTACGTGACAACATGGTGTTGTACAAAGAGCAAATGGTACAGCGTCCCCTTCATTTTGCAGTAATCGATGAGGTTGACTCCATTTTAATTGATGAAGCGCGTACGCCTTTGATTATTTCTGGTAGTGCTCAGAAGTCCGCAGCATTGTACATCCAAGCAAACGCATTTGCTCGTACATTGGTGAAGGATGTCGATTACACCTATGATGTGAAAACAAAGGGTGTTCAGTTAACCGAGGACGGAATTACGAAGGCGGAGAAAGCATTCGGGATTGAGAATCTGTTTGATATCGCCAATGTTACCTTGAACCATCATATCAACCAGGCATTGAAGGCGCATGTAACGATGCATCACGATGTGGATTATGTGGTGCAAGAAGGCGAAGTTGTCATCGTTGACCAATTCACAGGTCGTTTAATGAAAGGCCGTCGCTATTCAGATGGACTTCACCAAGCAATTGAGGCAAAAGAAGGCTTGGATATTCAAAACGAAAGCATGACACTTGCGACCGTTACATTCCAAAACTACTTCCGTATGTACGAAAAGCTTGCCGGGATGACTGGTACAGCGAAAACAGAGGAAGAGGAGTTCCGAAATATCTATAATATGAGCGTTATTGCAATTCCGACGAATAAGGATATCGTTCGTGATGACCGTGCCGATCTTATTTTTAAAACGATTGAAGGCAAGTTCAATGCGGTGGCGGATGATATCGCGGAGCGCCATAAAAATGGACAACCTGTGCTTGTTGGTACGGTTGCCATTGAAACGTCTGAAGTTATCTCTAAACTTTTAACGAAGCGCGGAATCAAGCATGACGTATTGAATGCGAAAAACCATGCGCGTGAAGCGGATATTATCCTTGGTGCTGGTCAAAAGGGTTCTGTAACGATCGCTACGAACATGGCCGGTCGTGGTACGGACATTAAGCTTGGCGAAGGAGTGAAAGAAGTCGGTGGTCTTGCTGTCATTGGTACAGAGCGTCATGAATCCCGTCGTATTGATAATCAGCTTCGTGGACGTTCCGGACGTCAAGGAGACCCTGGTGTGACGCAATTCTATCTTTCCATGGAAGATGAATTGATGCGCCGATTCGGTTCTGACAATATGAAAACGATGATGGAGCGTTTGGGTATGGATGATACGCAGCCGATCCAAAGTAAAATGGTTTCCCGTGCAGTGGAATCTGCGCAGAAACGAGTTGAGGGTAACAACTTTGATGCACGTAAACAGCTTCTGCAATATGATGATGTTCTTCGTCAGCAACGTGAAGTGATTTACAAGCAACGTTTCGAAGTGTTGGATTCTGAGAACTTACGAGAAGTCGTCGAAAGAATGCTTGTTTCTGCAATTGAGCGTCAAGTGGGTCTTTATACACCAAAAGAGGAAGTGCCGGAGGATTGGAACCTGCAAGGAATCGTTGACTATGTAGATGCAAACCTTTTAGAGGAAGGTGCAGTTACGTTAAACGATCTTCGTGGTAAAGAGCCGGAAGAGATGTCCGAGCTAATCATCGAGAAAGTGAAAGCTCGTTATGATGAAAAAGAGCAGGAGCTTACTCCGGAACAAATGCGTGAGTTCGAGAAAGTTATCGTTCTTCGTGCGGTGGACAGCAAGTGGATGGATCACATTGATGCAATGGATCAGCTACGTCAAGGTATTCACCTGCGTGCTTATGGTCAGATCGATCCGCTTCGTGAGTATCAGTTCGAAGGATTTGCCATGTTTGAAAACATGATTGCTTCCATCGAGGAAGATGTAGCAAAGTATGTCATGAAGGCGCAAATCCGCAACAACCTGCAACGTGAAGAAGTGGCAAAAGGCCAAGCGGTTGTTCCAAAAGAGGGCGGCGGAGAGCCTCCAAAGAAAAAACCAGTGAAGAAAGTAATGGACGTTGGCCGTAATGATGCTTGCATCTGCGGAAGCGGAAAGAAATATAAAAACTGCTGCGGGAAGTAATGGCAGTTTCGGGAAGAGTGGGGCTTATTTGGCCTCACTTTTTCCATGTATAAAGGGCATCTGGATTTTTGTAAAATAGCTATTTTTAAACCAACGTTTGAATAAGTGAAAGTGGAAATGCAGCAACCCCAATGGGTTTAGCTGTTCGATTCGGAATTAATTTTTAAAATTGCTATTGTAGGATAGGGTACTAAATGGAGTTTTTCAGTGTTTTTATTACTCTAAAATAGTAGTTTTTAAACCAACGTTTGATTAACCGAAAACAGAAAATCAGGTTTCTCAATGGGTCTAGCGGTCGTGTTTCGGATTAACTTTTGAAAAAGCTATTTCAGAAAAGAAAAAATATGCTGTAGCCTGCTTTCATTGCTCCATCTGTTAAACACGATTGCTCAGGTACTTTTTTATTTGAGCAAAATACGATAATATAGACTATTAGTTGCCCTGTTCGTTTTATAAGGGTTAAAAAACGTTTTAGTGAAAATTTTATGAGGTGAAATAAATGGAATTAGTAGAGATTCGTCAAGAGTTAGAAAAAATGGCTAAGCGATTAGTCGAGTTTAGGGGGTCTCTTTGACTTAGAGGCCAAAGAACGTCGTATTGCCGAACTTGATAATGAGATGTCCAATCCGGAATTCTGGAACAACCAGAGTGCGGCGCAGGTGGTCATCAACGAAGCAAATGCATTGAAAGAGCCTGTAGGGCAATTTCATGAGTTGAGTGAGAACTATGAAAATCTGCAACTGACCTATGAATTGGTGAAAGAGGAGCCGGATGCGGAGCTGCAAGCCGAGCTAGGCAGTGAAGTGAAAGCAGTAGCTGAAGATTTCAACAAGTTTGAACTTCAATTATTGTTGAGCGGTGAGCATGACAAGAACAATGCCATTCTTGAACTTCACCCAGGTGCTGGCGGAACCGAGTCACAGGACTGGGGTTCCCTTCTACTGCGTATGTACACTCGTTGGGCAGAACGCAAAGGCTTCAAGGTGGAGACGCTTGATTACCTACCAGGAGACGAAGCAGGGATTAAGAGTGTGACATTATTGATTAAAGGTCACAATGCGTATGGATACTTGAAAGCGGAAAAAGGGGTACACCGTCTTGTGCGTATCTCTCCATTTGATTCTTCTGGCCGCCGTCACACAAGCTTCGTTTCTTGTGAGGTTATGCCGGAGTTTGACGATAACATTGAGATTGATATCCGTACGGAAGATTTGAAAATTGATACGTACCGTGCAAGTGGAGCGGGTGGACAGCATATTAATACGACCGATTCTGCGGTTCGTATTACCCATATCCCAACTAATGTGGTTGTAACATGTCAAACAGAGCGTTCCCAGATTAAAAACCGTGAGCGTGCGATGAAAATGTTGCAAGCTAAGCTTTATCAGAAGAAGTTGGATGAGCAGCAGGCGGAACTGGATGAAATCCGCGGTGAGCAGAAGGATATCGGCTGGGGTTCCCAGATTCGTTCCTATGTGTTCCATCCATACTCCATGGTAAAAGATCACCGTACAAATACGGAGGTCGGCAATACACAAGCGGTCATGGACGGAGATTTAGATCCGTTTATTGATGCTTATTTAAGATCGAAACTTTAAAAGATTATGAGAGCACCTCTGGCTTTTGTTTGCTGGGGGTGTTTTTGTGTGCTTTAAAAATAGTAAGGAAAGTATAGTGGGAAAACTTAAGGTTAATCTAAAGAAAATGTATTCATTTTGGAAATGCATGTCCATTAACGCTTTACCACGTTATACCAATGCCATTTACACCCTTATAATCGCGTGCTATACTCTTGCTCGTTGTGTGTATTTTAGAAAGATTTGGGGGGCTTAAAATTGAGTCGTAAAAATAGAAATGGGTATCAAGTGAATCCCGTGTATCAGCGGGTGAAAGAATATACATATGTGTTGTTAGGGTCTGCGATTGTGGCACTGGCGTTCAACATGTTCTTACTGCCAAACCAGGTTGCTTCCGGCGGGGTAAGTGGAATCAGTACCATATTGAAAGCGCTCCTGGACTGGGAACCAGGTATTGTCCAGCTTTGCTTTAACATCCCTCTCTTTTTAGCAGGGGTGATCCTTCTTGGAAAGCAGTTTGGTCTTAAGACATTAGTGGGAACGATTACTCTGCCGTTGATTGTACTTTGGACGAGTAATATTACGCCGGCCACGCAGGATCCGTTGCTTGGATCATTGTTTGGAGGAATAGGTGTCGGACTTGGTCTTGGGCTTGTTTTCCGTGGTCGTGCTTCCACAGGAGGAACAGACCTTGCCGCACAAATCATCCACAAATATACGGGGCTGACACTAGGCGCATGTGTCGCGATGATTGACGGCCTTATTGTTATCTCTGCAGCAGTCGTGTTTGATCTGGAGCTTGGAATGTATGCTCTTATCGGCCTTTTTGTGACATCCAAGACGATCGACTTCGTTCAAGTTGGCTTAGGGTATTCCAAAATGGCCATCATCATCACAAAGAAGGAAGAGGAAGTCAAGGCTGCCATTCTTACCAAAATAGACCGTGGTGTGACAAAGCTTGCGGCTTATGGGGGATACACGGAAGCCGAGTTGCCCGTATTGATGTGTGTGGTGGACCAGACGGAATTCACAAAATTGAAACAAGTGGTTCGGACCATTGATCCTTCTGCATTTGTGGTCGTAACCAATGCTTCTGAAGTGTTAGGTGAGGGTTTTAAAAGAGAGTAAATAGGATATAATAAAAGCAATCTTGGTAATTATTACATCTCAAAATTGGGGGACCTACCTATGAAAAAGTATTTTATGGCATTTGTTCTTGGATCTTCTCTCTTAACGCTTGCAGCTTGTGGCGGTGGCGATGAGGAGCAGGAAACTTCAGGCGGTGGCGAATTCACCATGGTGGAAAATGAAGAAGCGCAACAACTGTATCAAAGCTGTATTGGCTGTCACGGCAAAAACATGGAGGGCGCAAGTGGTCCTAACCTTCAAAAAGTAGGGAGCAAATACAGTCAAGAAGAAATTGAAAGCATCATTAATAACGGTCAAGGAAACATGCCAGCAGGTCTTGTACCAGAAAGTGATGCAGCTGTTTTAGCTGAATGGTTGGCACAGCACAAATAAGAATGAACCGAACTCTCTTAAAAAATGGAGGGTTCTTTTTTTGTACTTTTTTACCTACTTATCAAAAATGAAAAATAGTCTATTCAGAGTGTTTTTGTTGGGTATTTGTGGGATTTTGTCAGTTCTTTATAACTGAATTTTCAGAATTGTAAGTTTAATGCATTAAAGGATATTGAAAATTTAAACTCTTGAAAATATAATTTGGTTTGTAAAGATTTTGGACAATCGTAAGTAATTAGGGCTTTAGTATTTGTCTAGAGATTTTTACATTAGCTGTTTATACATCAAAGGGGAGTGGGATGATTTGAAGCAGAAATTTATTGCAGCATTTATGCCTTTGTTGGTTTTGGTACTTGCTTTTAGTACTTTTGCAACAAACGGTGTTTCTGCTAACACAGGAAATGAAAACCTTGAGTTAGCAACCTTAAAAGGAGATTTTGATTTATCATCCTCCAAAGCAGTGAAAGTTATTGTCGAATTACAAGAAGAGTCAATCGTTGAAGCAAAGCACAATGGGAAAAAGCAGTCTAAGCAGAATCTGAAAAGTGCTCGAGATAAAGTGAAAAAAGAAGTGGCAGAGCGCACTTCTAAAAGTAAAGTGGGGCGCGAGTATGATTATGTATTCTCCGGGTTCTCGCTTGAGATTCCTGCAAACGAGATTCCTAGTCTACTAGCTACTCCTGGTGTTAAAGCGGTTTATCCAAATGTAAAGTATACAACAACTGAGGTTGTGACGGAAGAAGAATTCAGCCCTTCAATGGTTGAATCTGCACCATTCATCGGTTCAAACGAAGCATGGAAACTTGGATTTACAGGTGAAGGTGTAAAAGTTGCAGTCATTGATACTGGAGTTGACTACACTCATCCAGATTTAGCACCTAACTTCAAGGAGTACCTTGGTTGGGACTTTGTAGATAATGATGCAGACCCACAAGAAACACCAAAGGGTGACCCTCGTGGAGCGGAAACAACTCACGGTACCCATGTTGCAGGAACAGTTGCAGCAAATGGAGAAAATATTAGAGGTGTAGCACCTGACGCTACATTACTTGCATACCGCGTACTTGGACCTGGTGGTAGCGGATCTACAGAAAATGTAGTGGCAGCGATCGAGCGTGCAGTAAAAGACGGCGCTGATGTTATGAACCTTTCTTTAGGTAACTCTTTAAATGCACCGGACTGGGCAACTTCGATTGCGCTAGACCATGCTATGGCTGAAGGTGTAGTTGCGGTAACATCAAATGGAAACGCCGGTCCAAATAATTGGACAGTGGGTTCTCCGGGAACTTCCCGTGAAGCAATTTCTGTAGGAGCTACTCAGCTTCCTTACAATGTATTTACAGCAGTAACAACGTCTTCTGACGGTGTATCCTATGCTTCTTCTGCAGTACAAGGTTTCCCAACTGAGGAAGAACTACTTGGACTAAATGGTCAAGATTTCGAATTAGTGGATGTAGGATTTGGTGCACCTGCTAATTTTGCAGGAAAAGATTTAACAGGAAAAATTGCTTTAATCAGCCGTGGTGCTGGAATTCCTTTCGTTGATAAAGCGACGGAAGCTGCAAAAGCAGGAGCAGTTGGAGCAGTTCTTTATAATAATGTTGATGGGGTTATGCCTTTAATCCCAGGAATGGCTGTACCTACGATCATGCTGAATAAGGCTGATGGTGAAGCTCTTAAAGCAAAAGCGTCAAATGTAACAGTGAGCTTTAACATCGCATTTGATAAGAGAGTTGGCGAAACGATGGCAGGATTCTCCTCTCGCGGTCCTGTTGTTGACACTTGGATGATCAAGCCTGATGTTTCTGCACCTGGTGTTAACATTGTAAGTACAGTACCTACTTTCGATCCTGCTAACCCGCATGGTTATGGTGCAAAACAAGGTACAAGTATGGCATCTCCTCACGTAGCAGGGGCAGCAGCGGTTATCCTACAAGCAAATCCTGAATGGGGCGTTTATGAAGTAAAGTCCGCACTTATGAACACCGCGGAAAAATTAATTGACCCAACAACAGGCAAAGAGTACGCACATAACTCCCAAGGTGCAGGAAGCATACGTGTAGTGGATGCGCTACAGGCTGAAACGCTTGTGAATCCTGGCAGCTATTCCTTTGGAGTGTTTGAGCAGTTGGAAGAGGTTCAAGAAGTAAATCAGCACTTTGAAATTAAAAACCTCTCTAATAAGGTGAAAAACTACTCAGTAGAATTTAACTTTAAAAATGAAGTTGGAAAACACGTGAAAGTAAAATCAAGCAAAAATACACGTGTAAATCCAGGTAAAATTCAAAAAGTCAATTTAGTAGTTGAAATTGACGCATCTAAACTTGCTCCTGGTTATTATGAAGGTAATCTGTTGGTTAAGGATGGGTCTGAAAAAATTCACGTTCCTACTATTTTATTTGTAGGAGAGCCAGATTACCCTCGTGTTACTCATTTTGGTTTCACTCCAATGGGTGATAACAATTTTGAATTCTACTCTTACCTTCCAGGTGGAGCGGAAGAATTGGAAGTCTGGGTGTTTACTGCTACATCTACAGGTGGACTAGGGGCTTATGTTGGAGAAGCACTATACGAAGCTAACCTTGGCAAAGGCTACAACTACCATGACTGGGACGGCACCCTAGTTGACGGAACAGAACTAGATGCAGGCAGCTACCGCATCGCAGTCTACGCCAAAAAAGGCAACCTCGACAGAGCAATCCTAGCAGCAGACGTCTTAACCATTCAATAACTAGATTCAAAGAAATCAACTTTATAGTAATCTACAAAGCTTCAAAAACACCTTCGGGGGTCTGACCCCCGAAGGTGTTTTTTTTTTTCTTTCTCCATAAAAAACGACAAATATTGGTCGACATCTTTCTATGTTTAGGAAATTTATCCCTCTGTTACCAAGGGTGACTTGGATTTGAAAAGAAACTGTAATAATAAAAACTCTTATTTTGTCGAAATAGATGATATAATAAAAAGTGAATTTATGCGGAAATTTTAGATAAATATATTAATTTGAATTTTAGAATAGTAGGTTTATCGATCTTCCGTAATTGCTTAACTATATTTCCTATATAAGCAATGATAAAAGAGGGAAATGCAATGATTCAAATCTTTGACCCAATAGGTGATTAAATGATTGAAATGCAAGACGTATTTAAAAAATACCCAAACGGCGTACAAGCTGTGGATGGTATTAATATAAAAATAAAAGCAGGCGAATTTGTCTATGTAGTAGGACCTAGTGGTGCTGGTAAATCCACGTTCATTAAAATGATGTACCGGGAAGAAAAGCCTACGAGTGGTGATATTGTCATAGACGGAGTAAACCTTTCAAAGCTGAAGGAAAGCAAAGTTCCTTTACTTCGGAGGAGCATAGGGGTAGTATTCCAAGATTTCAAACTTTTACCTCAGCTAACCGTTTACGAAAATGTAGCCTTTGCCTTAGAGGTTATTGAAGAAAGTCCTAAAAACATAAAAAAACGTGTCATGGAAGTGCTTGATCTTGTTAAATTGAAGCATAAGGCACGCCACCTACCAAATGAACTTTCAGGTGGAGAGCAACAGCGTATTTCCATTGCTCGCTCGATAGTTAATAACCCAAAAGTGATGATTGCCGATGAGCCGACAGGGAACCTTGATCCTGACACATCATGGGAAATCATGAGCATCTTTGAGGAAATAAACGAAAAAGGCACGACTATAGTAATGGCAACGCACAATCGTGAAATTGTAAACACCATCAAAAAGCGTGTAATTGCAATAGAAAATGGAAAGATAGTGCGTGACCAAGCAGAGGGGGACTACGGTTATGAAGCCTAGAACTCTACTGCGACACTTTAAGGAAAGTTTCAAAAGCTTAGCACGTAACGGCTGGATGACGTTTGCATCTGTTAGTGCAGTGACTGTGACACTCTTGTTGGTGGGTGTATTTCTAGTATTAATGATGAACCTGAACAATGTTGCATCTGAAATTGAAAGTGATGTAGAAATCAGAGTTCATATCGACCTAACGGCAACCGAGGAAGATCAGGAAGTTTTGAGACAACAGATACAAAACATATCGGAAGTGGAAACAATCGAATTTTCTTCTAAAGAAGAGGAATTGAAAGGCTTGGTAGATAGTTTTGGTGAGGACGGCGGTGCATTTGAGCTGTTCGAACAAAATAATCCGCTATACGATGTTTTCATTATCAAGACAGCAACTCCACAAGAAACCATTACAGCAGCCAAGAAGATTGATGAGCTGGAATTTACACATAAAGTCATTTATGGTGCAGAAACGGTGGAAAGGTTGTTCAAAGTATTTGAAGTTGCAAGAAACATTGGACTAGCTTTAATTCTAGGGTTGGTATTCACAGCAATGTTCTTAATATCCAACACAATTAAAATCACCATTTTTGCCCGTAGAAAAGAAATTGAGATCATGAAATTGGTTGGAGCAACAAACGGATTTATTCGTTGGCCATTTTTCTTAGAAGGATTATGGTTGGGGATTCTAGGTTCAATTGTACCGATTGGAATTATCCTGACGTCTTATTATTATTTAATAGATCTGGTTCAACCAAGAATTCAAGGTACGTTTATTCAACTGCTTCCGTTTTATCCATTTGCATTCCAGGTTATTGGAATCCTAGTAGCTATCGGAGCGTTTATCGGTATGTGGGGAAGCATGATGTCCGTTCGAAAATTCCTACGAGTTTAAGAGATTACTATAGTTGTAATACCCGCTTAGAAAATACAGATAACCTGATAGGGGCTACCAATTTGTTCCTGTCAGGATACATAAGAGTTTAGGGGGAAGTAAGGGATGAGAAGAAAGATTGGTACCATTGCTATCGCAGCAGTCATTGGCTTTTCCGGATTCTTCGGTTCAGGTCTATCCGAAAAAGCTTTTGCGAATGAGATGCAACAAAGATTGAATGAAGTTAAAGATCAACAATCTTCAAATGAATCTACAAGAAATGAAAAACAAAATGAAGTGAACAAGCTACAGGCGGAGCAGGCAGAAATAAGAGCAGAAGTTGAACGCCTTGATAAAGCCGTAGCAGAAACGAAAAATAAAATCAGTGCCAAAAAAGAAGAAATAGACAATACTCGTAAAGAGATTGAAAAACTTAAAGAAGAAATAGAAGTACTAAAAGAACGTATTGCCAAAAGAAATGAGCTTCTAGAAGATCGCGCTCGTTCCTTCCAACAAGGTGGAGGAGCCGTGAACTATTTAGATGTATTATTAGGTGCACAAAGCTTTGGAGATTTTCTTGACCGCGTTGGTGCGGTAGCAACAATTGTACAAGCCGATCGTGATATTCTACAAGCTCATCAAAATGACATGGAAGAACTTGAAGCAAAAGAACTGGAAATGCGTGAACAACTAGCTGCATTGGAGCAGCAACTAGTGGATTTAGAAAAGATGGAAATTGAATTGAAGGCTCAAATAGCTGAAAAAGATAAGCTACTTGCTGAGTTGAAGAAAAAAGAAAAAGAAACGATGCATGAAATTCATGAACTTGAAAACGAGGCAGAAGTTCTAGCTTCTCAAGAAAAAGCAATCCGTGCTGAAATTAAAGCAGCGGAAGAACGAGCTAGACGCGAAGCTGAGGAACGAGCACGCCAAGAAGCAGAAAGAAAACGTCTTGAAGAGCAACGTAAAAGGGAACACGAAGCAGCGGTAGCAGCAGCAAAGGCTAAAGGAGAACCTGAACCAGAGCCTGAACATGTTACTTCACCGCCACCACCAGTTTCATCTGGATCTTGGACAAGACCGACAACTGGTAGTGTGACTTCTGGATTCGGTACGCGTTGGGGCACCCAGCACTACGGAATCGATATTGG
Source organism: Bacillus sp. RO1 (assembly GCF_012524115.1). GTDB lineage: Bacteria > Bacillota > Bacilli > Bacillales > Bacillaceae_I > Sutcliffiella_A. The sequence goes on along the minus strand of NZ_JAAZWB010000073.1, from coordinate 32,660 downwards.
TAAAAACGGAAGAAGCGGAAATGTACCTGTAGTAGCAGCAGGAAGCGGTACCGTATTCCAAGCCTACTACTCAAGCTCTTACGGGAATGTAGTTTTCATCACTCACTACATCGATGGTCAAACTTGGACTACCGTATATGCTCACTTGGATAGCTTGGGAGTAAGTGCAGGACAATCCGTATCAAAAGGTCAATTCATCGGTAACATGGGGAACACTGGATTCTCAACAGGTCCTCACTTGCACTTTGAATTGCATAAAGGATCTTGGAATGGTTCAAAATCCAATGCAGTCAACCCTGCGTCTTATATTAACTTCTAATAAATAAATGAAAACACAGCTTTGTCTAATTTAAGACAAAGCTGTGTTTTTTATTGATCATTTTAGCTGAAATGTATTGTTTACTGGTGAAAGTCCAGGATTGCCTTGCTAGTATCCTTTGGATTCTCTAAAGTTTAAATTCACAAATTCACCTTCGTTCTCAAACCCAAAAAGAGCTGAGTAATCACCAAATTCATACACCATATAATTCCTAGAACCAACTTCCGAATCCGTAATAACCTGATCTGGTTCACCTAGTATTTCCCTTACCTCTTTACTGGTTACTTTCATGATATGTGGATGAAGAAAAATAGCTAAAATCTCGTCACTTCCATCGATAGGGTAAGCATATCCTCCATCCCAATAAAAGGTCATTTTTGCTCCTTGGTAATAGTTTTCCGATTTTGGATGCGCTCTACTTTCATGGACCTGCTCAATTTTATCACCTAAAGAGAACTCCACTCCTGTAAGCTTGCCTTCATGGGCATCTTTAAACAGTTCTTTTGAAAACTCTATATTTTTAAAATTGTTGTATTCCGAATAGATGTCACTTTCTGTCCATTTAGTAAATACGTAATCCCAAAGCGACTCATCTTGAAGGATGGTGCTGTCAATTAACTCAAGTTGAATGGACTCCTCATTCCATTGCCATGTCTTGTATTCATATGGTGGATCGTCCTGTTTAATCTGCTGTAGTTGATGTACAGTCTGGAGGTACTGATTGTTTATCAGTTTAATTGTCTGCCTATGCAGAGTTCCTGCTTCTTCGGTGATATCTAAAAGTGCTAATTTTCCATCTTTCACCACAAATCCAGCATAAACATAATTATCTATATCCAATTCTTTAAACATAGACAAAAGAGTTTTTGTTCCGACTGTTCCTGAAATAAATGAATAGTTGAAATCAGATGTGAGGTCTAACTCAACTAGTTGCTCTGAAAGATGTACTTGATAATGGGCGGTGGAACTATTTTTTTCCGCAAGGAATAGCTTAAACTTATTTGGTTGTTCTGTATCTTGGTTGTATGGGACATACTCAGGTGCCACATCCATTAAGCTATTGGTATCATCAAGGTAGAGGAACATCTCATAGGGGTTTTCACCGTCCATTAACTGAAATTCATAGTCGGAAAGACTGCGCAATAATTCTTTATCTATCTTACCAGCTGATTCAGGAAGCTCTTCGTCCTCTATTGCGGTTTCTGGCTCGACTGTGTTTTCTTTTTCTATTTCTCTTTCTGTTGTTTCCGGTTCTGTTTTTTCTGTAGGTTCTTCCTTCTGTTCCACTATTGGGATATCTGCAGGGGAGAAATTTTGGTTGTTTTTTGACGATATAAACGAAATAGTAAGTAGAGTAAAAACCCCAATAGCAACAATGAGCGAAAAGGCGTGAAGAACAGAGAATTGTTTTCGCTTATTTTCTGCTTTTGACAGTATAAGCTGTTTTTCTTTTTCGGAGAATTCAACGTTTAGTAGTGCACTATTGATTTCTCTTTTTACTTCCTTATCAAAATCCTCCATTATGCTTAGTCTCCTTTCCATTTCTTTTTTAATAAAATCCTGCCCCTTGTTAATTGTGAACGAATTGTATTTGGGTTTGCTCCCAATAAACTAGCGATTTCATCCACCTTCATATCCTGATAATAATAGAGAATGAGTACGTCTTTATATTTGGATGGTAATTTAGCTAGTGTATGAATCATATCGTTTTGGATTTCTTTTCTCAAAAGGTTTTCTTCAGAAGATGGACCTCTATTTTTCATGAAAGGGTCCATAATAGGTTTATAAATCATATTTTTGATGGACCACTTTTTCCTGTAATCTTTACATTTATTAATGGTAATTCGTATCAACCATGTTTTGTAATTTGACTCGTGTCTGAATGAATCAATATTTTTATAACAGGAAAGAAACACTTCCTGAATGATATCTTCACATTGTCCATGGTCATTTACATACAAAAAGGCTATCCTCTTCAGTTCATTTCCGTACAGTTCCATCAATTCTTCCAATGTGTACTCTTTCTTTTCTAATGTCTCTAATACTTGGCCCCCCTGAAAACTGTTCAATGTATCCCCTCCTTTCCAAAAATTAGACGAACGCAACTCTTGTTGTGATGCAAATTTTCCTAAATACGAATTTGTAAATAAACTATATCACGCGAGACTCTTCTTTTGATTCACATTCATCACATAATCTGTCCGACAACAACATATACTTACACTATAAAAGGCATTACACTTCCTGTGTGATGCCTTTTGCTTCAGGAACAGAAGAATTGCTGAGTGGGACAGGCATTCTTTGGATAATCCCACATACCGTAGCAACTTACATAAGTTTTAATAATTTTCAACCAACGCCGGCTATGGTACAATTGCGACATATCTATCGTACGGTACGGGGTATAGGATGAGGAGGAGCTTACATGAATCGCAAAATTGTTACAGTATTAATGGTTGTATCAGTTCTAGTTGGAGCGGCAGGAATGTATGCAGGTTTACAATGGTTCGGACATGGACCAGCTGCGGCGGTACCTTCCGTGCAAAATCCTCTTACTGATAACACAGAACAAGCTGCACCACAGGAATCGCCGAAAAAAACGGCGGCGCAGATGGAAAAGATTCAACAGGCATACGAAATTATTTCTTCCAGATATGTGGAGGAAACAGATGCTGAAAAACTGATTGAAGGTGCCATACAAGGAATGGTCGATACACTGGAGGATCCATACTCGGTGTATATGGATAAAGATACGGCAGAGCAATTTACACAGTCGCTTGAATCTTCTTTTGAAGGAATTGGAGCAGAAGTAGGTATGCAAAACGGGAAGGTGACCATCGTATCACCATTCCGTGGTTCACCGGCTGAAAAGGCTGGATTGCAACCGAATGACCAAATCCTCAAAGTAGATGACCAAGACATAGAAGGCTTGGATTTATATGAAGCAGTACTTAAAATCCGCGGTAAAAAAGGGACTGTTGTGACACTGGAAATCCAACGTCCTGGAGTGCAAGAACCGTTCAATGTAGAAGTAACACGTGATACGATTCCAATTGAAACGGTGTATTCTGAGACAATTGAACATGATGGGAAGAAAGTCGGCTACATTCAGATTACTTCCTTCTCACAAGATACCGGGAAAGACTTTCAAGAGCAGTTGGCAGCACTGGAAGAGCAGAATATTGAAGGCTTAGTAGTCGATGTTCGCGGTAACCCGGGTGGCCTTTTAGATCAAGTACAGATTATTGCAGCTGAGCTAGTAACAAAGGAAAAACCATATGTACAAATTGAACAGCGTAATGGAGAAAAGCAACGTTTCTTCTCTTCCTTAACAGAGAGAAAGCCTTATGAAATCGTGACTTTAATTGATAAAGGAAGTGCTTCTGCGTCAGAAATTCTTGCTGGAGCATTAAAAGAAGCAGGTAATTATGAAGTAGTTGGAGATGCGTCATTCGGTAAAGGAACTGTTCAGCAAGCTTTAGAGCTTGGCGATGGCAGTAATCTCAAGCTGACACTTTATAAGTGGTTGACACCAGATGGAAACTGGATACACAATGATGGTGTGGAGCCGACAGTACCTGTCAAACAGCCTGACTACTTCTATGCGAATCCAATTAATATGGAAGAAGATGAAGAGCTGGCGCTTGATACAAATAGTGAAAAAGTAAAGAATGTTCAAGTGATGCTCAAAGGACTTGGCTTCGATCCTGGACGTGAAGACGGTTACTTTAGCAAGGAAACGGAAGATGCTGTGAAATCCTTCCAAGCTGAAAATGACTTATCCACATCTGGTAAAGTTGACAGCCAAACGGCAGAACAGCTGCAAGCAAAGCTCCTTGAAGCAGTAAGAGCGAAAGAGAATGACGTACAACTGAAAGAGGCAATTAAAACATTATTCAAATAATTGGACACAGTCAGCTTCCCCTATGGTGGGAGCTGACTTTTTTGTGGTAAAATAAAAGAAAAGTTTGTATGTTTAGGCGGTGAACGGGTGATGGAAACTTGGTTTTGGGAATTGCTGATAGGAGTGGGACGCCTTTTCATCCACCCTGTCCTTTATGTGACCTTAGCTGTTGCAGTAGTATTGGGATATTTTCGCGTTAAAAGAGAGCGTCATGACTTTCATATACGAGTGGAATACGGCCTGACGGAGTTTCAAAAGGCTGCCAAAAGTCTTTTTGTTGGACTTGCTTTATCTTTGCTTACAATAGGTTTGGGTGTTATCATTCCTTTTGGTACGCTTGTACTTCTTAGTGTATTTAGCATCATTTTTACCCTTTTCATAAAGCCAAGGTGGCTTTCGACTGCGTACATATTCGGTTTTACTATTTTGGCAGTGGTGCTTCTTCCAAAATTGGATACCGGAATCACCATCTTTCAGCGCTTGTTCGAATCTGTAGGAGCAACGCATTTACCGACACTTGCCATTCTGATGGGGATTCTCATGATTGCTGAAGGGGTGTTCGTCTGGAAGCAGGCACCTCTGCAAACCTCTCCTCAGCTTCAAAAAAGTAAGCGTGGATTGCCGGTTGGCACCCATGTTGTCCAGAGAGTATGGATTCTTCCGTTATTCTTATTTGTGCCTGTTGGTTCTGGAGGAATCGAAGTGAGCTTTGAGTGGTGGCCTGTCCTGGAAATGGGAGAACACACGCTTTCCTTGTGGCTTGTTCCATTCAGCATGGGTTATTATCAACGACTGAAAGCAAGCTTACCGCTTGATGCCATACCGATCGTTGGTAGACAATTGGTGCTGCTGGCAGTCGTGGTATTGTTGACTGGAGTTGGCAGCCTATGGTGGGAAAATGCCTCCATCCTGGCAGCGGTTTTCGCTGTAGTAGGCAGGGAATGGCTGAATTACAGGGCCAAAACAGAGGACGAGAAGCATCAGCCGATTTTTGTTCGACGTGACAAGGGATTGGTGATCCTTGGGGTGATCCCGGATAGTCCTGCTGAAAAAATGAACCTTGAGATTGGAGAAATAATTACAAAAGTGAACAATATACCGGTAAATTCCGTGTCAAACTTTTATGAAGCACTTCAGCAAAACAGGGCTTTTTGCAAACTGCAAGTTGTGGATGCAAACGGTGAAGCACGTTTTGCCCAAACTGCTTTATATGAAGGTGATCACCATGAATTGGGGCTGCTGTTCGTTCAAGTCGGCAAGAAATGGAAGCAGACAGAAGCAGTGTAATGAAAAGCTGATAAAATTTACGGAAGAGCAAAGCCAATAAATATTTTATACGAACACACTTTAGAGAAACGGATTATTCGTTTCTCTATTTTTATGTATAGAAAATAAATAACTATTACAAAGATACCTGACTTAGTGGGGGTAAATACCATCAAAGAGTTGTTGACCTTTTAAAAAGCGATATGCTAGAATTTTATATGCAATTGATTATTATTATCAATAAGTATATTAATAAAAATAATGTTTGATTCGTGCAACTAAGATTTTCACACGGGTGTGAATTATGGAAAGGGTGTAAATGAATGAGAAATATAGAGAAATATAGAAATGCATTTATCGATGCGCTGGACTTAGAAGAAAATGAGGTAAATGAAGATTTAACTCTTGGATCAACAAGAGAGTGGGATTCAATTGGACATATGGCACTTATATCTGAGATGGAGGATGTATTCGATGTCTCCATAGATTCAGAATGGATTACAGAATTCAACTCTTACCTATCAGGAATGGAGCTATTGAAACGCTTGGGAGTGGACTTTATTAATGAATAGTTTTCAAAAACTAGAGGAGTTTGGGAACCGCACCGCTGTATATGCTGAACGAGCATATTCTTACTCTGAAATGTCAGAAATTGCTGACGCTATCTGCGGTGAAGTAGGGGAAAGGACGCTCGTTTTTTGCTTATGTTCCAATAATAAAGAATCTTTATTTGGCTATGTGGGCTTTATCAGAGGTGGTGTGGTACCTGTACTTTTGGATGCTTCCATCCATATGGACCAGTTGCGCCGATTGATTAATCTTTACAAGCCTACATACATTTGGGCGAGTAGCGAAAATCAAGACCTATTAAATGAAATGGAAAGTACATTTGAATTCGGAGATTACACATTGTTTAGATGTCCGTCATCTTTCCAACATAACCTTCATGATAGTCTTGCGCTCCTTTTAACAACCTCTGGAAGTACTGGAAGCCCCAAATTTGTTCGGTTGAGTTATGAAAATATTTTTAAAAATGCTGAATCAATAGCAACGTACCTTGACATCCATGCAGAGGATAAACCTATTACAACACTTCCAATGAATTACTCTTATGGCCTCTCTATCATCAATAGTCATTTTATATGCGGGGCGACGATCGTTGTAACGGATGCATCTATCATGAAAAAAGAGTTTTGGGACTTATGTAGAGAACAACAAGTAACAACTTTTGGAGGAGTTCCTTTCGTGTATGAGATGCTTGATAGGTTGAAATTTGAAGATTTTGATCTTCCGAGTTTAAAAAAACTGACTCAAGCAGGTGGTAAGTTAAGCTCCACTCTATCGGTGAAATTTGCTAACGTATGCAATCAAAAAGGGATTCAATTCTTTTCCATGTATGGTCAAACGGAAGCAACGGCGCGTATGGCCTATTTACCATGGGAAAAAAATCTTGAAAAAGTCGGAAGTATTGGTATTGCCATTCCAGGTGGAGAACTAATTCTGCAAGATGACAGTGGTAACCAAATTACAGAGCCCAACGTGAAGGGCGAATTGATATACAAAGGACCAAATGTTTCTTTGGGGTATGCCGAGTCGGTATTCGATCTTTCGAAAGAAGATGAGAATAACGGTATTTTGCGTACAGGTGATTTGGCTTACTTTGATCAGGATGGGTATTTTTATATAAGTGGCAGAATCAAAAGAATGATTAAGCTCTATGGGAGCCGGATCAGCCTTGATGAGGTGGAAGGGTTTTTATCTGAGCATGGTCATGATTGTATCAGCGCTGGGACGGATGACCAAATGTATATTTACACATTAAAAGATGATGGTGTTCCAATTAAAAAAATTATTAAGGAAAAATTAAACTTAAAGGGCATGAAGATTATCAGGATTGAGGAAATCCCACGTAATCAGTATGGAAAGATCCTCTATTCCGAGTTACCTAAACATGGATAAGTTATAACATCTTAAGTTTATTTTTTGACAGGTGGTTGGATGGGTTTTATATCAATTGAGTTTCTCCTATTTTTTGCAATAATCGTTTCTACTTATTATTTAATTCCACATCGATTCAGGTGGATTCTCTTATTAGCTGCAAGTTACGTTTTTTACGCGATCTTAAGTATCCAATTTATACCGTTACTACTTGCAAGCACCGTTTCTACCTATTTTTCTGGAATTCTTATAGAAAAACAGGAGACAAAAAGACAGAAGAAAAAGGTCATGCTTGTTGGAATTTCCGTGCTGTTGTTTTTTCTCGGTTGGTTTAAATATGTGACTTTTGTTAATGAATCGCTTCGAGCGGTTGCAAGTTACTTTAATTTAAATTATTCCATACCCTATCAGGAAATTGTACTGCCATTAGCGATTTCTTTTTATACTTTACAGGCAGTAGGTTACCTTGTGGATATCTACCATGGAAAGCAAAAAGCGGAAAGACATTACGGCTATTTTTCCATATTCTTTGCTTTTTTCCCACAATTGGTTGCTGGACCGATTGAACGTGCCAAGAAATTGCTTCCCCAATTGAAAGCGGAACAAAGTTTAAATTATGAGAATTTAAGCTATGGGATGAAGCGAATTGCATGGGGATTTTTTAAAAAGACATTAATCGCAGATCGACTAGCTCCCATTGTATCTAGTGTGTTCGATAATCCTAACCCGACTGGTTCACAAATCGTACTTGCTACTATTCTATTCTCTATACAATTGTTCGCTGATTTTTCAGCGTTGAGTGACATTGCCATCGGTTGTGCTAGAATGCTAGGGATAAAGTTGACAGAAAACTTTAAGCAACCGCACTTTGCAGTTTCGATATCGGATTTTTGGAATAGATGGCATATAACGTTCTCTACTTGGCTAAGAGACTATATCTTTTTTCCGTTATGTAAGGGGAAAAAGAAAAGAAGTGACATTTATGCAGCAATCGTTATTACTTTCTTAGTAAGCGGAATTTGGCACGGAGCCGCTTGGACTTTTGTTATATGGGGTCTAATTCACGGGTTTTATCGAGTGTTTGGAGATTATACAAAACACTATCGTGAAAAAGCAGCTTCATTTACTCATTTGGATAGAAATCCAGTGTTTCATAAATGGGTGAAAATCGCCATAACCTTCCTACTAGTTTGCTTTTCTAGAGTTTTTTATCGATCAGATTCCGTCACACAAGCTTTTGACAATGCACAACTTTTCTTATCCATTAACTCATGGAATCCATTGGGGATTGTAAAAGCGTTTGAAATATTTACGCTGCTAGATTTGGTGATTTTTGTATTTTTCTTTATTGTTTTTCAACTATTTCAGTATATTGAAAGAAAAAATGTTTCAACATGGAAATTGCTATCGCAGCGCCCGACATTTGTTAGATATGCATTCTATATTTTTATCATTCTATCAGTGCTTATATTCGGTGTTTCGGGTGAAGGGTTTATATATGGGAGATTTTAATGAAAATTCCATGGAAAAGAAACAATGTTTTGAAAGGATGTGCTATGTGCTATGGGACGTCTATTCATTAAGATAACAATAATCATGACAGTTGTAATATTACTGTTTATGCCAGTAAATAAATTCGTAAAGGATTCTTATGATTACAACATTAGCCATTCCATACTGGCTTTTAAGGAAGATCCATATCCAGTTGATATCATCAATCTGGGTGCATCTCATTCCATGTACGGTTATTATTTTAAGCCTACGGGTTTGTCCCATCTGGACTTAGCACTTCCTTCTCAGACGCTACAATACGATTTTCAATTGTTAAAAGAATATGGCAAGTACCTTAAACCTGGTGGTGTAGTGATCGTTTCCATATCTCAAATCACATTCGCCAATTCTGAGACCAAGAACGTAGGTAATTATTATAAAATTTTGGATCGTACCGATATTGAACCATTTAGTGTACTTGATTATTACAGTTACTTGTACTTACCTGGGGCAAATAGCGGGAGTTTTCATTCTGCGCTCTCGGGTAAACTGAAAGAATTTAGATGGAATGCTCATCAGCCTTGGGCAAATAACGGTAAAAACTATTCGAAAAGAAAGTATGAGAACGTAGAAGACCAATACAGAGAAGCGGTTAAAAACAATACCATTGAACAAAATGTGAAGCAGTTAAAAAAGATTGTAGATTATTGTAAAGAGAAAGGCTACCAAGTAGTATTAACCATGGAGCCAGTCCATCAGTCTTATCAAGAACATTTAAGTGAGGAAGTTATGAATAGACTTGTCTTTCAGTACTTAGAGCCCCTTAATTTAGATGTCCCATTTTTAAATTATATGAGTGATCAAAGATTCGCAAACAACAAAGAGTATTTTATCGATTCTGATCATTTAAACAGTAAGGGAAGAAAAATGTATTCTTGGATAGTGTACAGGGACCTCAAGAAATTGGGGTATTTATGAGCGATTTAATAGACTCGGTTTTATGAATAATCGTTTTGATTAAAAATGAAAATTTACATGTAATGATAGTAGTGAGACAGGAGCTTTGTTGAACCCTGTCTCTTCTTTTTTACACAGGCATGTTTGTCCAATAACTGCATATATATGAACCGTTATCTAAAGAATTTCTGGAGACAACGGGAGTGTGAAAAATGGATTTCGGATTGATCTCGATTTTTCTGGTCGTTTTATTGGGACCTTTACTTGTCAAGAAAATAGAAGAAAATATGGAAGTTTTCCTGCTAAGCATGGGGATACTCGCCAGTATGGTAAGTGAAGTTTACAATGAACAGCTTTTCTTCATCGCGGCAACTGATCCAATCTTAATTTCACTCGCCGTCTTAATGGCGGGCCTCGTTTTTAGATGGTTGCAGAGACCTTTTAGCAGAACTCTTCACTTTTTGAAAAATAGAGTGCCTTTTAAGTTTTTTATTTTTCTGCTTGTTGTGTTTCTTGGTTTAATCTCAAGTGTCATTACCGCAATTATTGCAGCGCTCTTATTAGTATTCATTGTAGTTGGGCTGGACCTTGAAAAGAGAGAGCAGATAAGGCTCACCGTCCTTGCTTGTTTTTCTATTGGCTTAGGTGCAGCTTTGACGCCAATTGGAGAGCCGTTATCCATTGTGACAATCAGCAAGCTGAACGGGGATTTCTTTTACCTCTTAAGGCTGATTGGCAAGGATGTCTTATTCGCATTGTTGTTATTCGGTATACTTGCTGCCTTTATGGTGAAAGCACCTGCTTCTAACGAATTGGAGCGGAGTGTGAAGGATAAGGAAAGCTACGAGGAAATTTTTATTCGAGGCTTGAAAATTTACTTTTTTGTGATGGGACTGACTTTTCTTGGTGCAGGATTTGAACCATTTGTCTCCGCCTACTTTTTAGGCATGGATCCTACCGTTTTATACTGGTTCAATATGTCCTCCGCCATTTTGGATAACGCGACACTGGCGGCTGCAGAAATTAGTGCGGAATTGGACCCGTCAGTCATCCGTGTGATTTTGCTTGGGCTTATGATCAGTGGAGGAATGCTGGTGCCTGGTAACATTCCAAATATTATTGCGGCAGGAAAGCTCGGCATTACAAGTAAAGAGTGGGCACGGCATGGGGTTCCTGTTGGACTGGTTGCGATGGTGATTTATTTTTTTGTGGTGTAGGTAAACATAATAAAAGGCTGGCTAGTTGTCGGAAGATCCGATTTTCTAGCCAGCCTTATTTATATTCTTTTCACCGATATTGCTGCACGAACCTTCTGCAGTGCTTCCTTCCCCTCATCCTTCTTCGCCATGAGAACATTGACATAAATGGCATCAATCATAGCAAGTTGGGCGATGCGTGAGGCCAATGCCTCAGAGCGATAGTCCGTTTCCTCTGACATTGTATAAAGTGCCATGTCCACACCTTGGCTTAAAGGAGACTTGGCAAAGTTAGTGATACCGATTGTCTTCACTCCATTTGCTTTTACCACCTCAAGAATGTGCATCATGTCCTTCGATGCTCCGGTATGGGAAATGATGATGGCCACATCTTCGTCCGTCAGTTGGCTTGCTGACATAAGCTGCATGTGAGTGTCAGACTGAACATTCACTGAAACACCTGTCCGGATAAGTTTATGGTATGCGTCCATTGCAATGACGTTAGATCCGCCGCTTCCGAACAATTCGACCTTGCGAGCCGCTAAAATTGCGCCAATCACCTCGTGAAATGCCTGTTCATCAAGGATTTTCAAAGTATCTTCTAGTGTTTTTATATTAGATCGGAAAACTTTTTCCGCAATCGTTTTTTCACTGTCGTGTTCCATGATATTTTCATGAATATCTTGAATGGGCTCCACAATTTCGGTTGCGAGTGCAATTTTCATCGCCTGGTAACCTTTAAAGCCGATCCGTTGGCAAAAACGGAATACGGTAGAGTCCGCTACACCTAAATCATCGGCAACCTGGTTGATGGTGCTGTGGACAATTTTTTGTGGATTATTTAGGATATAGTCCGCGATGACTTGCTCCTTCCCCTTGAACTGTGGATAGTGGGAACGTATGCGCATCATGCAGTATTGCGTTTCCTGCGTGTTCATGGTGCGACCCTCCAGAAATAATAATCTAATCTCTATGATAAAGAGGTTTCGAAAAAAAAGAAACTATTTTTTGATAACGCTTGCATTTTGAGGAATTTTTTTTCATAATAAAAACAAGACAAAAAATATTTTTCGATAAAGACTTGAGCATGAAGAAGGGAGTTTCTTTTTATATGAAACTAGCAATGATTGGTTTAGGCAAGATGGGGTACAACTTAACGTTGAATTTAATAGATAACAAACATGAGGTAGTCGCATTTGATGTTGATAATGAAAACGTTATCAAGTGCGAACAGGCAGGTGCAATCGGAGCATACTCCATCGAGGAAGCACTAGGCAAACTGGAGTCACCAAAAGTGATTTGGATGATGGTGCCGGCTGGTGAGATTACAGAAAATGTGCTTACAGAGATTAGTAGTTTCGTAACAGAAGGAGACATCATCATTGATGGCGGCAACTCTAACTACAAAGATACATTAAAGCGTGCGGAAGAACTTGCTGCAAAAGGTGTCCATTACTTGGATGTCGGAACAAGCGGCGGAATGGAAGGAGCTCGGAATGGAGCTTGCACCATGATAGGCGGTAATGAAAAGGCGTTCAAACATGTTGAAACGCTATTCCAAGACATTTGTGTAGAAAACGGCTACTTATATGCAGGGAAATCCGGCAGTGGACACTTCTTGAAAATGGTCCACAATGGGGTGGAATACGGTATGATGCAAGCAATCGCAGAAGGCTTCGACATCTTAGAGAAAAGTGATTTTGACTTTGACTATGAAAAGGTTGCGAGAGTCTGGAATAACGGATCCGTCGTTCGTTCTTGGCTGATGGAACTCACAGAAAATGCATTCAGCAAAGATGCGAGATTAGAAGGTATCAAGGGCGTTATGCATTCATCCGGTGAGGGTAAATGGACAGTAGAAACAGCCCTAGACCTACAAGCCGCAGCACCAGTCATCGCCTTGTCTCTAATGATGAGATACCGTTCCCTAGAGCCCGACACCTTCTCCGGAAAAGTAGTCGCAGCACTCCGCAACGAATTTGGCGGACATGCGGTCGAGAAGAATTGATCTTAGTAGATAACGAGAGACGTTAAATTAAATAAACATCCCCCTGATGACTGTAGTGCAAGATGTGAGACTCCGGCGGGAAGCAGCGGTAGCTTGAGACCCCACAGGCGAAGCCGAGGAGGCTCAAGCACACGCCCCGCGGAAAGCGAACACCTGGAACGCAAGTCATCAGGAAGTAAACGTAAAAATTATTTTTTCTATATAGAGCTAATTAAAAAGGAGGAACAAAACATGTCAGGATCCATGCTAATCCTAATCGCAGCAGCCGCAATATTCGTCCTACTATTCCTAGTAATCCGCACGAAACTACACGCATTCGTAGCCCTGCTGTTAGTCAGTCTACTAGTAGGTATCGCAGCAGGCATGCCGCTAAATGAAGTCATCTCATCCGTCCAAAACGGAATGGGAGGCACCCTCGGCTTCGTTGCAGTCGTAGTCGGACTTGGTGCGATGTTCGGTAAAATGCTCGAAGTATCAGGTGGAGCAGAAAGACTTGCTCAAACTTTAATGAAGAAATTCGGTGAAGAAAAGTCCCAATGGGCGTTAGGTATTACAGGTTTCTTAGTAGCAATTCCCGTATTCTTTGATGTTGGTTTCATCATTTTAGTGCCAATCGTGTATGGCTTGGCGAAAAAAACAGGGAAATCTCTTTTACACTACGGGATTCCATTGCTGGCAGGACTTGCTGTAACGCACAGCTTTATCCCACCAACACCGGGACCAATTGCAGTAGCTGATTTAATCGGCGCAGACCTTGGATGGGTAATCCTGTTTGGTGTTATTGCTGGTATCCCGGCTATGATTTTAGCTGGTCCGGTTTTTGGTAAATATATTGGCAAAAAAATTCACGTGGTTGTACCAAAATACATGGAAATCGATGAAGATAAGGTATATGAAAAGGATCTTCCAGGCTTCGGACTGATTGCTTCTATCATTCTAGTACCTTTAGTGTTGATTTTAGTGAATACGTTTTCAACGGTTATTTTTGAAGAAGGTCATATTGTTCGAGAGATTACGACATTCGTCGGTCACCCGTTCGTAGCGTTGACAATAGCTACATTATTAACGTTCTACTTCCTTGGAACGAAGCGCGGTTATACAAAACAAGATGTTCAAGATATTGCGACTAAAGCGCTTGAGCCAGCAGGTATCATTATCCTTGTAACGGGTGCCGGTGGAGTGTTCAAGCAAGTACTAATCGACTCAGGTGTTGGTGATGTTCTTGGTGAAATGATGGCAGGATCTGCATTACCTCCAATCGTCCTTGCGTTCTTGATTGCAGCGGCAGTCCGTGTGGCACAAGGCTCCGCAACCGTATCAATGGTTACAGCAGCAGGTCTAATCACACCGCTAATCGGTATCATGGGTCTTCAAGGTCCGGTACTTGGTCTAATCGTTATCTCGATTGCTTCCGGTGCAACGGTTCTATCTCACGTAAACGACTCCGGCTTCTGGTTAGTGAACCGATACTTCGGTCTTGATGTAAAAGATACGTTAAAATCATGGACGGTCATGGAAACCATCATCGGACTCGTAGGTTTTTCAGTAGCGGTAATTCTTGGTATATTTATAGGATAGGATTATTTGCTAAGGCTATTCAGAGGGTCATATAGCTGTTGATTGGAGCAAAAGGCGAAGACTCCTGAGGGAGTTAGCGCTAGGTGGAGACCCCGCAGGCGTAAGCCGAGGAGGCTCCAGCAGCGCCCCTAGGAAAGCGAAGCCATTTGCGGAAATCAACAGCGGTGTTAAACATTGTCTTAGGATAATCTAAAGGGGGTCAAGGAACTATTTCCTTGGCCCGTTGTGATTTTGAATCAAGGAGGACATCACCATGACAACATACATGCTAGGCGTTGATATAGGAACAACAAGCACAAAGGCAGTGCTTTTTACGAAGGACGGAAAAGTAGAAAGCCAACATGCCGTGGAATACCCTTTGTATACGCCAGAAATGGGAGCGGCTGAACAGGATCCCGATGAAATTCTAGAAGCGGTGGCGGTTTCCATTAGGGAAACTATAATCAAAAGTGGCATCGATACAACAGACCTTTCCCATGTCAGCTTCAGTGCGGCGATGCACAGTCTGATTGCTGTGGATGAAGCAGGAATTCCATTGACGAAAAGTATCACATGGGCCGACCAGCGAAGTGAGAAGTGGGCAAAGAAAATTAAGAAGGAATGGGATGGCCATAAAGTTTACCTGAGAACAGGAACACCGATTCACCCGATGTCCCCTTTAGCAAAGCTAGTTTGGTTGCGAAACGAACACCCTGCAATTTTTGAAAACGCAGCTAAATTCATTTCCATAAAAGAATATGTGTTTTACAAGTTGTTTGGAGAATATGTAGTGGACCATTCGATTGCGTCAGCAACAGGAATGCTGAACTTGGAAAAGTTGGATTGGGACTCAGGTGCACTGGGTGTTGCCGGTGTTACTCCAGGCAAGCTGTCCCGCCTTGTCCCTACAACAGAGATCATCACAGGATTGCAACCAGAATGGTCGGTGAAATTGGGACTTCCTGCTAGTGTCAAATTTGTAATTGGTGCAAATGACGGCGTGCTTTCCAACCTTGGGGTAAACGCTGTACAGCCAGGCGTGGTCGCTTTGACCATCGGAACAAGCGGGGCCATCCGTACCGTTGCGGA
The DNA here is from genome assembly GCF_012524115.1 of Bacillus sp. RO1. GTDB lineage: Bacteria > Bacillota > Bacilli > Bacillales > Bacillaceae_I > Sutcliffiella_A. The sequence continues at coordinate 16,935 of NZ_JAAZWB010000073.1, read as the reverse complement.
CAAGCCAGTAACCGATCCAAAGGGCAGAACATTTTGCTATGCGTTGACAGAAAATCATTGGGTAATCGGTGGCCCGGTCAACAATGGCGGCATGATTATGCGTTGGTTACGTGATGAGTTTTGCCAAGCGGAAGTGGAAGAAGCAAAAGCAATCGGAGTTGACCCATATGATGTGATGACAGCAAAGATTGCTCAAGTGAAACCTGGTGCAGAAGGTGTCCTTTTCCATCCTTATCTGACAGGTGAACGTGCACCATTGTGGAACGGAAATGCACGTGGATCCTTCTATGGCCTTGGTATCCATCATAAAAGAGAGCATATGATGCGAGCGGTATTAGAAGGAATCAACCTTAACCTTTATACAGTGTTGTTAGCACTGGAAGAGATTATCGGCATTCCGGAGAAAATTCATGCAACAGGCGGGTTTGCTCGTTCGGAAGTTTGGTGCCAGATGCTTTCTAATATTTTCAATCAGGAAGTAAGTATCCCTGAAAGTGTGGAAAGTTCCTGCCTAGGTGCTGCAGTTCTTGGATTGTATGCGCTTGGTGATATAGACTCGTTTGATGTGATGAATGAGATGGTGGGGACGACGAATGGGTATGTTCCGAATCAGGCAGAAGTGGAAGTGTATAAAGAGCTGACGCCGTTGTTCATCCGATTGAGCCGTTTGTATGAACAAGAGTTTGAGGCGGTGGTGGCCTTTCAGCAAAGGAATTGAGGGGAATTGGCTCAACGGTTGATTTCCGTTCCAGGCGCTTCGCTTGCTTGCGGGCGGTCCGGGAGTCTCCTCACTTCGTTGTGGGGTCTCCCCTGTCCCTTCCTCCCGTGGGCGTCTGCGCGCCTTCCACTGTAATCAACATTGAATGAAAAAACTCCATGCAATTTATATAAGATAGGATCTGTAAAAGCATTCTGTTGATCATTGCAGCAACCTAGCTGTTGGTTGGAGCGAAAGGCGAAGACTCCGGCGGGAGGTAGCGGTAGCTTGAGACCCCCACAGCGCAGCGAGGAGGCTCAAGCTACGCACCGCGGTAACCGAAGCCTGGCGCGGAAATCAAAAGTGGCGCTAATGAATTGCAAAAATAAAGAACGACATTCTCCTGGTCACCACCATAGCGAGATTGTCGTTCTTTTTTGTACAGCTGATTCAGTTTTTCTTTTTTCGTCTTGGTTGTTTTGGTTGTAAGGTTAGCAAGGGCGTAGATGCCGCGGCCGTTTTCTGGATTGCGGTTGCCTTCCCGGACTTGCTTGTCACGTAGCTTTTTTGCTTTACTTTTTGCCAAAATGATCACTCCTAACATATATTTACAAAGAGTATAACCGAGAATAGGAATATTGGAAATAGGTTTTCGTTGGATTGCTATATTTTTCTCAAGCGTATTTCTGTTATAATAGCACTATTGTGTAATTTTTGAGAGGTAGGTACGGAAACAGTGAAAAATGAACTTTTAAATAAAGAGATAGACCGCCGCAGAACCTTTGCGATCATATCCCACCCGGATGCCGGGAAAACGACCTTGACGGAGAAACTTCTTTTATTTGGTAACGTTATTCGTTCAGCAGGTACGGTAAAAGGGAAGAAGTCTGGCAAATTTGCTACATCTGACTGGATGGAAATTGAGAAGAAGCGTGGAATCTCGGTAACATCGAGTGTTATGAGTTTTGAGTATATGGATAAGCATATTAACATTCTTGATACTCCTGGACACGAAGATTTCAGTGAAGATACGTATCGTACGTTGACTGCCGTGGACAGCGCCGTGATGATCATCGACTGCACGAAAGGGGTAGAGCCGCAAACTATCAAGCTTTTCAAGGTATGTCGTATGCGCGGTATCCCGATCTTCACGTTCATCAATAAGCTGGACCGTGAAGGTAAAGAACCGCTTGCGCTTCTGGAAGAGATTGAAGAAGTGCTTGGTATCGAGTCCTATGCGATGAACTGGCCTGTTGGAATGGGGAAACGCTTCTTGGGTGTTTACGACCGTTACAACGAAGTATTCATTCGCTATCAAGGTAAAGATGAAGAGGATCGCATTCCGTTCAAGGAATTGGATGCGGTGGAGGAGATTTCTACTCACCCGACTTTTATACAAGCAAAAGAAGACTTTGAGCTGCTAGAAGAAGCAGGAAATGATTTTGACATCAATAAAGTGAAAAATGGCTTGCAGACGCCGGTATTCTTCGGAAGTGCGATCTCCAACTTTGGAGTGGAAATGTTTTTCCGTACGTTCTTGGATCTTGCTAGTGAACCGCAGCCTCGTCAGACAGAAGAGGGGAAAGTAGAGCCAAAATCAACTGATTTCTCTGGCTTCATTTTTAAAATCCAGGCGAACATGAACCCGGCTCACCGCGACCGTCTTGCATTCTTGAGAATCTGTTCAGGTGTGTTTGAGCGTGGAATGACGGTACAGGTTAGCAGAACAGGAAAATCCATTAAGTTAACGCAGTCCCAACAATTCTTGGCGTCTGATCGTGAGACGGTAGATCACGCATACCCTGGGGATATCATCGGTATCTATGATCCGGGTGTTTATCAGATTGGTGATTCTCTGTTCAGCGGCGGCAATCAAAAAGTTGAATTTGATGAAATTCCGACATTTGCTCCTGAGCTTTTCGTAAAAGTAGAAGCGAAAAATGTCATGAAAGGGAAGCAATTCGGAAAAGGTATCACTCAGCTTGTGCAGGAAGGTGCTATCCAGTTGTTCCGTCAATACGGTACGGAAGCTTACATCCTTGGAGCAGTTGGTCAGCTTCAATTGGATGTATTCGAATACCGCATGAAGGGCGAGTACAATGTGGAAGTCGTCTACAATATGATTGGCTCAAAAATTCCTCGTTGGTTGGAAAGCCAAGACGTGGATACTTCGTTGTTTGATTCCCGTAATATCTTGGTGAAAGACCGCAACGATCAGTATGTTGCCTTGTTTGATAACGACTTCTCATTACGTTGGTTCCAAGATAAGAACCCGAAAGTCGGCTTGATTGATATTATGGCGGATGAGGACTAAGTTTAATTTAATTGAAAGCTCAGAATACCCTTTCAGACAGGGTGTTTTGGGCTTTTTTGTCGTTTGAAGATACTTTAGAAGGGGTTTTTTGTTTAAAATGTTTTCATCACTTGACTAGTTTAAATTAATGGCTACAAATTATGAGAAACCCTAAAAAACTTGGTTCCCCTGACGATATAATAACCAAAAGCACGGGATTAGGGGGCAGTTTGGTGGGTGATCAAAAGGATAAGTTAATGTGGCTAGGCCTATACAGAACAAGACATTTTGTAGTAGGTGGGATGACCATTTTACAAGTGAACGGCCGTGAAGTGACGACAGGCAGTACCAAAGTGTACATGGAAGAGCTAAATATGGAAAAATTGCGCTTTATCAGTAGGGTGCAGATTCCTGAAGACAGTAAAGTTCTATTAGGATTAAAATTCATGGTTGCCAATCAATTGCTTGAATTTAAGGTCAATATCCTTGGCGTTCAGGCAAATGTAAAAAAAAGAAGGTATACATACCTGGTAGAATTTTTAATTGAAAATGATAGCGACAGACAGTCCCTCCTTACATTTGTAAATAAAATTCAGTTGGCGAATAAACAGAAGAAATTGAGAAGTGTGACAGAGATTGCTGTGGAAGTGGAATAATGAGTGAATGAAATCTCCTTATACAGAACCAAAAAAACTGCTATACTAACACTAGAAGATTTTCGGAAGTGATAGAAAAGAGGTTTTCAGATTGTTGGTAAAGCTGGTTTTAGCATTGATTATCCCTGCGCTGCTCGTGGTCCTATTTACAAGAGTAACCTATAATCTGTATGTTGGTACAGGTTTGGCGATAGCGCTCATTTTAGTTTCGATCTTTAAAGGACATGGGAACGAATGGTTTGTTATTGTAGTGGACGTCCTTTCTTTAGTAATCGGATTTTTGTATGCGAGGAAAATGGTAGGGAAATTCAAATAGAAACAGAGGGAGCGGCTTTTCCGGATTACGGATGGTCTGCTCCCTCTTTTGCTTGTTGGGCTGCTCGTTGAAAGGTAAATAATGCTTCTTGTTCTTCAGCAGTGGTCGACTCGAGTCTGGCTGGTCTCACTACCCAAAGCGGGTCTTTGCCAAATGTTTCTCCATAGCCAGTTAGTACGCCTTTGAATGTCAGAACGTCCCCAACTATTGGTGGGGGATTTAAATCATCTGCAAAAGTAACAAGAATGGCCGGGAGTAGCGGTTCCTGCAGCTCATAGGTAGAATTGTTTTCTACACGCGTCACCGTTGCAGTCCACCTTACGGACTTATCTTTATTAGCTTTGATGAAATCATGGACATACGCTCCATCCACTTCACTGTAGGTCAGTTCTTCTTCTGGATTTTCCAATGCACGTTCATCTAGATAAGGTAAATCTAGCGTTTCTTCGGGAATATCTTGGGAAAAACAGCCCGCCATTAATATAATCAGCCAAGCTACGCAAAACATTTTTCTACTGATAGTACTGCCAATAAACTTTTTCATCATAAATCTCTCCAAATGAAGTTTCCGATTCCCAATACATGATAAGAATATAGAAAACACTCTTTAAACGCAACATAGACGGGTATAGAGAAAAAAGATGATTTTTACAAAAAACACGAATATCAGTTCGTATTTTTGTTGTTTTAGGTCAATGTTGTGATAGAATATTGGTAGAAGTTAGATGAACGGAAATGGAGGCTTTTTGTGGATGGAACAGTTTGAGTTAGTTTCTGGATATAAGCCGGATGGAGATCAGCCAACCGCGATTGCGGAGATTGTAGAAGGCATCAAAAACGGAAAAAAGCATCAGACACTTCTTGGCGCAACAGGTACAGGTAAAACATTTACTGTCTCCAATGTGATACAGGCAGTAAACAAACCGACGTTAATTATCGCCCACAACAAGACGTTGGCAGGGCAATTATATAGTGAGTTCAAGGAATTTTTCCCTAACAACGCAGTCGAATATTTTGTTAGTTATTATGATTACTATCAACCAGAAGCGTATGTACCTTCCACTGATACATTCATAGAAAAAGACGCAAGCATCAATGATGAAATCGATAAGCTCCGCCACTCAGCAACGGCTTCCCTTTTTGAGCGGAACGACGTTATCATTATAGCCAGTGTGTCTTGTATCTATGGCTTGGGGTCACCGGAAGAATATCGTGACCTGGTTGTCAGCTTAAGAACAGGCATGGAAAAAGAACGAAATGTCTTACTGCGCGACTTAGTAGACATCCAGTACAGCAGGAATGATATTGACTTCAAGCGCGGGACCTTCCGGGTTCGCGGTGATGTGGTGGAGATTTTCCCGGCATCCCGCGACGAACACTGTATTCGAGTGGAATTTTTCGGCGACGAAATAGACCGGATAAGAGAAGTGGATGCACTAACAGGGGAAATTCTTGGCGATCGTAACCATGTTTCCATTTTCCCGGCTTCCCACTTCGTAACCCGAGAAGAGAAGATGAAAAAAGCCATCGTCAATATTCAGGCAGAACTGGAAGAGCGACTGGAAGAGCTTCGCGAGGCAGGTAAACTGCTAGAAGCTCAGCGACTGGAGCAGCGGACCCGATATGACCTGGAAATGATGGCGGAGATGGGTTTTTGTTCTGGAATCGAAAACTACTCCCGGCATTTGACACTGCGTCCGGCTGGCTCGACACCATACACCCTAATGGATTTCTTCCCGGAAGATTTTCTGCTGGTAATTGACGAGTCCCACGTTACGCTTCCTCAAATCAGAGGGATGTTCAATGGGGATCAGGCAAGAAAGCAAGTCTTGGTAGACCATGGGTTCCGTCTGCCGTCTGCTAAGGATAACCGTCCTTTGAGGTTTGAGGAATTTGAAAAGAAAACCGCCCAACTTGTCTATGTTTCTGCAACACCAGGACCATACGAGCTGGAGCACACACCAAAAATGGTAGAGCAGATCATCCGTCCGACGGGGCTGCTTGATCCAATCATTGAAGTTCGTCCGATAAAAGGTCAGATTGATGACCTGATCGGCGAGATACATCAAAGAGTGGAAAAGGATGAAAGAGTCCTTGTCACTACCTTGACGAAGAAGATGTCCGAGGATCTTACTGCTTACCTGAAGGAGCTGGGAATTAAAGTAGCGTACCTGCATTCTGAAATCAAGACCCTTGAACGAATTGAGATTATCCGAGAATTGAGAATGGGTAAACATGATGTTCTCGTAGGGATTAACTTATTGAGGGAAGGTCTCGACATCCCAGAAGTTTCCCTTGTCACCATTCTTGATGCAGATAAAGAAGGTTTCCTTCGTTCTGAACGTTCCTTGATTCAGACCATCGGACGTGCGGCCCGTAACTCGAACGGTAAAGTCATCATGTATGCAGATAAAATAACAAACTCCATGGATATTGCAATAAATGAAACCAAGCGTCGCCGGGAAATCCAGGAGGCTTATAATCTAGAGCATGGAATCACACCGACAACCATCAAGAAAAAGGTTCCGGAACTTATCCGTGCGACTTTCGTAGCCGAGGAAGATGGCAATTACGAAGGTAAGGTACCGACACTCAGACCGAAGAACAAGAAAGAAAGAGAAAAGCTCATAGAAAGCATGGAGCAGGAAATGAAAGATGCGGCAAAAGCGCTCGATTTCGAACGTGCAGCCGAGCTTCGTGACCTCATCTTGGAGCTCAAAGCGGAAGGATGACATAAGGATGGCAATGGATAAAATAGTAGTAAAAGGGGCCAGAGCCCATAACCTAAAAAACATTGATGTAACGATTCCCCGCGATAAATTAGTGGTGTTGACGGGGCTATCAGGATCGGGGAAATCCTCTCTAGCCTTTGACACCATCTATGCAGAAGGACAACGCCGTTATGTAGAGTCCCTTTCTGCCTATGCGCGCCAATTCCTTGGACAGATGGACAAACCGGATGTGGATGCCATTGAAGGGTTATCCCCTGCCATCTCCATCGACCAGAAGACTACAAGCCGTAACCCGCGTTCTACCGTGGGAACGGTAACGGAAATCTATGATTATCTTCGTCTTCTTTTTGCAAGGGTGGGTAGGCCGACATGTCCGAAACACGGTATCGAGATATCTTCTCAAACAATCGAACAAATGGTAGACAGGATTATGGAATATCCAGAACGGACAAAACTTCAAATTCTTGCTCCTGTCATCCAAGGTCGTAAAGGAACCCATGTGAAAACACTTGAGGACATTAAGAAACAAGGGTATGTCCGCGTACGTGTGAACGGTGAAATGATGGAAGTATCCGATGATATCGAGTTGGAAAAAAACAAAAAGCATTCCATTGAAGTAGTGATAGACCGTATCGTCGTAAAAGAAGGCGTGGAAACCCGTCTGTCAGATTCATTGGAATCGGCTATCAGGCTTGGGGAAGGAAAAGTGATTGTGGATGTAATCGGAGAAGAGGAACTTCTCTTCAGCGAGCATCATGCTTGTCCACAATGTGGATTCTCCATTGGTGAATTAGAACCAAGAATGTTTTCCTTTAACAGTCCTTACGGAGCATGCCAAAAATGTGATGGTTTAGGGACAAAGCTGGAAGTGGACATTGATTTGGTGCTGCCTAATAAAAACCTAAGCCTCAAAGAGCATGCACTTGCTCCTTGGGAACCAACAAGTTCACAATATTATCCACAAATGCTGCAAGCTGTCTGTAATCACTACGGCATTGACATGGAGGTACCGGTAAAAGATATCCCCAAAAATCTTTTAGATAAGGTGCTTTATGGTAGTGGGAAGGAGGAAATTTACTTCCGCTACGAAAATGACTTTGGTCAAGTGCGTGAAAGCTATATCATCTTCGAGGGAGTTATCCCCAATGTGGAAAGACGCTACAAGGAGACTAGTTCCGACTACATCCGTGAACAGATGGAAAAGTATATGGCTCAGCAACCATGTCCTACTTGTAAAGGGAACCGCTTGAAGCTAGAAAGCTTATCGGTGCTTATCAACAATAATCATATCGGGAATGTGACTAACTTTTCTATCGTAGAAGCTTTGGATTTCTTTGAGAGCCTGGAGCTGACGGAAAAAGAAAGAAAGATTGCCCATATGATTTTGCGAGAAATTGAGGAACGTCTGGGGTTCTTGAACAATGTCGGATTGGATTATTTGACGATGAGCCGTTCTGCCGGAACGCTTTCTGGTGGAGAAGCACAACGTATTCGTCTGGCAACCCAAATTGGTTCAAGACTTACCGGAGTTCTTTATATCCTCGATGAGCCGTCTATCGGACTTCATCAGCGAGACAATGACCGATTAATCCAAACTCTCAAGAACATGCGTGATATTGGTAATACGTTAATTGTAGTCGAGCATGATGAAGACACCATGATGGCAGCCGACTACTTGCTTGATATCGGACCTGGAGCAGGTGTACATGGTGGTCAGGTAATTTCAGCTGGTACACCTGAGGAAGTAATGAATGACGAGAGCTCTTTGACTGGTCAATATTTGTCTGGAAAGAAGTTCATTCCACTTCCGACAGAAAGAAAAGTGGTTAAGGACCGTTTCATTGAAGTAATTGGTGCGAATGAAAACAACTTAAGCAATGTGGATGTGAAAATACCGCTTGGCTGTTTTGTGGCAGTGACAGGGGTGTCAGGTTCAGGAAAAAGTACATTAATTAATGAAATTTTGCACAAGGCCCTTGCGCAGCGTCTGCATAATGCAAAGACAAAACCTGGCCAACATAAAGAGATTCGAGGAATTGACCATCTTGATAAGGTAATTGATATCGATCAGTCTCCGATTGGAAGAACCCCACGTTCTAACCCTGCCACCTACACAGGGGTATTCGATGACATTCGTGACGTATTTGCATCTACTAATGAAGCGAAAGTTCGCGGATATAAAAAAGGTCGTTTTTCGTTCAATGTGAAAGGTGGCCGCTGTGAGGCATGTCGCGGGGATGGAATTATAAAAATTGAAATGCATTTCCTTCCTGATGTGTATGTGCCGTGTGAAGTGTGTCACGGGAAACGTTATAATCGTGAGACGCTTGAAGTGCAGTATAAAGGGAAAAATATTGATGATATTTTGAAGATGACCGTTGAGGATGCAGTGAGTTTCTTTGAAAACATACCGAAGATCAAGCGGAAGCTGCAGACTATTTACGATGTTGGCTTAGGCTATATTACACTCGGTCAACCGGCAACCACTCTTTCGGGCGGGGAAGCGCAACGTGTCAAACTTGCATCAGAGCTGCACCGTAGATCGACAGGTCGATCTCTCTATATCTTGGATGAGCCGACAACAGGGTTGCATGTGGATGACATTTCGAGGCTGTTGAAGGTGTTACAACGATTAGTGGAGAATGGGGATACTGTGCTGGTCATTGAGCATAACTTAGATGTTATTAAAGCGGTGGATTACATGGTCGACCTTGGTCCTGAGGGTGGGGACAAAGGGGGCAGTATCATTGCAACTGGTACACCAGAAGAGGTTATTGAAGTAGAAGCTTCTTATACGGGGCAATATCTCCGACCTGTTTTACTGCGTGACCGCGATCGAATGGATCAAAAAGTAAAGAAAGTCGAAGCGGTTAGTAAAGGGTGACTATAAAGATATAAAAAAGAGGATGGTTACTCCAAATGGGCAACCATCCTTCTTTTTTGTATTTCTACTGGTTTGTCTCTTGTTCTTGAACTTTCTTTTCAATAATATCTTGTAAGAATCGAACATCCATTTCATAGGTTTTATCCTTGAAACGAATTTCGCCAGTATTTTCGTTTAGTTTTCCTTTCAGGTGAAAAGAGGCACTTTGAATCTTGTACTCTTTTGACCCTTCATCATAATGAAAATCTGCTTTATCTATTTCGTTCGTCACGACTGGACGAATCGTATTCTCCACATAATTAGAGGAAGACTCAGTGAAATCAGGACCCAGTACGCCAAAGAAAATCAAGCCGGCAAGTATCAGTCCAATCATAACAAGTTTAGATAAAATGCTTTTCAAGAAAGGGATCACCACAAATAATATGACCAGAACAATAATGATTGTCAACAAATGATCCATAATAAAATCCATATCCATTTCACTCCTTCCACACAATCTATACCCAGAAACTAGAACCATTATACCATTTGGTGAGTGGGAGACTCAAAGAATCCAAATTGAATCACCATGGGCAACAAACTAATAAGACTTGAGGCGTACGACATGGGTAACAAAAATCCTGCCGGGGTCTGACCCCTTTTCGAAATTTTTATGCAACAATAAGGTATATAAGCAGAAAGTGAAACTTTTGAGTGTGTTCAGTCGTAGAGGTAGTATAGAAGAATCTTATTGAATGTTAAATTGAGCTTTATAGGTTACAAAAAGGGAGGATGTTTTGTATGGAAGAGCGTAAGCGTATTTTGAAGTTGGTGGAGGAAGGGAAGCTGACGGCGGAAGAGGCGATTATTTTATTGGAGAGTTTGGAGAAGAATAGTGAAGAGAAGAGTTTGAGGCAGGATGAAATTGTTTCTGAGCTTGCTAGGGATGCGAAAGGGTCTCAGGAAGCAGAAGAGAATATTTTTAAAGCGCTGTCCTCAAAGGTTTTTTCCAATTCCAATAGTAAAAATGGATCAACCGGCTCCAGCTCTTTTGATAAATCAAAATTTGATTCTTACAGCAAGCAGGCGTCCTCTTTTAAAAATAACATCTTAGATTTTGTTGGAAGTGCGCTGCAGAAGATTAAAGATTTGGACTTGGATTTCAACTTTGGTCCTTCTATCTCGATTCAACATATTTTCCAGCAATCAGATGTGCATTTGCAGCATATTGACCTTGATGTGGCGAATGGCGCGGTTAAGGTGGTTCCTTGGAAAGAGAACGATGTGAAGATAGAGTGTGAGGCAAAGGTTTATGAGGAGAACTCACAAGATGACGCGCGGAAAGCTTTCCTTAGTGAAGTACTATTTGCAATTGAAGCTGGGAAACTACGTTTTTCTGTCCAGAAGAAGCATATGAAAGTGAATGCAACGGTTTATGTGCCAGAAGAGAAATATGATAGCTTGAATATCCGCATGTTTAATGGGCCGATTTCAGGGGAAGGTTTACATGTAAAGTCGATGAAAATGAAGTCGGCGAATGGTTCGTTAACATGGGAGAACTTAAGAAGCGATTACATTGAAGCGGAAACGGCAAACGGTCATATTAAATTGACTGATTGCGATGCGAAAGAAATCGAGGCAGAAACCATTAACGGAATGTTAAAGGTTCGCGGAGATATTGAAAAATTGGATGTGCAGAGTTTTAATGGAAATGTGGTTGGAGAGTTGACTGGAACTTCCGCCCGTTCCATTATGGCGAAAACAAAAACAGGTAGTGTGGATCTGTTCATTCCAACTGAAAATGCGTTGGAAGCAGAGCTGAAAACGAATCTTGGAAGCTTTACATGCGAGGTTCCAGGAATGGATGTTGTGGAGGAAAAAAATGAAGTGGTGCAAAAGGCGCTTCATTTTAAGGCGAAAAAGGAAGATGCTCCGCTTACGTACATCCTTGCGGAAACGACGACAGGTTCCATTTTAATCAAACCATATGAGGTGAAGTAATATGAGACGTCTTATTCGTTCCAAAAACGACCGCAAGCTTGCGGGTGTGCTTGGAGGTCTTGGAAAATATTTAGGGGTAGATTCCAATCTGTTGCGCGTTATTTTTGTTATTCTGTTGTTCCCAACAGGAGTAATGCCTCTGATTGTTACGTACTTTGTTTTAACTTTTCTACTTCCGAATGAAGAGTCAGAGATACACTGATGAGATGGGCTGTCAGTATTCTCGTTAATGCATTGATATTGATTGTGGTTGCGGGCTATTTTGACTCGTTCCAGCTGAGCGGTGTCGGAGCGGCAATCATTGCAAGTTTGATTTTGGCAGTGTTGAATACGATTGTGAAACCAGTCTTGGTTATTTTGACTTTGCCTGTCACGTTGCTAAGTTTGGGGTTGTTCTTATTTGTGATCAATGCGATTACGCTTATGTTGACTGCTTTCTTGATGGGAGATGCATTTAATATTGATGGTTTCGGTACAGCCATTTTAGCAGCGATAGTCATTTCGATATTAAATCTGTTAATCCAGAAGGCAATTGTGGAGCCTTTGCAAAAGAAGAATTAACATGAAACGCGAACCTGATTTCTCAAGGGTTCGCGTTTTTTATACTCTGTTAACCACCGCTGTTGATTTCCGCAAATGGCTTCGCTTTCCGCGGGGCGACCTTGAGCCTCCTCGGCAAGCCTGCGGGGTCTCAAAATTGCCGCTACTTTCCCGCAGGACAAGGAAGGCTTCGGCAGCGAAACTTCGCACGAAGAAAATGCGTAGCATTTTCGAGGAGTCTCCGCCTTTTGCTCCAATCACCAGCTTAAAGATTCTATATCCTCATTTAAATCCCCTCTCCCAAACCTCCCACTTAATAAAAAAGTCAAATAGTGCTAAAATGAGAAAAGGTTGATTTACATAGGAAGCGTAACACTCATTTTGATATTCACATCAGGGTGTTTCCATACTGAAGGAGGTTTTGGCTGTGCCAAAGGTTCGGACAAAGGATCTGATTGAGAAGTTTAATTTTGAATTGATTGGTGGGGAAGAGGGCGTGAATCGTCCGATTGCGACAAGTGATATTTCCCGACCTGGTATAGAGATGGCCGGTTATTTTACCTACTATCCGGCCGAGAGAATTCAGCTGCTTGGAAAAACGGAGCTGTCTTTTTTTGAAAGGCTTACGCCGAAGGAAAAAAGAGAGCGGATGAGTCAGCTCTGCACGGACATCACTCCGGGCATCATTGTGTCAAGGGACATGGAAGTTCCACCTGAACTCGTGGAAGCAGCAGAGTACGAAAGTGTGCCACTTATGCGCTCACCGATGAAAACGACGAGGCTTTCCTCCCACCTGACTAATTACTTAGAAGGGAAGCTTGCACCGACAACCGCTGTACACGGCGTGCTTGTCGACATTTACGGGGTAGGCGTGCTTATCACTGGGAAAAGTGGCGTGGGTAAAAGTGAAACGGCGCTTGAACTTGTAAAAAGAGGGCATCGTTTGGTGGCTGATGACTGCGTCGAAATCAGACAGGAAGATACAGATACACTTATCGGGAACTCGCCGGAATTGATTGAACATCTTCTCGAGATCAGGGGTCTTGGTATCATCAACGTGATGACCCTTTTCGGAGCGGGAGCAGTGCGCAGTTATAAACGCATCACCCTTGTTATTAATCTTGAGCTTTGGGATAAAAACAAGCAGTACGATCGAGTTGGTTTGGATGAAGAAAAGATGAAGATCATTGATTCGGAAGTCACTCGCTTGACAGTTCCTGTACGTCCTGGACGAAACTTGGCTGTTATCATTGAAGTGGCAGCGATGAATTTCCGCTTGAAGAGAATGGGCATGAATGCTGCCGAACAGTTCTCCAACCGTTTGTCAGGTGTTATTAATAATGAAAACGAGCATGAAGACATTTAAAAAATAATGGAGTGTGGGGAACATGTTGTTAGGAAACATCGAGCCGTTAAATCCGGTCATGATCAGTTGGCCGATTACGGTTTACTGGTATGGGGCCATTATTGGTACAGGTGCCCTGCTTGGATTATGGATTGCCACAAGAGAATCCGAAAGACGTGGACTTAACAAGGATATATTTGTAGATCTTGTCTTGTTTGCGATTCCGATTGCGATTCTTTGTGCAAGACTATATTATGTAGCGTTTCAATGGGATCATTATTCTCAAAACCCAGGCGATATTTTGAAGATTTGGGAAGGCGGCCTTGCAATTCATGGCGGATTAATCGGAGCCATTACCACTGGGGTTATTTTTGCAAGAATACGAGGAATTTCGTTCTGGAAGCTTGCCGATATCGGTGCACCAAGTATCATCCTTGGTCAAGCAATTGGCCGCTGGGGGAACTTCATGAACCAGGAAGCCCATGGTGGGGAAGTGACAAGAGAATTCTTGGAGGGGCTTTACTTACCGGATTTCATCGTCGACCAAATGTACATAAACGGGACGTACTATCACCCAACTTTCCTTTATGAATCTATTTGGAATTTGGTTGGTTTCGGATTGCTTCTTTTACTGAGAAAAGTGAATTTAAGACGCGGGGAACTCTTCTTGAGTTATGTGATTTGGTACTCCGTCGGACGCTTCTTTATTGAAGGAATGCGTACGGATAGCTTGATGCTGACTGAGTCTTTAAGAATCGCACAAGTTATCTCCATTGGACTGGTCGTCCTTGCCATCGCACTTATCATAGTGCGTCGTGTGCTTGGCATGGCTAACAAACGTTACTTGGATCCAGAAAATAAAGAAGGTTAGATGTACTCAAACAAAAATACACCTGAAGCGACTAGATAAATAAAGCCTCCAACAAAAAAAGATGGAGCGGCTACTTCAAAGGGGGAGGAGCTTCATGCTGCAAACATTAAAACGCGGGCTGATGGTGGGGCTGGGAACGACGTGGACACTGGGTAAAGTCATTTTCCCAGTCACACTCCTTGTCGGCATTCTTCAGCATACACCAGTCCTGCAATATCTTATAAAAGCAATCGCGCCGATCATGGGGATTTTCGGTCTATCAGGTGAAGCAGCCATCCCGCTTGTAATCGGGAATTTTCTGAACCTGTATGCTGGAATAGGTGCCATCCTTACCTTGGACCTTACCGTAAAAGAGGTCTTTATCTTGGCTGTCATGCTCTCGTTTTCACATAATCTTTTAGTAGAGTCGACCGTTGCGGCAAAAGTAGGGTTGAAAATTTCCGTGATATTAGCGGTAAGGTTAGGTCTTGCCTTTTTCTCAGCCATTATCATCAACTTGGTTTGGAAAGGTGGAGGCGAACTTGCCCAGTATGGCATGGTCGCAAAATCTGAAGAGGCTGTAACAGGCTTTTTCCCTATAATCCTTGATGCCACACAACGTGGTCTGATGGGGATTCTGCAGCTTGCAGTAATCGTCATTCCACTTATGGTCCTTGTGCAATATATGAAGGAGCTCGGCTGGTTGGCGGTATTCTCGAAGTGGATGGGGCCGTTTACCCGAGCGCTTGGAATGAAAGAGAATACGTCTACTACCATGGCGGCCGGTCTAGTAATCGGCCTTGCATATGGAGCAGGGGTTATGATTCAGGCGGTAAAAGAGGATAATGTAAGTAAGAAGGATTTGACTCTTGCGTTTATTTTTCTCGTTGCCTGTCATGCGGTGGTGGAGGATACGCTTATCTTCATTCCGCTCGGCATCCCTGTATGGCCGCTACTTGCCATCCGAATTACAACTGCCATTCTCCTTACGATAGCCGTTGCTTTTGTTTGGAAAAGGCTAGAACTTGCAAAAAGAAAGGAAGCCTCTTATGACCATTAACACCGTACTTTTTGATCTAGATGGAACACTAATAGACACAAACGACCTTATTATTGAGTCGTTCCTTCACACATTAAATCATTATTATCCAGATCAGTATGGCCGTGAAGACGTACTGACCTTCCTCGGCCCACCTCTATATGATACATTCGTAAAAATGGATGAGTCGAAAGTGGAAGAAATGATTGCCCATTATCGCGACTTCAATATGACTAAACATGACGAATATGTAACAGAGTTTGAAGGGGTATTGGAAACAGTAAAACTTTTGCATGAAAAAGGTCTGAAGCTTGGAATTGTGACGACAAAAATGCGACAGACTGTGGTGATGGGCCTTAAGTTGACGGGACTTGACCAATTCTTTGATGTGGTCGTCTGCCTTGATGATGTCACCAATGCCAAACCAGATCCAGAACCAATCCACCTTGCCCTGCAGCAGCTAGGCTCAACGCCTGAAGAGGCAATTATGGTAGGTGACAACTTTCACGACATCCTAGCAGGAAAAAATGCCGGAACGAAAACGGCAGCAGTAAGCTGGACGATTAAAGGAGTCGAATACCTACAATCCTTTGAACCGGATTATACGCTCACACATATGCAAGACTTGCTGCCAATATTGGGAGTGACTGAGGGTGAGTAGAAGGACGACCCGCTACCCGGTGGAGGGCGCGAATTCCCTATGGCATGTTTACAAAACCGTCCCTTTTATAAAAGTCGTGAAAAACTTTGCAGTCATTCAGATCGCCAGGTACACGCCATTTTTAGGCATGAAAAACTGGCTCTACCGCACATTTTTACGCATGAAGGTGGGCGAGCAAACCTCCTTTGCTTTAATGGTCATGCTTGATGTCATGTTCCCGGAAAAAATAAGCGTCGGCCGCAACACGGTCATTGGCTATAACACCACCATCCTTGCCCACGAATATCTGGTCAAGGAATACCGCCTCGGCGATGTGGAAATCGGCAGCGAAGTCATGATCGGTGCCAACACGACCATCCTTCCTGGCGTCATTATCGGAGACGGCGCCATCGTCTCCGCTGGCACCCTTGTACATAAAGACGTCCCAGAAGGCGCCTTCGTCGGAGGGAACCCGATGCGCGTCATCTATACGAAAGAGGAAATGCAGGAGAGAATGAGGTTTTAGTTGGCGAGTTGGGAAGAAACTAAGCTAGCGTATGAAGACCTTTAAAGCGTCAATTTTGAGCCGGTGAAGTCTTTATATCCTGTATGAAGACCTATTTGGGTAAAATTTCGAGACTGAGGAGTCTTCATTACCGTAATGAAGACCTGACTAGAATGAATTTTGAGCCAGAGAAGTCTTCATTACCGTAATGAAGACATGACTAGAATGAATTTTGAGCCAGAGGAGTCCTCATACCCAGAATGAAGACCTGTCTAGCCAAAATATTGAGCCAGAGGAGTCTTCATAGCATGAATGAAGACCTGTCTAGCCAAAATATTGAGCCAGAGGAGTCCTCATAGCATGAATGAAGACCTGTCTAGCCGAAATATTGAGCCAGAGGAGTCCTCATACCCAGAATAAAGACCTGTCTAGCCGAAATATTGAGCCAGAGGAGTCTT
>NZ_JAAZWB010000072.1 GCF_012524115.1 Bacillus sp. RO1 | reverse complement strand
GCGAAGACTCCTGAGGGAGATAGCGGTAGCTTGAGACCCCGCAGCGGAGCGAGGAGGCTCAAGCACCGCCCCTAGGAAAGCGAAGCCATTTGTGGAAATCAACAGCGGTATTTAGAGTCGATACCTATGATAACTATATTGTTCGTCTTTTATTAAGGTTTTTTAGTTTTGTCCCAGCCTCTTTTTGTTTTAGAACAATGGTAAATTTCTGAAGGCTCATAGCTGTTGATTGAAGCAAATGGCGAAGACTCCTGCGATAAAGTAGCTGCAATGTTGAGACCCCTGAAGCGTTGTGAGGAGGCTCAAGGTTGCCCCGGGATAGTGAAGCCATTTGCGGAAATTAACAGCGGTGTTTGGCGGATATTCTAATCAAATTTTTTGAAACTTATTCCATTTTTATACGTAGATTAATTTATCTATGTATCAAGGAGGAAACATAATGGTCAAATATCTTATCACTTTAATCATTGTGCTTGCAGCAGAAATTGGTATCTTACTGGGAATCTCCACCTATTTTGACTTTAACCTCTTAAGCACCATGTTCTTCGGCTCTCTTGCTTTTGTCTTTATAGCCTTCTTCACTAGTTCCTCAGGAGACATTTTCACTAAAAATTCAGAAGCAGCTGTTTTTGATTCCATGGCTGGTCGTTACACCCCACAACAACAGAAGCCAACATTACATATCGGGCCATTTTTGCTAGGATCTCTGTTATGTTTAGCTGTCTACTTCGCCATGGCTTTTTTTCTCTCCTAACAAAAAAGAGAATGGTTATCTAGACGGACCATTCTCCCTTTTCTATTCACCAAGCCAACCTTACTTGAATTCCTTCCAATTTTGATTACTTTCTTCGAACAGTTCTTCAAACGATTTATTCTTCTCCCTTAATCGCTTTTCTTCTTTTTTCCTTTCAGCTTCTTCCATTTTTTGTTTTTGTTCTGTTTGTAGAAGTTGGTCCTTCATGGATTTTAATTTCGAATAAACATCCCCTTCTAATTGATCTTTCAATGATACCTTCTCTTCCTTTTTATTCGTCAAAGACTTTGTATTACATTTATGCTTTTTCTTCACGTCAAGTCAACTCCTATCATCACGTTTTCTAGTAGTATAGCAAATTACAAATCAACCATAAACAGACAAGTTTAATATACCGTTTACTTATAGATATATATTATTACTTTATAATAATTATAAAAAAGTATTGATTTTCCTCTAATAACTGTTATCATTAAGCGTGTAATAAAATATTTTTTATATTGAGGTGAAGGATTTTGACAACTAATAATAGACTCACAACTAGCTGGGGGGCTCCTGTGGGAGATAACCAGAATTCCATGACTGCGGGTTCAAGGGGACCTACCCTCATACAAGATGTACATCTTTTAGAAAAGCTCGCCCATTTCAACCGAGAACGTGTCCCCGAGCGTGTAGTACACGCTAAAGGTGCTGGTGCACACGGATACTTCGAAGTAACGAATGATGTTACTAAATACACGAAGGCAAAATTCCTTTCCGAAGTAGGAAAACGCACGCCACTTTTTGTCCGTTTTTCCACGGTAGCGGGTGAAAACGGTTCTGCTGATTCCGTTCGTGATCCACGTGGATTTGCCGTAAAATTTTATACAGAAGACGGGAACTATGATCTTGTCGGAAACAACACACCAGTGTTTTTCATAAGAGATGCCATCAAGTTTCCAGACTTTATTCATACACAAAAGCGCCACCCTCAAACGCATCGAAAAAATCCTAATGCCGTTTGGGATTTCTGGTCCTTATCTCCTGAATCCCTTCATCAAGTGACCATCTTGATGTCTGACCGTGGAATACCGGCTACATACCGTCATATGCATGGCTTCGGTAGCCACACCTTCAAATGGGTAAACGAGGAAGGCGAAGGTGTTTGGATTAAATATCATTTTAAAACAGAACAAGGTATTAAAAACTTGACTGAAGAGATTGGAACGAAGATTGCAGGTGAGAACCCTGATTATCATACAGAGGATTTATTTAATGCCATCGAAAAAGGTGATTACCCTGCATGGAAGGTTTACGTACAGATTATGCCTATGGAGGATGCAGATTCTTATCGCTATGATCCTTTTGATGTGACAAAAGTATGGTCCCAAAAAGATTATCCTTTGATGGAAGTTGGGAGGATGGTACTGGATCGAAATCCGGAAAACTATTTTGCTGAGGTGGAGCAGGCAACGTTCTCTCCAGGAACACTTGTACCTGGAATTGATGTTTCTCCAGACAAAATGCTGCAAGGGCGCCTTTTTGCCTATCATGATGCTCATCGCTACCGAGTTGGAGCGAATCACCAGGCGCTACCCATTAACCGAGCACGAAATGAAGTTCACAACTATCAACGCGATGGCCAGATGAGGTTTGACAACAATGGTGGGGGTTCCGCCTACTATGAGCCAAATAGCTATAACGGGCCAAAGGAGACTCCTGAAAACAAGCAAGCTGCTTACCCTGTTTCAGGTTTAGCTGATAGCGTTGCCTATGATCAAAATGATCATTATACTCAAGCAGGTGATTTATATCGTTTGCTAAGTGTGGAAGAACGCACCCGCTTAATAAAAAATATTGTAGGTGCAATGACACCTGTGGAAAGTGACGAAATCAAGCTTCGTCAAATCAACCATTTTTACAAAGCGGATCCAGAATACGGGAAGTTAGTTGCTAAGGGCCTTGGTTTGCAAGTTCCACAAGAAGTCCGCTAATTTTAATTTTCATTTCTCTTTTATTCTCACTTCTGTCAAGCAGGCACCAAAATTTGGTGCCTGTTCCTTTTTGTTAGAAATATTTACACATAGTTACTTTTATTAGCACCAAAATCTAAATGTTTCTGCTATTATTAATGGGAATAGAAGTTGCAACAGAAGGGACGTTTAACCTCTTGATTGAAACATTATTATTGAATTTTCTTTTTCTGATATTACCTATTATCATCTATTTAGTATTTTTTGAAGACAAACATCATTCTTTTAATAGATGGATGTTCAGTTTATTTGCCACTATTTCCATGGTGCTATGTATGTCCTACCCTATTCATTTACAATTAGGGTTCATTTTTGATTTACGCTATATCCCTTTTTTCATTATTGCATTATATTCTGGTCATAAATTTGTATTTCCACTTTACATAGTCTTAAATTTATACCGTTTTTATATCGGAGGAGAAGGAACTCTAAACTCTTTCCTTACCTCTACAATTATATTTTTATTCGTTCCTTTTCTAAGCAAAATGTTTTTGACATTTAAACCAAAGAATAGATTGATATTTTCAGCTGGTATAATAACAGTGTTTATGGGAATCTACCTTATTCTACTAAGTTTGTATTTCGAAAAATTAAATAGCGAATTTATCATGCTTAGTATATATGCAGTCACAACGCATGCAGCGTTAATGGGAATTATCGTCATTCTAATAGAAAAAATCATTCTAAATATTCGAAATCGCGAGCGCTATATCAGTGCCGAACGACTAAATGTGGTAAGTGAACTGTCGGCAAGTGTTTCTCATGAGATTAGGAACCCATTAACGGTTACGAGCGGTTTTCTTCAATTACTGGGTAAATCACAGACAATTGGTGTCGAAGAAAAAAGATACTTAGATCTCTCCTTGCAAGAATTAAAACGCGCAGAAAAAATTGTGAGTGACTACCTATCTTTTGCAAAACCACAATCGGAAAATATGGTCTATTCTAATCTACAAGAAGAAGCTGAGTATACGAGAAATCTTATCATTCCATATGCTGCCATGCATCAGGTCGAAGTTCAATATTCATTTCACAACACATTGAAAACGTCCTATGACCGCAACCAATTGCAACAATGTTTCATCAACCTTTTCAAAAACAGTATAGAGGCGATGAAGCCTAATGGTGGTATCCTTTCGATCGCATTTACGGAAGTAAAGAATGACATCATCATTACAATAAGGGATTCAGGAATTGGCATGACTTCCGATGAAATAAACCGGTTAGGTAAGCCGTATTTTTCAACAAAAGAAGAAGGTACTGGCCTTGGAATGTTGATGGTGTACAGTACAATCAATAAAGTTAAAGGGACCATAAATGTGCAAAGTATAAAAGGAAAAGGCACCACCTTTATCATTACCATTCCTACATAGAATAAAGGTAGACTTCTTGCTGAAGAAGCTACCTTTTTCTTTATGTCCAAACTATTAATGAAATGATCGCCAAAACGCGCCTTTTTTGTCAATGATGTTATTGATTTGTTTGAATGGAATTTCAAATGTAGGGAATCCAGCTGCATATGGGGCTATCTCATATGGTGTAAAATAAAGGAACAAGGCATCACTAGAAACATAGAATGGCTGATCAGGTTGAATCCCTTTAAAGGAATCTGGAAAGTAGTTATCTGGGTTTTCCTGTATTTGTTCTGCAACCAAATCACTTAACACTTTTATATAATCACTGTTTGATTTGAACAAGTCTTTCAACTCGTATATTTTACCTGTGCTGATATCTATTGGCACCATAATTTGTGTCGGCATGCCATGTGCAGCTCCAAAAGGATAGTTGTAGCCATTAAGCTCTAGTATTAGTAAATTCTTTTTATAAAATTGCACAGAAAAATCACCTGTGTAATTATAATCCAGTTGTTTATCCAGCGGAATAGGAATAATTTGAGATTGTGTGCGTAATACTTCGTTGACTTTTTTCTCTGCTTCTTTATTTTTCATTCCTTGAATCTGGGGATAATACACGAGATAGTCCTTGTTTGGCCGGTATTTTTCCTCGCGAATTGAAACATTACTATTTACCGGAATGACGGAATTTTGAGCATAAACGAGATTGCCGGCTTTATCATAGTAGGACAACCTCTGATCAACAAATGCTCTCACCAGCTGCCCTTCAATAGAAAGCGTTCCAATGCCATCTATTACAGGAAGGTCTTTTGCCTGTCTACCGCTTTTGTTAATAAAGAAACTTTTAAGCCCTCGCGTCACAGAGCTATATTCCCCTTTGTAGTTGTTCACTGAATCATATTGAAAATCAGTCATTATCTGTCCGCTCACCGTATCGGCTATTGCATATGTCGAACCTACAAATGGTTCCTCAAGGTTAATGGCTCTTCCGATAGCTGCCCTGTTCCCACCAAGTTGGTTTATATCGTTATATCTTGGAGGAATGATATAGTTCCCGCTCTTATCAATTAAACCGAATCTATTTTTATAATCATTGGACGCATTGACAACAGCCCTCCCCCCCTGAAAAGGTAAAGCCATACCAAATTGTGGTTTTATGATGACGTTCCCTGACTCATCTACATATCCTGCTTTATCCTGATATGTTTTTTTAAAGGAAAGAAGCCCTTCACTTAATCCATTCATCTGTTCGTACGGATACCTTTGAAGTAGAGTACCGGTGGAATTTAGCAAGGCATATAAGCTATCTTTCACCTGTACGAGTGCTTTTCCGCTACTCATATCAAAGGCATACTGGTATTGAGCAGGAATTGCTACATTACCGTTCAAATCTAAGTATCCATAAAGTGTGCGACCCCCATCCTTAGAATCTTGGAAAACCGCACGGCCCCCTTGATAGGGACTAATAAACGAATAGGCTTTTTGCGTCAATACTTTACCTTTTTCATTTAAGACAACTGAACCACCTTCATTTAACATAGCTATGGCACGGCCCTCTGTAAAAGGAAAAATGGAGCTGTAGTTGGGGCGAATCACAAATTTACCGGTTTGTGTAATAACCCCTGCCCCACCCTTACGTACAATCGCTAATCCATTTTGCTGGAACTCCCCGGCATCTTCAAAGGTGGGCTTTAGTACAAACATGCCCTTCTCATCTATATATCCCCACTTTGTACCTTCAACCGTTCTTATCGATGCAGGAAACAAACGTGGTTTCATTATTCTTCCGAACATATATGTGGTCACCCCATTAGTTTTTGATATCTTATGGGGTTATGTGGTGATAGGTGAAGGCCTAACTTGAACGGTCGAACGAAAAAGGGATTCTTTGCTTGAAAAAATCAGGTGTTTTGGGAAATTCGTGCGGAAATGAAGGGAGTTGATGCCAAAACTGCAGGAGTTCGTGCGAAAATGATTTTACTGCAACTATGGAAAGATCAAGATAGATACCTGTTATTATAAACTTTGTAATCTCCATTATCCGACGAATATTTTAAAACACTATCTTTTCCGAGAGCTCCTTCTAAATAAGCCCCGATTACCCCAGTAGTACATCTATGACCTGCTATAAGAATGTTCATTTCATCTATCTTCTCTTCCTCAAGGCTCTTTAAAAAACCAATTACCCTGCCAGCAAATTGGTCCATCCCCTCCACTCCTACATACTTGGTTGGATCAGGAATCGCCCCTTTAAAAATCACCTGTTCTTTTTTCAACCCATCTGCTTCACCAAGATCAAATACATCCAGCCGTTCGTCAATTTTCGGTTCATATCCAGAAATAATTTCAGCTGTTTGAATAGCCCTTTTTTGTGGGGAGGAAAACACATAATGAAACTCAACATCTTTTAATTTTTCTTTTAACACGTTCGCCTGACGCAAACCTACTTCGTTTAAAGGAAGCCCCTTTCTACCTTGCATTCTTCCCTCTTTATTAAAATCTGTCTGACCGTGCCTGATGACGTAAATCATTGTTGTATCACCCTTTCTAGTATTTTATTGGTAAGCTGCAAAATTTTATGTAAGACGTATGTCTCCCGCTCAATCCATCCGTTATACCCACTTAGTTTTTGTGCACGTTCGTTTTGTGATATAGCCTCTTCTATGGTAATCCATTTAGCGGTAAAACCCTGATCTATCTCATACCCCTCTAACTGTTGAGCACCGGCTTCTCCCATGCATTTACATAGGTAATAATGGGACTTCATTTCAAAATGAATACCTTGATTGAAAACGTCCTCTCTTCTTTCCATATACACTCCAAATTTTTCTCCTACAACCGTATCCACATAACCCGTTTCCTCTAACACTTCTCGGATAAGTGCTTCACTATGGGTTTCTCCAACTTCGATACCCCCACCAGGAAATTTGAAATCACCTTTGTTTGAGTGAAGCATCAAAATATGGCCATCCCGAATGACAATAGCCCTGACCGCTTCCCTAATTTTTACATGTTTGTTTTCTACTTTCTCTATCCCTATGAATTTATTAAAATACATATTTAACACCTTCTTTTAAAATTCTATATCTACTTTTTTTAATAACCCGATGGCATTCATTTCATTAAGTTGGTGGAAATACAGGGCATCCACTGTCTCCGTTACTCCTGTGATATTCGTATATGGAATGGAATCACTTTGCATATCTTCTACTACTTCCCCTAATTCGTTAATTGCGATAACGTGCGAGTATCCTGCCCCTTTAGGCAACATCTTAGCTGGAAGACGCATTGCCATTTTCCTTAATATGGGCTTATCAGAACTGAATTCTAGAAAATCATTTCTCGACATGATTAATCCAATCCAGATTCTGCCGTCATTTCCACGCATCATATTATCCGGTAGTCCAGGTAGGTTATCTATTAGAACTTCTAAAAATTCACTTTTATCCTTCGTGCTTAATGTTTGATCTGATTCAAGATTTAATTTCCAGATGCGGTATCTTCCCGTTTCATTTATTAGGAGACTTTTTTCGTCCATACTTAATGCTAATCCGTTTGCAAAACTAATATCTTTCATTAGAACTCTAGTTTTTTTCGTCGATGGATTATACTCCAAGACTCTTCCTGTACTGCTATTTTCGAGAATATCTATTTCTCCAGCCCGTCCAACATCACCGATTTCTTTCGCTTTTGTTCTTTGAGAAGCATCAGTAAAATAAATAATTCCACTATTAGAAACTACTACTGCGTCAATAAATCCTAAAGGGGTTTCTTCAGCGGTGTCTGTTAAAAGTTCAATTTCTGTATCACCTTCTTCATAATTGCTAATTTTCAGTAGCCCTCCCTGTTTACCATAAAGTGGATCAGCAACGATGATTGACCCTTCTCTATCAAAGTCAAAGCCTAAAGGTCTGCCTTTCGTATTTACTATTTCCTGTAATTCTGTGCCATCCTCCCGTACACGAATGATTGCACCAGTTTTTGTGGCGGCGTACAACCATCCTTCACGATATACGATATGTTCCGGCTCTTCATATTTTCCAATTGAAAGAAATTCCATTCCCTCTAATTTATTATTTTTTTCGTAAGCACCGATGTATCCCATGGATTTAGGAGATTCCCATGAAACAGGGTCAATCGAGACAGGCCACAATAATAGATACAAGATTAATACAGTACAAAGTAATGCAAGAACTTTGATGATGGTGAGTTTCATAATTCCCCTATACCTCCAATAACTACCATATATTACTTATTATCTCCCACAAGTTTACAACCGTCTATCCAAAATTGTAGAAGGTTAGAGATTTAAGGTAGATGGTTGCTTGGGAAATGTAGAAGGTCATCTGGGAAATGTAGAAGGTCGCAGTTTTACGGTCGAAGCTGACGCATTAACGGAAGAAGCTCTTTTTTTCAGAAAAGCAGGTGCACTCTTCGATAGCGTTTCACCTACACATCCTAGTTCCAAGGAGTTTTATCCTCTAAGCATAAATTGTAGAAGGTTAGAGTTTTAAGGTAGAAGGTTGCTTGGGAAATGTAGAAGGTCATCCGGGAAATGTAGAAAGTCGCAGTTTTATGGTCGAAGCCGACGCATTAACGGTAGAAGCTCTTTTTTTCAGAAAAGCAGGTGCACTCTTCGGATAGCGTTTCACCTACACATCCTAGTTCCAAGGAGTTTTATCCTCTAAGCATAAATTGTAGAAGGTTAGAGATTTAAGGTAGATGGTTGCTTTGGAAATGTAGAAGGTCATCCGGGAAATGTAGAAAGTCGCAGTTTTATGGTCGAAGCTGACGCATTAACGGTAGAAGCTCCTTGTTTCCCACAAAAAAAGCAGGTGCACTCCAAATAGAGTTACACCTGCCTATCTTCGTCCCTTATCTTATTACTGAGTATCGATTCTGAACTAGTCCTGAAGGAAATGACTTACTCTCCAAAAGCTTCAGCTTATTTTCTTGTTCGGTTTCTTTAAATAATCTAATGCCATTCCCGATTAGGATTGGTATTGTTGATATGACATACTCGTCAATTAAATCTTGTCTGACGAACTCTTTAATTACTTCCGCTCCTCCATCAACAAATATATGTCCTCCACCTGTTGAACGAATGTTATCAATCAATTCTTTGACATCACCCGAGTAGTATTCAACATTGTTATCTGATCCCTTTTTAGAATTAGAAAGAACATATGTTTTTCGTTCTTTGTGGGGAAATTCAACGCCAAAAGACAATACTTTCTCATACGTTCTTCTACCCATGATAACTGTGTCCACACTTTCTACAAAAGCCACATACCCATAATCTTCACCAGGGGTTTCCACCATGGAAAGCCAGCCGATATCATCGTCTTTTTTTGCTATATACCCGTCCACACTTTGTGCGATGTATACAATTATTTTTCTTGAATGCACCATCATGCTTCCTCCTATCAAATAACTACATTTATTTTAATGATAGTAGCATGTAAACAAAACAGGAACAAGCACCATGTGCATTGCCCCTGTATGCTCTAAACTATTGTTCTGACACTTCCAAAGGGAACATTCCTGCTTCTTTCAATGGTTCCAGATCTTCATCATCCAACGACATTTCAATAAAAATCCCATCTTCATCTGCTTCGAATAATTCAGCCAAATGAGCAGCTGACTCCTCGAATCTACCTAAAAGAGACAAATAACATGCCCGATTATATAGTAGCATAGCGTCTTCAGAATCAATTTCTAATGCCTTATCTACCATTTCTAATGCTGCATGAAATTCACCATTTAATCTTAAGGCTATACTAGCTTCATTCATAATCTGCGTATCGTCCGGAGCAAGTTGTAATGCTCTCCATATTGTTTCCTTCGCTTCTATAACGCGGTTGGTTTCTCTGTAAAGGAGAGCCAATTGATAGTAAGCAGCCGGATCCTCGGATTCAAGTTCAATAACTTGTTGATAAGTTGATTCTGCTTTCTCAATATCACCGAGAAGCTTGAGTACATAACCATACTGCGACAGATACCTAGAAGCTTCTTCTTCTGCCAGACATCTTTCCACCAGCTCTTTCGCTTGCACTAAATATTGTTGATGTTTTTTCGCTGGCGCTTCTTCATCAAGTAACTCCAGTATCGTAGAGGTTAGCTGGTAGGCTACATCAGGTTCCCAATGGTATTTTAGGAATTTTTCGTAGGACTTGATGGCGTCCGTTTTCATATCAAGTTGCAGGTAAACATCTGCCAGCCAGAAAACCGCTGTGACATTTTCTCTATCATGCTTGAGCGCGTTTTCGTAAAGGCTGATCAGGACACCAAAGTCCACACTCGCTTTGCCAAAATTCTTCAGCTTTTTGAACCAATTTCGTTCGGACAAATCGTACTCTTCGTTTTCCCTTCTCGCCATGAGCACTTTGTCAAAGGCCGCTGCTGTGTACATGCTGACTTTACTCTTATCGTGGTCAGGAAGTTTAAGTCGATTTATGACTTTTTCCAAAGTTAGCATAGAACCTGCACTGACATGTATATCTACAAACAGCTCATACAAGTTGCGGTTTTCCATGTCCTTACATAGTAATGGTAGAATTTCTTTCTTGGCTTCTGCAAATTTCTTCTTTCGCAAGGTGATTTGTATTCGATGCATAAGAAGTGGGATCTCCTCTGGTTCGAGAGCAAGGGCTTTTGAGACATACTCCTCTTCTGCCCTATAATCTCCCAACACTCCATATACATAACCAAGGCTGTCATAAACAAAAGAAGCATTTCTTTCATTTAGAAGACTACCTAATTTCTCTTTTAGTTCCAATAGTTCATTTTCCTTTAAAAGAGAGGCGAAATACTCAATATTTACCGCATACGGGTTTAGAGCAAACGCCTTACGGATATGAAAAAGCTCTTGTACCTTATGGTTTAGTCGATGACAGATATCGGCAATATTAAGGTGGGCCTGAACGTGAGTCGAATCAAGTTCAAGGACCATTTTGTAACATTTTCTTGCTTGCTTATCTTCCCCTAGCTTAACCAAAATTTCCCCAAGACGGTATAGAGGAAGTAGTTTGTAAGCTTTTGAAAGACCCAATTCATAACATTCCTTCGCTTGATACCACAACCCGCTACTCTCATAAAGACAACCCATATATGAAGGATAGAGATAATTTTCCACATCTTCTTCGTGTTTGTTTTGCAGGAAGGTGATTCCTCTAGTAATATAAGGAGTCTCTTCAATCAGATTGACATAGAGTTCCAATGCATCTTCCACGTTTGTAGGCGCGCAATCAATACCTTTTTCCAAGAGTGACAATGCCTGTTCTAAATGTCCTTGTGGCGCATCCATTGCCAGTGCAGCTTCCCACATATATTTTCCTGCATTCACCAAGTACTCACTGTCATCTTGAAATCTGTCATAATTTTCATTTAGCCATGCGTAGGCGTCACTGAATTTCTCTTCTTCTTTTAATAAATGACCAAGATTTACCCATCCAGAAGGATCCTCCGGGTACTTCTCTGTTGCTCGTAAGTATAGAACTCTTGCATTCTCATACTCTTTCTGGCGCTCATAGAAGTCACCAAGCTCAAGAAGTAGAAGAATCGCTTCATCGGTTTCTTTTATTCCATTTTGTAAAAGAGGTTCCACTTTCTCCGGTTGCATATAGACAAATTCGTACAACTGGGCAAGATCGCGATATGGTACGGCTATTTCCGGATCGAGAGAAATCGCTGTCTTGAATCCCCTTTCTGCATGACGGTAACGTTCTAGTTCCTTGTCACATCTTGCTCTTTCAAACCAAGCATGACCATGCGACTTTACTTCCTTCAAGACAGAACTGAATTGTTCTCTAGCCTCTGTATAAAACTTATTATCAAACAGAATCATTCCATGGTTAATTCTGGTGAATGTATCCAAATCATTAATATCCATTGCAATCGTCGAGTAAGTAAGAGCCTGTTCATCCAAGCCTTGAAAGGAAGTGGAAAGCGCCAGGTAGGACCACAGAACAAAGTCATCCGCTTCGAAAGTGATACCTTTTCGGAAGCATTGTGTTGCCTCTTCATGTTCGTTTTTCTCGTAATGGATTCTTCCTTTTAAATACCAGTAGGCAGATTGGTAATAATGAGGTTTTACATTTGAAAGGTATTCCTCTGCCTTCCCCCATTTTTTTAAGCGAACATATGCCATCGCGATAATAAGATATTTATATTCTCTTTCAAAATTGGACTGTTCAACAGCTTCTGCAGCTTGTGACAGCAATTCTTCCTCGTTTTGTTTTGACAGAAATTTCAAAAAACTTGCAGCAACAATTATGTTTGTTATGTTTTCACGAATAAAGGATTTGTCCTCTTCGGAAAAGTCTTCATAACAATTTTCTCCGAGCACTTGTGTCCTAGCAGCAATTTCATGTTCTTTTTCATCTAAAAAATGGAGAGAAGCTGCCATTTGTGATGGAACGACTGCAATTGCCAACGCGTGGCTATTGCTGAATTCTTCCTGAAACTTTTCATATTCCACATAGACAACATCTGGCAAGTTCGGATCCTGAATGATCAGGCACTGTAGATTATCATCATATCCAACCACGACCTGTACATGGGAAGATGTAGGATACTCCAAGCTCATTATGACTGATATGCCTGAGTGTAACATCTGTTTGATGAGCTCCACATTGCTATAAAAGTATCTACAATCAAATCCCCTCTTCTCTAAGAAGGTAATAGCTTTAGAGATACTAGAACCTGAAACAGTAAAGATGGACTCAGCCACTTCCTCTTGTGAAACGTGTTGATTATACATGCTAAACACCATCTCAAGACTTGCTGGGACACAGTAGTTGCTTTTTTGAAGGGTCGGTTTGTAATACTTGATTAGTTTGGATTCACTTTTCACTGTTTCTGGTAGATGTCTAAAATGGGATTGGGTAGCTATCGTATCATTCTTTTGAAGAAAATCTCGCAAAGCAGAAATATCATGTTGATGGTACAAGCTCTCTGCCACCCACAAACTGTTAACCGTCTGATAGCTATGAAAAGGAGTAGCATCCTGAAGCTCCTTAACTGCCACCCTCAGCTCGGACCACTCTTTCATTTTATAAAGATACCGCAATTTTTCCATTTTCAGCCTTGGAAAATCCGGATATTTTTCCGTTGCAAGGTCGATATACCCTTTCGCTTCCGCCCAATTGCCCTGAAGCATATAATGCCTGATTAACATTCCATATGCATACGCACCGTCTTTCTTATCCTTTAGCCCTTCAAGGAGATGCTTTACACCTTCCTCCCACTCACCTTTCTGGAGATAGTAGTAACCCCAGCGTGTTTTCATAGAATTGGAAGTCAATTCTTCACATTTCTTCAAATATTCATATGCAGCTTGATAACGGTGCATACGGATACAGGCAATAGCAAGGTTATAGACAATTTTCTCTTCTTCTTTTTTGGTTAGGTCTTCTTGTAATAAAGGTAATAACAATTCCTCTGCATTGATAAATTCTCCAACATCAATAAGTTCCTCACAATACCATATCGTGGATGTTACTGTTTTCTTTTTTCGATAATTTGCTCTTATCAGCGTTCCAGAAACATCATCCATCAGAGCAAGGTCCATCACCTGTAAAATCGGCCGCAGATCCTCATCCGTCAGCGCTAGAACCTCGCGGAATGCTGATAATCTTGGCTTTTTCGTATATTCAGTAAAAGTACTTATA
Organism: Bacillus sp. RO1; assembly: GCF_012524115.1. Taxonomy (GTDB): domain Bacteria; phylum Bacillota; class Bacilli; order Bacillales; family Bacillaceae_I; genus Sutcliffiella_A. Next base: position 39,529 of record NZ_JAAZWB010000072.1, on the reverse strand, counting down.
AAAAGTTGGAGTGCAGCTTGATAATTAGTCTCTTCCATTAATTGTGCCAACTGCTTGGTTTTCATCATAAGTTCTCCTCAGATCCCATTCGAAATTTTCACATAACTAGATTAAATATACGACGATACCCAACTCTTTACCATCTATTTTTTATAGGTGAAAAGAACTGTTATGCAAAGAAAAGGGTTGCCCAATTTAGGCAACCTTCCCACTAATCTCATCCGCTTTTATTTACACTTCCTTTTTCTGCCAAGGAATCTTTGACTCTATATATGGAAGTGATATACTTAATCCGTTTTGACCTCATTATATCTATCGGCGTTACATCACCTGTCACCAAATCCTCCACAAGATCTATCCCAATATGTTGAAAAGCCTTATCAATGATTTCGGAACAGATATAACGATCCTGTTCATGAATAATGATATTCCAACGAAAATAACGTTTCACAAATAATGAAATAAGCCGCCACCAATCATACCCTTTAGAGGTAGATAGCTTTTTATGAAGAAAATGAAGCAGCTCTTCTTGTTGGTCATCCGTCAAATTCACTTTTAATCTATATAAGTCGTATTCTTTGTACGGATTTTTCATGATCTCCATTTTACGATACAAATCAACTTCACAAATTTGCTCTTCATCCACTGCTATGGTTACATGGGTGTATTCGGATTTTAGAAAAAAACGGATAAAAGGACTAAAATTGCAATTTCCTTTGACGAAAAGTAAATCACCTACTGCCATTTTCATCATTCCACCCCACTAACTATAAAATCAGGTAAAATCTCCCTATATGTATCTACTTATTATATAACAAAGAGCATAACTTTTTTACTAATTTTTCAAATTATTTCTCTAAAAAGAACGAGTTGGTTCAAATGACGAGTTAGATTATAATGAGAATACTAGAATTAAAGGAGTTTGAAAATATTGGATAAAAAAGATTTGGAACAAGCAATCATACAAAACTACCAAAAAGAAGAGAATATGATGATACTGGTTTTTGCACAATGGTGTATTAACCATGAATTAGACCCATTTACTCTTTATACAAAAGCATACCCTGATCAAGCAAATAACCCCGCACTTGCTCAAGCTTTGGAATTGACAGTTTCCAAAGAAGAGGCCGGGGATATTTCAAATGATACGGTTTTAGGGGTATTAGCTATGTTTGGGAATGATGACTTAGCTTTTGTTGTGTCTGAGGAAATAGCAAAGACAAAAGGAAAATAATGAAAAAACGGCGTTTGCAGACGATTGCTGCTTACGCCGTTTTTTTATTTTTCTCCTGTTTGAGAGCTACGTTATCTCTACTTGCCCAGATAATCAAAGGTAATAATAAAAGAGATAAGAGACCACCACCTATAGAAAGCATGGCATAACTAGTTTGTGCTACTATCATACCTGACATGATTCCACCTGTAGCCCCGGATAATGCAACCAGTACATCCATGGAACCTTGGACCTTTGCGCGTGTTATAGGCGTTGTGGCATCCACGATTGTTGCCGTGCCGCTTATCAAGCCGAAGTTCCAACCTAGTCCAAGTAGTGCCAATGCCAAAATCAGTACGTATAAACTATCACCTGGTGCAGTCGCCGCAACGATTCCCGCTAGGAGCAATGTTACACCAGCTGCTGAAGCCATAGTGGTACGTCCGACCTTATCAACCAGAACCCCGGTAACTAATGAAGGCAGATACATGGCACCAATATGAATCCCGATTACAAGACCAATAGCATCTAAGCCGTGTCCATGATGCCCCATATGGATGGGTGTCATCGTCATGATTGCCACCATCACCATCTGAGTCAACACCATTACTGAGCCACCGACGATGATTCCTCGGTTATTCTTTTTGGGACCAATTAAGGGGAGGTTCTCCGCATCCAAACGTTTTTCATTTTCCAATGCTTTAGAAACCAGTAAAGGGTCAGGTTTCATGAAAACAAGTAATATCAATCCAGCTAAAATAAATGCTGCTGCTCCTAAAATAAATGGCCCCGCTAATGACGGGACACCTATGGAAACTGCAAAATCTCCCATTACACCAACTAAATTAGGCCCCGCTACTGCCCCAAATGTAGTCGAAACAAGTGCAATACTAATTGCTTTCCCTCGTTGTTTGGCAGATGCCAGGTCTGTTCCGGCATATCTTGCTTGAAGATTAGATGCTGTACCTGCCCCATAGAATAGTAGGGAGAAAAACAGCAACCACACATTGTCGGTAACAGCTGAAAGCACCACACCTAGAGCACTAATTCCTCCGGTTAAAAAGCCGCCTGCCAGGCCAACCCTTCGTCCAAACCGCTGTGAAACACGCCCAATCAAATAAGCCGCTCCAGCTGAGCCAAGTGTCAATAAAGCAACAGGAACACCAGAATATGCATTGGTACCAAGCATATCTTGAGCCAACAAGGCTCCAACTGTGATACCTGCTGCCAGACCTGCCCCTCCAAACACTTGTGATAGAACGACAATAAAAAGTGTTCGTCGATATAATGGTTGTAATTTTTCAGGGGAAGCGACGATCTCTTCCGAAGTTAATTTATAATCTTTCAATTTTCTCTCCCCTTTGTTCAATTAAGACATTTCTTCCTATTTTAGCATGCTTCCATCATAAGAACTTATTGTTTTTTAACATATATTTCATCCAACAATCATAAAGAAATTCTTAGAAGAACTTTCTAAGGAGTTGAAACAATGCGCACAGAATACAGGCGATGGTCTCAATATCCATATCAAGGAGAGCAAACTCCCCCAGTTGGAAATCCAAACGCCGGCTTTTGGCCGATGTTTTTCATCAGGCGAGAGGGGGCCAATAGATTCCTAGACCCTTTCGGAAAAGAAATTACTTGGCAAATAAAAGATCCTTTATCTATAGACTGGAACAATGAACTACAAATTGTCGAACAAACCATGAGTACCCTAACTCCTCAACAAATTCAAAGCGCAAAATATTGGGCTACCGGTGAGATTGCAGAAAGATTTTCAACCATGCTGTATGATTTTGCTGAGCAGTATCCGATGGGCTCCCCAAATTGTGCCCGCATGCAAGGATTTTTCCATGCAACCATGAATGACGTTTTTGTAGTTTGCTGGTATTTAAAATATTTATGGGATGTTGCCCGTCCCAATCAATATGGGAGAAACATCAGAAAAATTATTGATACACCACGATTTCCAGCCTATCCGTCTGCACACGCTAGCATAGCTGGAGCAGCTCAAGAAATAATGACCTATTATTTCCCGCAGGAACAAGCCCGGATTAAAGCTACAACAGATGCTTCCGCTCAGTCTCGCTTGTATGCAGGCGTTCACTTTAAAGTAGATAACGATGAAGGATTACGGCTTGGGAAGCAAATCGGTAGGATGGTAGTGGAAGTGTTGAAGGTTCAGAATGTGAAACAGTAAGGTAGTTGATATTTTCGTTTTTATGAAACTTTTTTGTCCTTTTCATCGTATAGAATTATTATGAAAACACTTTTAACTTTAACTTAAGTGCAAAAGTGTCTTCATTGTCCTAATGAAGACACTTTGAGCTTAAAATTCTAATCTATAATGTCCACATCCGCCTTATGAAGACACTTTGAGTTGTAGTTTCAGGCCAAAATTGTCTTTTTTCACTTTTCCCTCTAAAAACACACTCTACAAGGAGCAAACTTCATGGCAAAACTCACAATGAAGCGCTTAATGAATTTATTGGGCGTAGTAATCTTTTTAGGGATGATTATCATGGCCGTTACTAACCCATTAACTATAGATCCAAACTTGGGATTCTATCAAACTGAAAAGGCAGTAATGAAAGACAAACAGCTGTACGAGTTTGCAATTTTTTTACTAGTTTCAAGCTTCACTTATTTTCTTCTCGTTCAATTATACTTTTCCACTCCAAAAGGACGAAAGGTATTTTTCATTATTCTTTCTGTTTTAGCCATCGCAGCCCCAATGGTTGCTATCTACCTTGAAAGGTGATCACTAGTTGTTTCACTTTTTTTGTCTATTTATGTAATCTAGTTTCATAGATAACTAGAAATGAAAGAAGTGGAGGCATACTTCCTCCTCCACTCCTATTTATTGCATGGTATATGTGTAACCTATTCTTCCATTTCAGAAAAAAGTTTCTGAATTCTATAGTAAGATTGTTTCAAGCGTTCATGATAAGTTGGTATTTCCCATGGATTCCATGCATATAAGAAGAAATCTTCCTTCCTGCTCTTTCCATTTACTGTTTTTGGAAAACTGTCTACAACTTTTCCATCAGAATTTGACACGGCAATTGCACCTATTCGGATTCCATCAACCCATGCACTGCTATTCAATCCATCATCTGTCCACATATCCCCCATCACTTCTCGTTGACTTGGATCCTTTACATTGAGCAGTGCCCATGGAATACGAACTTCTAACAAGCCTTCCTCCTCATTTAAATAATAATCTGTTAAAGAGTCAAAGTTTTCTTTGTTGGGATTAGAAGTACCAGAACGTAATATACCAGTTTCATAGCTGTCAAACGGGACAACCTGTTCCTCGCCTTTATCATCTTTATACGTTAATTCTTTGTTTAAAGTTAACCTGATCGGATGGAAAAGGCCATTATCTTTTTGGTCTGCATACTGCTGCTTCTCTACCATACCTAGCTTATGGCCATACATATAGTAGAAACTGTCATAATAACTATCTACAAGCATTCTAGCTTTTTTTCCATTCTCAACTTGAAGAAGGAAATCTATGCCTTCCGTTATATAATCAGACCCAGGTACCACCTTTGACTGACCCTGGTTATTCATTACATTAAACAATAATGACAGCTCATGTTCTTTAAATTTATCCGCCTTCAGCTTTACATACACAAATCCTTCATCATGCGTTACTTGCATCTCTTTTATGATGGAAGAAGGGCTGTACACTAATTTTTGATTTAAAGCTCTCCAGTCGTCTTCATCTCCGTCAATTATTATCTTTTGTGTTTCGCCGGGTTCAAATGTCAACATTCCGAACATCTGCTCATTTGTCTGGACGTTTTTCCAGTAAGGTCGCTGGTCCGGGTTATCAAAATCCATCGTATTCCAAGTCCGTTTGAACCATTCGTCATGCCATGAAAAGATTAATCCACCTGCCATTTTTTCTTCCACAATATCTTCATAGAGATGCGCTAGAATCTCTCCTTGTTCTTTTTCGGTATGACCACCCTGGTTCCAACCGTATATATTATTATGAGTATTCCCTCTTGAAGATGGGATGCCAAACTCAGCAACTAATAGCGGCATGCTGTGTGCTTCTTTCATATGCTGTAAATACCCTGCGTAATTGTTTTTCTCTCCCCGATGATCAATATATTCCACATACCGTTTTTCAAAATTAAGGAAGTCCGGGTAATAAGGATAGATGTGGTAGGAAGCGAACATACCTGCTTCAAACTCTTCTTGGGAAAAAATCAAATTAGGATTGACACTTACAAGATCCTCTTCTTCTGAAGGTTCAGAAGGGTGATCAAGCAAATCGGTAGTCACCCAGTTTGTAAAACTCATTGGTCGCTGCCATTGATAGGTCTCCTGTTCGTAGTCAATCGTATACTCCATCATTTCTGCAAGCCACACTTCAAATGGCTGAGCGCCTTGTGTGAAAAGGTATTTTCCATTAAACTCAGAGATACCTGAATGTTTCCTATTCGTATTCAGTACTACTTGCGGATCCCACTCTACCCCGAGGACCCACCCGAGCACATAGGGTGAAACGTCTGCCGTGTAATTTCCATGAGCATGACCTGGACGCTCTTCAAGCACTGCATCTCCATGAATTAAATCAACGGTTCGTTGGATTTCTTCTTTAAAATCTTTGACGTTTTCCTCCGCAAAAGCATCTTTTGATTCAAGGAAAACCTCTTCATTAATCCAAATGCCATGAAATAAATAGATGGGTTTCTCTGCCATACGATTGTATTCAGCCAAAGCCTCATAAAAGTGCGGCGGATGAATCGTGTAAATACGTATAGCATTAGCATTCATGTCGCCAATCTGCTCAAACCAACGGTAGTACTCTTGCTTTGAGATAGCTGTTTCACCAGGCCATGTACCTGGTTTTGCTATTCCCATGTTAACCCCTTTTATCAGAAAATCTTCCCATTTCCCGTCTTTTTGTATTTGTAAATAATCACTGCCTGCTCTGCCTGGAATATAAGATTCACCTACAAGATTAGCAGTTAATTCCTTTTTTACAGTGCTCTTATTTTTCTGCTGCTTCATAATTTCACTCATCATGGGATGATACACTCTCCAATAAAAGGATTTCAGATCATCTTTATTCCTTGACTGCCATTTCTTCAGCGCCGTATATCCTTTTGCCTGATAAAGGGATGGGAGTTCTGCCTGGTCAGCGAAATCACCTGAGAAATAGTAGCTTTCATGAGTAGGGTTTACATGATGTATGACGGCTGGAAATTTGACAGGAATCCCATTTTCTATTAATTTTTCTTCTGCCTCGTTTGTCAAAGAAAGGGAGAAGGATGCAAGCACCTCATTATCTTCTTTGGGTACGATAATATCAAACCAATAGTGATAGGCTGCTCTATCCTGAAGATTAAAGTGTTCTTTGCCATTTTGCGTAAATTCAAACATGACATGTTGTTTTTCCATATCTTCCTCTGTCAAGATTAAGAGCTTATCGCTATCGTGAACGAATACCATCCCTTTACCACTAAAATCCCACTCTTTCCCGTACTGCTCAAGATAATTCTTTTTTGCCCAGATGGGAACTTCCGACCCTTCAAGCTCTGTAAAGAATCTCCCTATCCAGCCTGTCCACTCTAAATTATACAGTTGGTAAAATGACTCTTTTACCTCTTGAGGCGTAGGACTTCCAAATGTATTAAACTCTCCAATTAAGGTAGTACCATGTGAAAATACAGCTTCTCTTATATAGTCCACATCCTCCGATGTCATGCCCCCGTATATAAGTTCGGAACGTTGCCCTTGTGCATTACCTGTTGTAATATCCTCTTGATAAACACCGTATCCATCTGCTATATAGATTACATCATGCACCTTATTTTCAGGATATGCTCTAACATTATTAGCCACATCGCTTACAGGGTCATACCCGACGTAATCTGAATGCAGTTTATAATTACTTCCGTCCGTTTTCTGTATTTTTTGCTGGTTGAGTAACCACGTCAGTCCTAAATGTTCCCTGTATGAATCATCCGGAACCGTTTTATCGACAATCAAAACATCAAGTGGTGTAGAAGGCTTAAGCAGCCATCCTATTACTGGAGAACAAAAGCCTATAAATAAAAACACTATCAAAATTGACCACAGCCACATTCTTTTCTTTTCCATCATAACCATTCACCCACTTCTGCAAGGGGATTGGTTTTGTCTTTTTCGTACATAGTCATATTAATAATCTCCTAAACACTTTATCTTTTTATCTCGTACGACAACACATTTTTCTTTAACGTATGATATTGATCCAGGTTTGTATTCTGAAATGCTTCTGATCTGTTGGAAGGAGTATCGGAGTAATTAACTCCTTTATCAAATTGAGAGGATGTATAGTCATAACGAATACCATTTACCTTGTTATAGAAATGCCAACCATTAGGCATCAAAGTCTTAACAATTTCCCCTCCCAAAAAGTCTTGAACTACTAATGAGGTTACTCCACATTGTCCTTTAGCAGGATTCTCAGGACTCCATTTCGAACTTGTGGTTATAGACCAAGATTCAAAAAGGACATCTATTAGATTTTTCTCATTAATCATTATCCTATTATTGGAATGATTAATGTTTGTTAAGGATTCGATAAATCTTACAATTATGTTTATTACCAGCTGCGGTTCATCGTTCTGAATATAATGAGCACTATTTTCAGCAATTATGAATTGACCGTTTGTTGTGAATTTTAGAACCTCCTCTTGCATCCTGTTCCATAAGGCTTGGGATTCTTTGGAATAATGATCTTTTTTCCCTGCCGACAAAACAATAGTGGGTGTATTTGAAACTCTATTACTTTTCTGAAGTTGTTGTAAACTATCCATAAACTCATGGAAGTTCCCTTCACGAGTGAACTGGTTTTTATAGGCCTCTTTGAATTCTTCAGTCATCGTGGGGAGAAATCTTTCCGGGTATTCTTCTGGAGTAGAGTCTATCAACACTAAACCAGCCACTTCTTGTGGGTACAAATTATTGAATAAACGCATGTTTACACCACCGTATGAATAACCCACAAGAATATAGGGCGGCAAGACCTTCTTACTCTTTAAGACCTCTCTTAATTCCTCTACCATAAAAAGGCTGGTCCTCGGATTAGAGCTTCTTTCACTTTTTCCAAGTCCAGCTCTATCATATAGAATGACCTGAGTTAATTTCGATATTTCAGGATAGATTGATTCCCACGCTTTTGAATAGTCTCCATATCCAGCATCCATGATTACAGTTGGAAATTCACTTGATTCCCCGTATATTTTACAATCCAGATAAAAACCGTTTACAGGTCTGATGAATTCTTCTTCATTCATTAAAGGTAATCCTCCAAATGATGCTCTTCTATGATTTCAAGATTGCGTTTATTCTTTACATATTTAAGAATGTGTTCCCTAATATTCGGATATAGAATCACTTTATCCAATTCGGTTAAAGGAATCCATTTCACACCTGTCTGATTAGGATCTGGTTTCGCCGGCATTCTTGGAATACAGCCTTCTTTTATGTTACATTCAAACATTAACCCTAAGGAATGCGTTTCACCGTACTTGCCGTTATTTATATGAGGGGCATATTCATAAACAAATGCTAAAGAACCCACTTCCACATCTATGGACGCTTCCTCTTTTGCTTCTCTTTTTACAGCTTCCTTTACCGTTTCGCCCGGCTCCGTACCTCCAGCGGGTAAATTATAATGCAACCCATTTTGATCATGGAATTCAATTAATAATATTGAGTCGTCCTGTATGATTAATGCGCCAGCTCTTACTCTCATATGAAAAGACATGTATGTAGTACCTACCTTTTTTAGGTTTACTTTAAATCACTTGGAATGGTTGCCTCTTCATTTTTTTGTATCACCCAGGAAACAATCGTTGTACTATCCCGTACATTTTTTGATTGAATATCTTCTAGTAGATTCCTAACTCCTACCTCACAAGTATCGACATTCTGAAACATAAGGTAGATATCTTTTGCATTGTTATATGAAGTATTCGGACATTCCACTAATCCATCAGTCGTCATGAATATGTGGTTATCGCCAGTTCTCATTTCCTTCACACCCGTGCTATAGCAAGGAACTTTCTTGTTGAATGTACTTTCTTTACCGACCCATTCAAAAAAGCTGCGATGATTCTGTTGATATTCGCCTAACCGCTCAAGTTCAGGGTGATGCAGTAGCAATAAGCAGTCTCCTATAGAGAACCACCACAAATAGTTGTCTTTTCGGAAAACAAGTAAACAGGCTGTCTCCCCCTGAACATTCTCACAATCCTGGATAAAACTTTTACTTTGAAAAATATCCAAAACCAAGCTATTCAAACTTGCAAACAAACTAACTACAGATAATGTAAAAATGTCTAAAAACCTTGATTCGTTTTTCTCAATTGTTGAAGTGACCAACTCGGCACTTTCTGCTGTAAAATGGGCATCTAGCAACATCACAAACTCCCAATCTTGTTTATCATCACACCAGATTAAACAACCATCCTCATTTTTAAATTGTCCTGCAGTGGAAGTCCCGCCAAAACGACCGAGAACAACCTTTTCTCCGACTGTCATTACACTGATTTCGTCTACAAAATGTTTTTTGCTTCCTACCCAACTTAGTTTATTTACCACCGGTGCATTCCTCTCTTAACTCCCTAAATACTTTGTTGGAAGCTCTTCTTCAATAAGTTTTTTCTCGAAATAAACTTTGTATGCTTTTGCACTTGGCCTTGAGCTAACAATATGCTCCAGCTTATTATTCACATAATGAAGGGCAACACCATCATCGGTTGCAATACCTGGGATAATTTTATTACTTCCCACCAATTCTTGATAAGATGGTTTCCTTTTTACTTCCCCATCATAATGAGGACAATTGCTACCTTCCAGGAAACCTAAGCACTGAATAGGTTCCAAAACATCACCAAAGGAGTCAGTCACACCTTCTTGAAACCAACATATGGACCCTGCACTAATACCGGCAAGTAAGACACCTTTGTCATAGGCCCTTTTCAGAATGACGTCTAGCCCCCATGCTCTCCAAAGTATTAATAGGTTTCGAGTGTTACCACCTCCGACATATATGATATCTTTTTCTAATAAAAAAGTTTCAAAATCTCTCGTAGGCGGGTTAAATAGAGAAAGATGGGATGGTTCACATTCTTGCCTCTCAAAGAACTGATAAAACCTAGCAATATAATTATCCGCGTCACCGCTCGCAGTGGGAATAAAGCATATTTTAGGTGTAGGTTTACCTGATTGTTGAAGAATATAGCGATCTAACAATGGGTTCTCCGGTTCCATGGAAAAACCTCCTCCACCGAGGGCGATTAACTGTTTCATGTTTTATTACCTCCTTTCTCTTTTAATTGGTGTATGTTATTGTTCCAACTAGGAAGGATTTCACTGAAATATGTACCAATCTTCTTAACTTCATCCATTACACGTTTTATACCTACTTCTGTTAAAAACCAGTTATCCTTTGTTATTCCATATCTATCAACACACGGTGAAATGAGAAACTCACAATCTTTTGGGAATACAGCTTGATAGCATAATAATGAACGTCGAGCATGACCTGCTTTACAAACCACAATCACTTTTCTCGGAACTATATTGTTACTATGAAGAACTTCTAACGAAAAACGAGCATTTTCTAATGTATGTTGTGCCTTGTCTTCTTTTAAAATTGCCTCTTCAGGTATTCCATTTTCCATGGCAAGGTTTCGTAAATACTCCCACTCAGTCATTCCAACGTGTGCTTTATATCCGCCAGATGGAAGTACATAAGGAGCCAATCCTTGTTTATATAAGTCAGCAGCCTTCTCCATTAATGGAGGATGATTGGCACCTGGCACCAATATTACGTCTGCTAGGGAAACTGCAGTTTCCACAAAAATAAATTCAGTAATTGAATCAAACGGGTTAACCATCTGAATAAACTCCTTGTTCTATTTTAGAGTTTTAAGCTCACTTTTTATTGAAAATCCTCACTGTATATATTAACATAAAATACCAAACCTTTAGTTTTAATATATGTGTATTTAGAAAATTAAATTTGTTCTAACATACAAAAATAACCCAGCTCAAAAATGAACTGAGTTAGTAATAGTATATTTTGATAGACGATTATTCAACAATAGCTCCTAGATTGTACAATAAACTACTATGACATTAGGAAGTCAAAATAATACCGAAGATAATTATTGCAACACCGATTATAAAGTGAGATTTTTTGTCATTCACATTTGATTTTTCTAAAATAGTAAAAATGATACCAATTAGACCGATAAACACAGCACTGCTAAATAAGTTGGAAATATTAACAAGAAAAAGGGTATGGGAACTATTGAACAAATCCAGAAATAACACCTATAACCCTCAATAGCAGAGGTATTCTTAATTTCCAATACATTTACCCACCCTCTCTTATAACTCAAATACATCATAATTCAAACCTTCTTTTTTACAGAAAAGTTCCTATTTAGTTGAAAAAGATGTTAAATTTAATTATTTATAGTTTTGTTTGAATATCCTAGGGATACTTTAAAGTGCTCTTATCTATTTTACTGACAGTAAATAAGAAACAATTTCAGGAACTCTCCTCTTGAAGAAATAATAGTTATGTTCCGCATCCTTAATTATCTCAATTTTCGCATTGGGTATTTTCTCTCTCAATATTGAAAAAACAGCTTTGTTTGATGCTAAAAATTCATTATTTATAACATCTTCTTTACCTGCTTCCTTCGTTCCGCAGTCTAAATAAAACATTTCAATCAATGACAAATCTGTATCTTGTAGTAACTTTACAATTTCCTCCTGGTTACGGTAAAAAGCTGAAGACAAAACAGCTATCCTTTTGAATACTTGAGGATAACGGCACATAGCGTAAGTGGAAATAAGTCCTCCCAAGGAAATTCCTGCCATTGCAGTACTATCTTTTAACGTACGGTATTTATTGTCTATGATTGGCTTTAGCTCATTCACTATAAAGTCTACATACTGTATACCTTTTCCACCAGCTGAACTAGCCTGACCTAATATTTTCTTGCTATATTCTCCATTTATCCAAGGACAATATTCATTTATTCGCTCATCGCTATTTTGGTCTATTCCGACAACGATAACTTCCAATCCATTTTCATCCAAGTAGCTTTCAAGTTCTAAAGATTTGCCACCAATTGCATCATTATCTTGAAAAACATTTTGCCCATCGTGCATATACAACACGGGGTAACTCTTATTTTCCTTGTTGTAATTTTCAGGTAGATATACTCTAATTAGTCTTTCTTGCTCGAATGAAGATATATATATGGGGAAAATATCTAACAAGACTATTCCGCCTTTCGCTATCATTTTCTAAATTTTATATCTACCAAAATTTTCATTACTCCATTAAACTCCCTTTAACGGAATAACGCTTACATTGAATTTTGTTTAATTTTAGCATAAAATTCCACTAAACTTTTGTTAAATTAGTTATGCAATTCACATAACAAATGCTTGTATTTGAATTTGCGTTATAGATTGCAGGTGTATTTGCCGCCATACAATTGCCTATTGATATTTTGCAATTTGTTACAGATTCAACTGCCCCCCTTATATCTGACTGGAAAACTTTTGAATAAACAAAAATTGCCTATCAAATCTTCTTAAAAACTGATGGGCAATTTATAGGTTTTTCTATAGTTTCAATAGGTAACGGAACCCGTTACATTTTTCAGTGCTTTTTCTTGGGTATTTGTACTTAAGGAGATTTACATCCTAGTGGCGTAGGAATTAGGGGGTTGGATATAAGCTTATCTTGAGGAAACTTTAAACTTCTGTATTTTTCGCTAACCTATTGGCCCTAAAATCTAATTTGGCGTTTTTCTCAATAAGAAGATCAGTATCAAATTTAATTGAATCAGTTTTTTCGCTTGTAGCGTTAAATCGTAGGTCAATCATCTTCACATCAAGACGACATTCATCTTTATATTGATTAAACTCAACTTTTAATGTATCAATATCACTCTTTAATTCACAAACATTTATTTTTAATGTACTAACATCGCTCTTAGCATGATTATAAGTTAGGATGTAAAAATCTAAGTCATTTTATAGGATAAAAGACCTGAATATAACTTTTTGAATAATACAAGATCAAGTTATCATAGTGTTTTATAAGGAGATATTCCTTCCTAATCTTTCCCAAGCTTCAACCAAGGGGCTGAATGGATTGTACAAGAATCAACATAACCAATTAATCATCCTTTTAACAATATTCCTATTGCTATTCATTGTTGTTAATGTTGTCCGTCACGTCCGGGTTTATGTTGTTTATAGTTCGGGTGTAGGCCCATTCTTTATAGGCGGACTAATAATTTTGGCCATAGTTGTCCTTTACGTCAGGAGGTAAAGAGATAGATCAAAAAAACAGGAGGATATGCGCTCCCTCCTGTTTATGTTATAAATTTAAAAAGCCTCAAGTTTCACATGTTCATCCACAATCAGCGTTGGTTCCGTTGAGTTCTGGATATCCTCCACAGTAAAGCCGCTTGCCACTTCCACAAGCTTTAAGCCCTGCTCTGTAACATCCATTACAGCACGGTCTGTGATGATTCTGTCCACCACACCTTTACCCGTCAAAGGCAGGGTGCATTCCTTCAAGATTTTTGCTTCTCCAACTTTATTTACGTGGTCCATAATAACAATGATACGCTCGGCACCATGCACAAGGTCCATCGCGCCACCCATGCCTTTGATCATTTTTCCTGGGATCATCCAGTTGGCAAGGTCACCGTTTTCGCTAACTTCCATGCCACCTAAAATTGCGATATTTACATGACCGCCACGAATCATCGCGAATGATTCAGCGCTGTCAAAGTAGGCTGCTCCAGGGATAGCCGTTACGGTTTCTTTTCCGGCATTAATTAGGTCTGCATCCACATTCTCTTTTGTCGGGTATGGCCCAATGCCTAATAGGCCGTTTTCTGATTGTAGGACTACCTGTTTGTTATCGGATATGTAATTCGCCACAAGAGTGGGCATTCCGATTCCAAGGTTCACATAGTAGCCGTTCTCGATCTCTTTTTCTGCTCTTTTTGCTATTTTTTCGCGGTTATTTATAGTTGTCATCGTTTGTTCCCCTCCTTGCTAGTCTCTTGTGGTAACACGTTCAATTTTCTTTTCTTGCTGACCTACGATTAGTCGTTGAACATAGATGCTTGGTGTCTGAATCAAGTTTGGATCCAAGTCACCAATCTCTACAAGCTCTTCCACTTCAGCAATCGTCACTTTCCCTGCTGCAGCTATCATTGGATTAAAGTTGCGAGCTGTTTTGTTGTAAATGAGGTTCCCCATTTTATCCGCCTTGGTTGCTCTGACCAAACTGAAATCCGCACTGTATGCTTCTTCAAGCAAGTATTCTTTTCCGTTGAATTCACGGACTTCCTTGCCTTCTGCAATGGGTGTTCCAACTCCCGCTGGTGTGTAGAATGCAGGTATTCCAGCTCCGCCTGCCCTAATTTTCTCCGCAAGTGTACCTTGTGGTGTTAACTCTACTTCTAGCTCGCCAGACAATACTTGACGTTCAAATTCTTTATTTTCGCCAACATACGAGCCAATCATTTTCTTGATTTGTTTGTTTTTCAATAGAAGTCCAAGACCCCATTCGTCAACACCGCAGTTATTGGAAATGACCGTTAAATCTTTTACCCCTGTTTCCACAAGTGCAAGAATTAAGTTCTCCGGGATCCCGCACAAACCGAAACCACCGACCATTATGGTTGCCCCATCATGAATGTCTTTTACCGCTTCTGTAAAGGATGTATAAATTGGTTTCATCTTAAGTTGCACCTCTCTCTTTATATGTTTTCTATAATTGTCGCGACACCTTGTCCGCCGCCGATACATAGTGTTGCAAGTCCTTTTTTCGCTTCACGGCGTTTCATTTCATGGATAAGTGTTACTAAGATTCTAGTTCCACTCGCACCAATCGGGTGACCAAGTGCGATTGCACCGCCATTAACATTCAGCTTTTCAGGATTGAACTGCAATTCCCTGCCGACCGCAAGTGCCTGTGCTGCGAAAGCTTCGTTTGCTTCCACCAGGTCCATATCTTCCATGGACTGTCCGCCTTTTTCCATCGCTTTTTTCACGGCTGTAACAGGTCCGATTCCCATGATACTAGGATCTACCCCACTGCTTGCATTTGCCACGATCTTAACTAGCGGTTTGATACCAAGCTCATCCGCCTTCTCCTTACTCATTACCACTACAGCCGCAGCTCCGTCATTTATTCCTGATGCATTACCAGCTGTTACGGACCCATCCTTTTTAAAAGCAGGTCGCAGCCCGCCAAGCTTTTCAGCTGTGGTTCCTTTTCTAGGATATTCGTCTGTATCTATCGTCAGAATTTCTTTTTTCTTCTTCACTTCCACCGGGACGATTTCGTCTTTGAACTTGCCGTCTTCGATTGCCTGGACTGCTTTTTGTTGACTGTTTGCAGCAAATTCATCTTGTTCTTCTCTAGTTAACTCGTATTTATCACACAGATTTTCGGCAGTGACACCCATATGGTAGTCATTGAAAACACAAGTTAGCCCATCCGCTACCATGCTGTCCACTACCTTTTGGTCTCCCATGCGAAACCCGTCACGTGCGCCTTTTAACAAGTACGGTGCCTGAGACATATTTTCCATCCCACCGGCAACGACAATGTCTGCATCTCCAGCAAGGATTGCTTGTGTGGCAAGGTGAACTGCTTTCAGTCCTGATCCACAAACTTTATTGATTGTCATGGAGGACACTTCTTGTGGAAGGCCAGCCGCCATTGCTGCTTGTCTTGCAGGGTTCTGACCAAGCCCAGCCTGCAGTACATTTCCCATGATTACCTCATCTACACTATCTGGTGCAAGCCCGGCTTTTGCGAGCGCTTCTTTAATTACAACGGACCCTAACTGTGGAGCGGAAACATCTTTAAATGCCCCACCAAAACTTCCAATCGCTGTTCTGACAGCGCTTACAATGACTACTTCTTTATTCGACATATTTTCCTCTCCTCTCGACTGATTAATTTCTAGATTCATGTCGAAAATCCTTCTTTATTTTATAAAATTTCTATTATTCTTGCTTTTCCCCCTCTACATTCCCTAAAATTAAGGATGGGAGAAATTATTCGTGAAGGGGGAAACAACGATGAAATTGCCGTCCAAAGCAACCATTATCGAAGTCGGTCCACGTGATGGGTTACAAAATTTGAAAACATTTTTACCAACGGATGCGAAAATTGAATTTATAAGTGAACTGAAGAAAGCTGGTATTCCAGAGATGGAGCTTACCTCTTTTGTCTCACCAAGATGGGTACCACAAATGGCAGATGCAGCTACTATCATTGAAAATTGCAATGACAGGGACTCTCGTAATTTTGTGTTAGTGCCAAATCAGAAGGGCATTGAAAGGTTACGTAGCACCTCTTGTAAAAATGCTGCTGTGTTCGTTGGAGTGAGCGATACATTTAATAAGAAGAATATTAATAAAACTACCGAGGAAAGCTTGGTCGAATTGGAACCTTTAGTAAAAGAATTAAAAGACCAAGGATACTTTGTACGTGCGTGTATTTCAACTTCATTTTATTGTCCTTATGAAGGGAAGGTAGCAATGGAGGATGTCCTTGCATTATGTAAGCGCTTTGTTACTTTTGGTGTGGATGAATTAAGTGTTGCAGATACTATTGGGATGGCGAATCCAAAGGAATCCTTTCAGCTTTTCTCAGTTTTGAAAAAGGAACTAGCTGACGTAATGTTAACCGCCCATTTTCATAACACCCGCGGTATGGCTTTGGCTAATATTTTTGCTGCACTTCAAGCTGGCGTAGATAGATTTGACACATCAGCAGGCGGCCTTGGGGGTTGTCCGTTTGCACCTGGTGCATCTGGTAATGTTGCAACAGAGGACGTTGTCTATATGCTCGAACAAATGGGCATTGAAACAGGTATCAATTTGAAACGGGTTGTTAGAGCATTGGAGAACCTCCTGCCTCATCTGGATAAACAATATGAAAGCCAATATTATAAACTTGTACAAGCAAATGGAACGGCTGTCCCTCCTGGTGTATAAATCATTACTTTCTTACCCACATTAATTAGGGAGAATAAGGAAGGGAGAGATCTCTATGTCTAAGCATAATAACCATAATGGTCCCAGTCAAAAGGGACAGCCTAACGCTCAGAGCGTAAAGCAAGTTGTTTCTGCTGAAGAAGTGGAACGCGCAAGCCATCCGACGAAGCGTCAGAATTCGGAGCAATAGTTTTTGATAGAAACTGCAGTGGTGCAGTTTCTTTCTTTTTTGGCATTTGAATGCCAGTTCCTTGAGTTTCATGCTAACTTTGTCTACATTGGCTTCCTATGAATACCGGCATCTCTGTATTCAGGCTAACATTGTCCTCATTCACCTTCTATGAACCCCGGCATCTCCTAATTTAGGCTAACATTGTCCTCATTGAACTCCTATGAACACCGGCAACTCTTAATTTAGGCTAACATTGTCCTCATTGAACTCCTATGAACCCCGGCAACTCAGTATTCATACTAACATTGTCCTCATTGAACTCCTATGATCCCCGGCAACTCAGTATTCATACTAACTTTGTCCTCATTGAACTTCTATGAACCCCGGCATCTCTTAATTCATCCTAACTTTGTCCTCATTCCCACCATTAGCTTCTAGGTGCAAATAACATGACCGAAACCCCGACCAAGCAGATACCTGCTCCAATCCAATCGAAGAAATCCGGAGTCTTTCTATCAACTCCCCATCCCCAAAGTACCGAAAGTATGATAAATACACCACCATAAGCAGCATAAACCCTGCCAAATGAAGGAAAGCTTTGAAACGTTGCCAACACACCATATAACGCCAAGGCGATACCTCCAGCAAATCCCAAATACGCAGATTTCCCTTCCCTAAGCCACAGCCATATCAAATAGCCCCCACCAATTTCCGCTATTCCAGCCATGATAAACAGTACAAACGCATGGACCAATATATACACTCCCTAATAATCATTTCAATTCTACCAACCATACCTCCAAATATGGTCTAAAACTATGTATCCAAACATAATTTGTAAAAAGTGTTATAAGAGCAAGCTCCTATAACCCATTCTAAAATGAAACAGGTGAGTTTTCTATGTATTTCGTTTACTTTATGGAAAATAAGAATGTAGTATTAAGTCAGTATCGGAAAGAGTTGCCGAACGTGGATGAGGAATTGAAGATAAAGGGGCGCAAAGGGAAAGTTCTCAGTGTAAATCCTGTTGATGATCGACATATTAATATTCATGTTGCTTTAGAAAAAGTAGTAAAAAAAGGTTTTGTGGACTTATCGAAAAAGAAGAAGAAATAGGATCTTTCAGGAGGGGTTCTTCATTGAAGAACCCCTTTTTCCATTCTATTTAACAAAAGCACCTCCATATATGGCAAACTGTCTAATAGAACCCGTCTATTTGACCGAAGGGTATAAGTCTACTAATAACCACGGTGTCTATATCTTCTAGTAGCTTTAATTCTTCTATGTATCTATCACTTTTTCTTTTTTTATGTATGTTCCACGGTTCGGTTCCTTCAGGAGCAGGATACTCATGCAATTTTTTTAGCTCTTTCCCCGCTTGAAACCCAACATGATACTGCTCTCTTTCTGTCAAACTACCTAACGCCTCTTCCCCATCCTTACCTGGCAGATATGTTAATACCATATAAGCTAACCCCAGTGCTTCCTGTACACCAATTTCAATGGCTTTTGGCACAAAATCAGAGAGTGAGGATAACATATTAATTGTTTCTAATTCTCTTTTTCTATGATTAACATCGTCTAAAGGAAAAAGACGAATAAGGTACTTATCATCAATTACGAATTTCTGATCGTTGGAAAACCCCTTGGTAAGCTGTTGTACCCTGTTTGCTTCTCTCATGAAAGGAATTTCATGCTCCATAACTTTATTCAATTAAACACATCCCCTTTTCTATCATATGGACATAATATTATCCCCCATAACTAAATATCGGTCTATAATATTTTAATCTGCTGCAATTGCTACCTCCTTTACACGTAACAAAAAAACGCAAGAGAAGGAATAAACTCATTTATTCCTTCTCCCATTCCAAGTCCTCTCTTACCTCCAGCTCTTTAATTGTCTTTAGATGGTCCTTCTCGCTGACAATTTTGTAATCGTTTATATACTCTGTTCCAACTGTAATGTGAATGGTGCCTGTTTCAATGATGTTATCGTTAGGGTTCGATACCAGCAAATCAAGCACATACTCCGCTCCACCTTGTTCCTTATTGACTTCCCTTTTTAAATTAAGACCCGACAAATCTTCCAAAATATCTCGGATTGTTTTCTCATCTTCGAGTAATATGCTTTCTTTGTATGTATATAAGCCTGAGTCAAATGTAATTTTACTAATTTTCAAATGCCTGATTTCACTATCTTCACGATATTCCGCAAGTACCGAAGCATCTGAAGTAGTCGACCTTATCTGGTCATACAGGAAGTATCCTCCTACAACCACCACCAAAGCAACAAAGAGTGGTCCGAACCTGCTTTTGCGAAGTACTAGCATAACCGCTCCGATTAGTAATACTCCAAATACAATCAAACTAACAAGAAACTTTAATGTAAGAACACCATCTACCATCCAAACTCCCCTTTTATTCAATTTCTATTAATCTATAACAACTTTAACATAAAATTACATATTTTATTTTTTCCCATTACAGTCTTTATGATATTGCCTTCTGTAATTTATGGGAGTAAAATGTTTCTTAAAAACCCCGTCAAGGAATGAGATCATGATGGAAAAGCGCCTTTACATAATTATAGCTATCTTATTTCTTTCCTTTCCTTATTTGGCGTATGGAGAAGTTGCACACTCTTTTCCATTATCCAGTGATGCCATAACAGCTCATAATGATATGCAGATTGAACCGGCAGTTCAGGTTCCTGGTACTAATGGCTGGCAGAAAAAGAAGAAGGACTCTACTTTTCAATCATCACCCTCCAAATTAATTGAATTTCATCAATTTCCATACAAGCATTCAATAAGTAGCAATAACTTAGCAAATCCTCACCTATTCCTTACTCCTTACTTTTTTCAGGGGAGTTATCTAACCGATTCAGTGATTTAGATACTAATTAAAACTAAATCACTGAAAAGAGGAAAGACATTGAATCAGAAAACCGAGCTCAAAAAGTCTATGGAAACATACGTATTACTAACTTTAATGACAGGCTTATTTTTCACAACCATTATGGTTGCGGCTGTATTAACCGACCAAAATATTTTTGAATTGCTGCCTAAATTTTCTTGGAACATGGTAAATAGCTGGGATGAAATTTTTAATCGTTAAAATAAAAAATCGACTTGATGAGGGATATCTTCCCTATTCAAGTCGACTTTTTTTATCTATGTTGATCAATTAGGATAGGATTGCCGTCTGGATCTTCTATGGTGAAACTAGCTGGGCCTTCACTGGATTCGTCTGCCTCTGTAAGAATTTTGATTCCTTTTTCCTTGAGACTCTTTTGAAGGTCTCTGACATCCGTAAATGCATCCATGTTATCTGCATTTTGATTCCAGCCTGGATTGAATGTCAAAATATTTTTCTCAAACATCCCTTGGAAAAGGCCGATAATACAATCTTCATTTTTCATAATCAACCAGTTTTGGCTGATCTCACCACCAAATACTTCAAATCCTAGACACTCATAAAATTCTTTTGATTTATGTATGTCTTTAACTGTTAAGCTGACTGAAAATGCTCCTAGTTTCATGCTTCCTCCCTCTGGATAGGTATCCCTAGCCGAATAAAGTTTTCTCTCTCTTATTATAGCCACAACATAGATAGAGAAAGTAGAGAATTTTCACTTTTTTATACTATAATGTTAAAGGGGTGATAATAGTGAATTTTACATATGAAATATTACCAATTGATAGGTTAGAAACTTGTAAAGAGATTTGTAATGAGTTAATGATATACCAGAAATCATTGGCGCATATTACACCAGAGCGTTTTGACGACATGTCATATGAAACGCGATTAATTCCGTCTGTAGAAAAAGCTCAACACAATTATGTGGTGGTTGTTAAAGATCAAGATGAAGTGATTGGCTATGTTTATTCAAACATTTCTCCAAAAGAGGTCTATTCGTCTGAGTTTGCCACTTTTTTTGACATGAAATCCGTAAGGAAAACTTATGTTGGATGCTTGTCTCAATTCTACATAAAGGACAAATACCGCCGATACGGAATTGGTTCAAAACTGTTTTCCATGTCGATGGATTGGCTACAGAGTTTCAATGAAGTGGAAGATTATTTTATCTTTGTATCCAATGGAAATGAGCAGGCACTTGAGTTTTATAAACGAAAGGGCTTTTTTATAAGTCATGAGATTTTAGATGGGTTTATTACAGTTTTAAGAAACAAAAAGGTGGCATGATGAATAGTATTTTCAGAGATAACTTAGAGAAATATGCAGACGCCATCGAGTATGATCGAATACATGAAGACTATTTAGTAGATTTGCCACTAATTCTAGAATGGGTACCGGAGAGTGGTCCTATTATTGAATTGGCGTGTGGTACAGGAAGATTGACTATTCCACTGGCTGAAAAGGGATATGAAATGTTTGGTGTGGATATTCATAAAGGGATGCTGGAACGTGCTAAAACCAAAGCTAATGGTAAGAATTTGACCATTCAATGGTTCTTACAGGACTGCACAGAGTTATCTCTTAAACAATCTACTAAGTTAATGTTCATGAGTGGCAACTCCTTTCAACATTTCTTGACCAATGAGGTACAAGATGCCCTCTTTCAATCCGTCCACCGACAACTAGAAGATGGAGGGATATTTATTTTTGATACAAGAAATCCGAATCTGGATGAGTTATCAAAGGTGGATGTGTATGAAGAGCACTTTAAGCATTCCAATGGTATGCAGGTGAGCGAGTATCACAAAGAAACTTATAATCCTCTGACACAAATCCTTCACTGTGAGACGGAACGAAAGTTTTTTAAGGACACAAATTTAGATTCGATAGAGAAAGATAAAATTTCATTACGTTATGTGTTCCCATTGGAGATGCGCCGGCTTTTAAATGAACATGGATTTAAGGTATTGCATGAATACGGAGACTGGAATAAAAGTTCATTAACCGCTAATAGTCCACAAATGGTCTATGTTTGCCAAAAGAAAGGGAGTAGTTAAACAGTGACTACTCCCTTCCATTTAAGTCCTTCTGATCCACGTTGAATTCAATTAAATTATTCGAGGGATCCATACAAAAGATTTGGGCAAAACCACTTTTGCTCTTAGGTTTTTCCACTATTTCAATGCCTTTACTTTGAAGAAATTCCACCGTTTGTTTATAATCCTCCACCCTGACGGCAAAATGTCCATCTCTACTGTCGATATTTTTTTCGTGTCTCAACGTTTCTGCCTGTTTATTTTCAATCAAATGAAGTTGCGCGGTACCCACCTCATACCATGCTCCAGGAAAATCAAAATCTGGTCGTTTTAGCTCAGGAAACCCAAGAAGTGTTCCATAAAAGTGTTTTGCCTCTACAATGTCTTTCACCGCTAGGCTGACATGATGTAGGTCCGATATTTTCATCTTGGTTCCACACCCTTTCTAAAAAGTTTTAGTGCTAGTATATCACTTATTGATTCTTACCTAGTGAAAAACCCTCAAACAACCTACCACCATACGGTTCCAATATACTCTCCACAATATGGATTGCCTTGCTTTTATCATTCTTACTATAAAATAAATCGAATGCTTGCGTAAATGCCTCTGCGAAGTTCTCATCATATTCAGCAAGAGAACGACTAATCCATTTAGAGGTACCAATCCACCTTTTATTGGTTCTCAAGGTAAACTCCGCTGCGAGGTCCGCAAGGGTCCCAGCAATAAATATTGACTCAGATCGATTCGAAGATCCAATAAAATCATCAAGTACATCGGTAAGAAAATATTGTTTCAACTTAATTGTTGCTATATCCCATTTTTCTGGACCAGCATGTAAAAGTGTTTCCGCTTCTTTTTTTATTCCATCTAAAATACCCTTATCCTTGAGAACGACCCCCTCTGAAATCATTCTTGGCAAACATGGTCTTGCCCTTTCACAATCACTTTTAAAAAAGGCTTGATAGGACTTTAGATTATGGCAGAATAATTCAATCGGCCATCCAAACTCAACAAAAGATTCTCTATAAGAAGCAGGTAACTTTTGATCAAAGACCACAATATCCAAATCTGATGTTGGGTTTTCCTGACCACGCACCACACTGCCAGCGAGTATGGCTCCTTCACAATCAGGAAAAAATTTATCTATGATTTTCTCTGCAGCTTGAAAGGAAGATAATCGTTGAAATTGATTTACTTGCATCTCTTATACACCTCTTTTCTCAAAAGCATATCATAAACAAATGATTAATTTTAAGAAAATTTTCCCACTCTCACTCCTCCCATTTCCCTTCAGGCTAATCCAAATGATAAACTATGGTATATATATCCTTTTTGGAGGTTTTTCGGTGAAACAGCTAAAACGCATTTTAATTGTTATGGGTATTTTACTTTCCTATATTCTATTTGTCGGCATTTTTTTTACCAATAAAGTAATGTACATTCGTAAAAAAACAAATGAAGAAATTTTACAACGGGAAACACTGCTCGGACACTATAAAGAAGACCTTTATACCAAATTGCCAAAACGAGAACTTACTATCGCCTCCCCCCTTGGCTACAATATTTACGGGGAAACGTTTGACGTATCAGGGTCTACACGATATATGATTTTCAGTCATGGTGTGACGCAGAACACCCTCAATTCCATTAAATACATGAATATCTTTCTGGAAAGAGGCTGGAATGTCGTTTTATATGATCACCGAAGACATGGGAAATCCGGTGGTAAGACAACAAGCTATGGATTTTATGAAAAGCACGATTTAAAAGCCGTCGTGGACTGGGTTCGCGAACAAGCGGGAAGTGACGCAATCATCGGGATACACGGGGAATCAATGGGTGCTGCCACGCTTTTGATGTATGCAGGAGCCATTGAGGATGGTGCTGATTTTTATATAGCGGACTGTCCGTTTTCTGATTTGGAGGAGCAATTGACCTATCGATTAAAAGCGGATTTCAAGATTCCGAAACAGCTTGTTATGCCAATTGCCAACACTTTTTTACGCATAAGAGATAAGTACTCCATCCGTGATGTCTCACCAATCAATGTTATAGAAAACATCGAAAATCCAGTCCTGTTCATCCACAGTGAACCAGACGATTTTATTCCCATTATGATGACCCAGCAACTTTTCGAAAAGAAGAAAGGGAAAAAGCAACTGTATGTTGCGAGAAACGGGATGCATGCGATGAGTTACTCTGAAAATCGCGAGGAGTACGAAAAGGCGATTGATGAATTTTTGGACGAAATCGGGTTTGGAATCGAATAGTAATTCCTAAGGAGCAATCATATCAATGGTTGTTCCTTTTTCGTTCCACAGAATAATTTCCTATTGTTAATTGAATCATAAAGATAGCGACAATTTGGAAGGAGTGAAAGGAATGGATGAGCAAATTAAGGAATTGAATGCTTTTCTTGAAGGGGAATTTATGGGCATTCATGCGTATGAACATTATATTAAAAATACACAAGATGAAGCGATAAAGAAGGATTTGCAAACAATTCAGCAGAACCATAAGATGCATGCTATTTTTGTAGCAGAAAGAATTCAGAACTTGGGAGGCGAGGCGGTCGATGATGTTGGCCTTGTCGGAGCTTTTCAGGAAAGAGTTCAACAGGTAAAAGGCTACCCGAAGGATTCTCGTGCTATTATTGAAGGTGCCATACATGGCGAGGAATTCGGATCCGATATGATGGCCGAATTTGTAAAGGGTGATTTGGATTTGGAGAGCAGGAATATCGTTCAATCTATATTGAACGAGCATAAGCAGCATATTGAATTATTGAGGAAACATTTAAAATAAGTATGGAACGAGGACGGTGTGAATGTCACTGTCCTTTTCTTATGTAAGTAAGTTTTCTCTAAGTTTTTCTACCTTCCTTTTCTATTTACTACTATAATAAAAGTAATATAAATACGGAGGAGCGTAACAACATGCTTGAATATTTTAATGTTAATATCACCCCTTTCCAATCTGAACGAAGAGTAAGTGTCCTCTTACCTGATGGGTATGAAACATCGGACAAGCGATATCCTGTTTTGTATATGCACGATGGACAAAACTTGTTCATTGATAGTGAAGCAAGCTTTGGAGTGAGCTGGGGAATAAAGGACTATTTAGAACAACAGTCCGACCTTGAAATTATTGTGGTAGGTATTGATTGCAATCATGAAGGGTATGAGCGGTTTAACGAATATGCGCCATGGGAAAATAAAGAGCTTGGACAGAGGCTTTTCAATGATGAGAACCTTACAGGTGGTAAAGGTAAAGAATATATTGATTATCTAACGTTTGAATTAAAGCCTTTGATTGATGAAAAATATCGAACACTTCCGGAAGAGACTGCGATGGCTGGTAGTTCAATGGGTGGTCTAATTTCCACTTACGCTGCATGTAAATACCCTCATATTTATAAGAAGATTGCTTCCCTGTCTTCTGCCTATTGGATTAATCAACCTGAAATGGAAGCATACATAAAAGAACGTGATTTAAGTAAAGTTGAACGATTTTATTTGGATGTTGGTACAAAGGAAGATACTTCATTTATCAATCATCAAATTTACATCGACTCCAGTCAAAGTGTGTATGATTTGTTGGCTGAGAAAATCGAGAACGTGCGCTTTGATGTTGTAGAGGATGCGATTCATAACGAAGCGGCTTGGCGCGAGAGGCTTCCAGTCATGTTTGAATTTTTATATAAGTAAATGATGCTTTATGCTAAAAGGACTCACCGCTTATAAAAGTGAGTCCTTTTTATATATACTACTTAAAAAGTTTCATATGTTACAACTTCATCAAGTGGGAATCGCAATGTACCGTGTGCTTCTGCAGCCGCTTTTCCAACAGATATTAACATGACAGGGACGTAGCGCTCTGGGATTTTAAATTCTTTTCTGAATGCTACTTTATCGAATCCGCCCATTGGTACGGTATCATATCCTTTTTCTTTGGCAGCTAGCATCAATTGCATTGAAGCAAGAGCACCGTTCATAACCGCTTCATCACGCGCAAACTGATCATTTGTATATGCTCCATGAATTTGATTTGTTAAGATTTCTTTTACTTCTGGAGTCATGAAACCTTTCTTCACCACTTCTCCATATACTTTCTCCGCATTTTGATTAGCTTCCAGATCACCTAAAACTGCAATAGTGACAGAGCTATCCACTACTTGCTGTTGATTATAGGCAATTGGTAATAGTTTTTCTTTCTGACCTTCCGATTGAATGACAAGGAATTTCCAATGCTGTAGGTTCCATGAAGATGGTGCCGTAATGGTTGCCTCTAATATATCTTGAAGATCCTTTTGTGGCATATCATATTGAGTATATTTGCGTACGGAATGACGTTCTTTCATCGTTTGTATGGCTGATTTAGTAGTTGTGTTATTCATGAAGAACTCTCTCCTTCTTTTTGTTGAAATTTATTTACTAATTATTTTTAACACACGAATATCTCAATGTCAAAATATATACTTTCGAGATAAATGGAAGTTTCAGCTACTATTTGAAAGTTATGGAATGACCACTTATATATATTCTTCCCCGTACAACAGAAAAACTCCATTCCAATAATAGAGAATGGAGTTAAAACATTATTTCAAAACCGCAATGACATATAAGCACCCATCAATTCCTGCTAAGGAACCGTGTACCGTGTCTTTTGGTAAGTAAATCCGATCTCCCTTTTGACAAGTAACGAGGTCCCCACCAACCTCTATTGAAACACTACCATCCAGTATATGTAAAATCTCGTTTGTTGGATGGGTATGAGTAGGATGTGCTTTGAAAGGCTCATCTTTCTGAACTTCCACATATCCTGTTCCCTTGATTGGTAACAGTTCCATCGTTACTTTTTCAAGGCTGCCACCTACCCCACGTTCTACACGAAATTCTTTAAAATCTGAGGAAAAAGAATAAGCAATTTTTTCAGTATCTCTTTTCTCTTTCTCCAAAGACGCGTGAAACGGACATTTTGAGGTTTCCATATTATTGTCATCCATTAAGAAGTACTGCCTCCATTCTCTTGTTTCCGTTTTACCGTACCAGTTAAGGGAAGGGTGAGCAGGCACACTATCATACACTTCCAAACGATCCCTGACCGTTTTTTGAAACAGCTTTCCAATTTGGGTTTCTCCACTTATACCGTCAAACACCCATCTTGGCTGGAAAGTGATCATAAACGTTGCAGCTTTCCTACTTGCCCGTTTTTCATGTACAGGAGTGTTACATACAACGAATATAGGTTCATCATGAAAGGAAAATTCCCATAAATGATGATCTGGATCTGCAGGGATATTTTGCGGCCATTCCTTTTCATCCAACTGATGGAGACGCTGAAGAATGCCCCAAAATTGTTTTTCATACTGTTCCAACGTTTTTTCCTCTTCTGGCTTAAAGAAAGCAACAAACGAGGTGTTTTTTCCAAGTCCCCTCGCTTCTTCCAAATATAGTTTCAATGCACCAGCCAAGTTCTCCATTGCATTGGGACAAGTTGGACTTTCAATAAACGTAAAACGGAGTGAACCTTGTTTAAACCCTTCTACTCCGAATACACATGGAAACGGACGAGTCTCCGACAACATATCCTTCGAAAATTCAGAGAAGACGTGCCTTCCCCATGGAGGAATATTCTTTAGTGGATATATTGCCTCCAAATCTAATTGCTGCATCCATTCTCCCCCTTTAGTTAAACAAAGTACTAATTATAAATACGAACAAATCTCTCCATCTATGCATGAAACAGCTTTTCTTTTACATATAAATTTATGGACAAGTCTTGTAGTTAGGAGTAATTCACATGGATATTATTTGGACAGTCCTGCACTTTATGGTACTTGGAATTAGCTTGGCCGCTCCAGTTGGGCCAATAAATTTAGAGATGATTAAAAGAGGAATTTCATCTGGATTTTATGCATCATGGCTTGTAGGGTTAGGTGGTATGACTGCTGATATCATTTTTTTATTGATCATCTTAATTGGCTTGGCTCCCTATCTCCAAATTGAATGGGTAGAGTTATGCATGTATGGGATAGGAGGAGGCTTATTACTATACCTTGGTATTACCACTATCCATGAATCATTTGCCAAAAGGAGAATTCTTGAACTTGGACAACCCACGCAGAGAAATTCGTTCATTGTCGGATTTAGCATTGCTGCTTTTAATCCCATTAACTTTGTATTCTGGTTTGGAATTTTCGGTTCTTCCATCCAATCCCTCTCTGAGAAGAGCTGGCTCTTTGCTTTGGTAGGTTGCCTCTCCTTGTTACTCGGAATATTCCTTTGGAATCTAAATATCGCCTTTACCGTCCATTTTGCTCGAGCGTTCATCAAAGAAAAAATTCTTAAAACCGTTAATCTGGGTGCTGGAATTTTTCTAACTGCCTCCGCCTACCCATTCTTATCAAAATTTCTAAACCTCATATTGTAGAATAGATTCCTCCCTTTTGAAAAAGATAGTGTAGAGGGGGGAATTAACTTGAAGCACATGCTATCAACGTTCACTGAATTTATCTGGGGTTTCCCAATGATTATTTTATTTGTGATTGCTGGGCTCTTTTTAACGGTCAGACTTGGCTTTCTCCCTTTTCGTTACTTTCCTCACATTGTAAAGATGACATTAGGTCAAATAGGAAAAAAAACAGCGGGTTCAGCGGGAGGAATTAGTCCGTTTGCCGCTTTTACTTCTGCATTGAGCGCCACAGCTGGTGCAACCAATATTGTCGGCGTTCCGGTTGCCATCGCTTTTGGAGGTCCAGGAGCTTTGTTTTGGATGTGGATTGTAGCATTCATTGGTATGTCCACCATTTTTGCAGAGCTTGTATTAGGAATTACATACCGTGAAAAAAATAAAGACGGAAAATGGGTTGGCGGTCCTTTTTACTATCTTTCCAAAGGATTGCGTTGGGACAAACTTGGCTGGTTTTATGCGTTTGGATTGATGCTTGAGGTGGTACCAAGTGTCATGGTTCAGTCCAATAGTGTGAGTGTACAATTGGAAAATGAATATAATTTTTCATTACTAATAGTTGGGGTTATTCTGGCTATTGTCACCGCTTTTATCGTTTTTGGCGGCATTGATCGAATCGGAAAAATCAGTTCAAGATTACTGCCAATATTTGTTCTTACATATGTCGGGTTGACGCTCACCATTATATGCATGAATATCGGCAAGCTTCCAGGAGTTTTTTCATTAATTGTTCAGGATGCATTTACTCCGACCTCAGCTGTTGGTGTGTTTGCAGGAGCAACTGTCGTTCAAACCATGCGATGGGGTCTAGCGCGTGGACTTTACACCAGCGAGGCCGGTATGGGGACATCTGCAATCGCCTACGCTTCTGCTGATACGGACCAGCCAGTAAGACAATCATTCTGGGGGATGATTGCGGTAATTATTGATACCTTGGTCATTTGTACGCTCACCGGGCTTACAGTGTTGATAACAGATGTGTGGAAAGAAGTAGGCGTGAAAAAAGCTGCGTCAATGGTGTCTTATGCAATGAAAACCACGTTGCCAGATTGGCTTAGCTCCCTATCCATCTCTGTATTTCTTGTTTTCTTTGTGTTAGCTACCGTTGGGGTGATTATATTTTACGGGGAAAGTCAGGCTGAATTATTATTTGGTCGCAAAATGCGTTATGTTATGAGGTTTGTCTACCTTGCCGCCATAGTGGTCGGGGCAGTTGGTGGATTGAAGTTTGTCTGGGAACTGTTGGACTTGCTGCTGTTCTTCATTGTGGTACCGAATATAATTGGGATTGTGTTTTTGAGCGGAGTGGTTAAGAAGGCAAAGGATGAGTATCTTGAGGAGTTTGTGAAGTAGCTTTAGATTAAAAGGTGCCACCGGGAAGGAATGAGCACCTTTTACTGGTTTAGTCTTTAGTCCTTTTCATATGACTCAAGATTAATCTAATTTGCCCTCGATGATTAAATTCATCTTCAAAGACATGGAACCAACGAAAATAATTGTTTGCTTTATGTTTAGGGCCAAACGGGAACTCTTCATCCAACCAACTATCTTCTTTTTGCTTTAGTTGGGATTTTGTCGTCTCTCGGACTTTTTCAGTTTTTCTAGGTAGAATGATGCAGCATACCTAGAAAACAGACAAAATTCTTAAACCGTTTCTGTTTTACGTACTCTACTCTCAATATATGCGTTTTCCTTAAATAACAACTCACCCACTGGAAGATCACACATTTTAAAAGCCCCTGAGAATCTTCGCTCCAGTCCTTCTTTGAATTCCCCATACAATTCCTCAGAAATGGAAGTTTGCCAAGCAAAACGGTAATGCAAAATCTCGTCATTTTCCAATTTTTCGAGAGGATTCAATGCCATTCCCATCTTAGTTGAACTAGCATTTGATTGAGCAGCTAAATTAAGTAAGAAAACTTCAAGGATTTTAACTTCCCTGTCATTTAAATCATGACCATTCATTTTGACTTTAACATCTACCATTGCAATACTAATAGCGAATTCCACCTAACTACTTAAATTTTGTTGCTATAATAAATTCGCTAATACACTTAACAAAACCTTCCTTTTTTTCTATATTTTATAATTTCCTTCTCATAAAAACACAATTAGGATCCTCTACGTAATCAGCAAACGGCTCACAAAAGTCAAAACCAAAACTTTTATATAGTTTTTGTGCGGGATAAAAGGCATCCATTGAACCTGTTTCAAGATATAAATTCTGATACCCACGTTCATTGGCCTTATCAATAATGGATTGAAGAATCTGTCCTCCGATCCCCTTTCTCAAGTGACTCGAAGACGTACGCATGGATTTAACCTCACCACTCACTGCATCCAATTCCTTCAAAGCTCCACATCCAATAACTTCTTCACCTTCCCACACACTCCAAAAAGTAACATCTTGTTTTCTCAAAGCATCTAAGTCCAAATAATGGTTGCTTTCTGGTGGAGAGAGCAGATTTAAATTTCTCATATGCTCCTCAACAAAAGCAATGACAGCTGGGTGTGTAACATCATCAATTTTAATTTTCATTTAGTTTCTCTCCTCTTTTCTTTGTTTCCAAACTTATTTCATGGAGTTGAATTTTTTCACTTCATTTCTAACTTTTTTTAGTTGTACAACTATATAAATGTTAAAACACATAGAGGCTATAAGAAAAGTGTAAAGCATGATTTCTATCCCCATGGTACCGAAAAGAACAGAAAACAAAACTACTAATATCGCAAGAATAATTCCATTAAACATTATCTCTCCTCCTTTATAATTGTTACCGCATTCCACCTTCTCCTTTTACTAATTCTAATGATTTATTTTAGCATTAAATTCCAAAAAACAGACTATAAAAAAAGGAACTTGATACAATTTTTACCTAATTCAATAATGTACATGATATAATTCTCTCAAACTTATTTCTGGGGTGAAACGATGATAGTAGAAAATCATAAATCAGAAGTCAAAGGATATCCTACTAATTTTATGAAACAAAAAGAAACCTCTACAAAAGTGGCCATCATATTACCAGGAGCAGGTTACACTTCTCAAGGACCATTGTTGCATTATTCTGCAGGACACTACTTCAACAAAGGGTATGATATCCTTCAGGTCAATTATCGGTTTAATGAAGAGGAACTTAACCCTTTTGATGCAGATGGATTTACTGCTAATGTTCTACTTACTTTAGAGGAAACCCTGAAGCATAAAGACTATGATCAATGTGTAATGATAGGAAAATCAATTGGTACTATAGCATTGTCCAGACTGATGGAATATCCAGATTACAAACATGCACATTTAATATGGCTCACTCCATTGCTTCATAAAGATGATGTATACCAAGCTATGTTACAGAATGAAAATAATGCCCTTTGTATTATTGGGGATAATGATTTCTGCTACAGGGAAGAGCGATACGCAAACCTAAAGTCTAATCCAGCATTAAGAACACTTTTGATAGAAAACGGGGATCATAGTCTTGAGAATAAAGATGATGTATTAGGTTCCATCGATATGATTAAAGAGGTAATAAACAGAGTTATTCAATTTTCAAAATAACTGTACCCAGATCTGTTTCTTGTACCTTGCTAGATATTCGAAGATAATGAAATCTATCAAAGAGTATTAGTGAATTCCAAACATGCATAGGCATTGCTAAGCGCAATGCCTTATTTTCGTTCCAATATGCTTTTTATTTTATCTGTATACATCCTATCCAAACTTTCTGTGGTGTATTGGTAATTCTCCATGCTTGATTCTTTAGTTATCCCCATGTCTATTAAACGGGCATCAAGTTTATTCAGAACAAAAGTCGGATGTTCATCTTCATTTTCATAACCGCCAGCTTCGTCATTTAAATCTATTATTTTTCCATCAGTTAGTTCAATCTTGTAATAAAAATCCCCTTTATTGTGTGTGAAGGGAAAGTAATACCTATCACCACGGACACCAGCATCTATTTTGACCACATCATGAAAGTCATACTCCTTCCCTTGTGGATGCAGGAATGAATGGTCAATGATTTTCTGATCTGTTATTACGGTGACCGAAGAAAAGATAATATAAAATCCAATAATATTAATTACAATGAAGCTGATCCACAAAACTCTTCGCTTTCTAGTGACCGGAGTTTTCTCCCTAAATTTCCTATAATAAAAATAAAAGAATACAAGAAATAAATAGAGGACAATAATAATGATAAATCTAGAGGCCGGGTATTTAAATACCCATAACATATAATCATCAGGTACAAAAACCAAGTATTGAAAATAACCTATTAAGCTGAATAGGAAAAAACTTAAAATTAGAACCACTAAACATCCTAGTAAGTAAACTAAAGCTCGCCCTACTGTTTTCATCTTCATTTCCCCATTTCTAAAAAACTTCCTACACTAAATCATCCAAGAATCTATAAGATTAGCAAAACCTTTAATCGCTCGATGAAATTGAGTAGAACCTGCTACAATGATGCATGACATACCAATGCCACTGATTAACCCCGTTATTGATCGAAGGAAATTGTTGCTAACTCTCCAGCCCCGGAGCTGTGAGTAGCCATCCACAACCATGGGAATGTTCAGTAAAATACCGAATAGAACCATCTTAAAAAATGAGACGTCTGTCGCTAGCAATAATAATGGAATCACAGCAAGGTACCCTAGCAATATTGTCATACATCTGTAGCACATAGGGAATTGCCTGCCCCCTATGACAAGTGAACGTTCTTTTCTTTTATGACAGGGAAAAAAACGCAAAGTGATAACTGCATGAATATATTGATTCATCTTTCATTCCCCTTAATTAAATGGATTGCAGTCACAGTCTGTGCAATCCAATCCACTTGATTTTCCTGAAGACCTTGGAAGTGGAATATCACAATAGTAACAATCACACCCTCCGTCGCTTCTCTTTTTCTTATCGCTTCTTTTCATATAGTAATGAATGCTCGCAAACAGTCCGATTATACTTAGTACAAGAAAAATGATACTTGCAACCAGCTCTGCTTTTGAACTCGCAACTACAATGCCATAAATACTACCAATTGTAGTTATGCTTAATAAAGCCCATAAAATAAAAATCATCTGCAACCCTCTTTATGTTATTAGTTGAACTCCACTCCATACAATTCTTTCATTATTCTAAAAATCCTGCTTCTTTCTGTCGAATATGTATCTTTTTTCCTATTAATTTAGTTTATACTCCAAGTCCTTCCGCTCATTTTGTTAAAATCTATTCTGAAAGCGTTCCCTTTTCAGATAGAATAGATGGGGAGATATCTCCTAATTTATTCAAAAGGAGTGTTGAAATGAGAAGGTTGGTGATGTTATTGTTAGTAGCTTTGCTAGTTGTACCAGTATCGGTGAATGCCGGCACCATTGGTGGGAAAGACAATCCTGGTGGTGTGCCAGGTCAGTGGTATGTTGGGGATACACCAAGTAATGTCGATCCGAACAAACCGGTTCTTGTATTTGTTCACGGAATTAACAGCTCATCAAAGACTTGGTGGGAAAACAATAATATGTATCAAACAGCCTTGAATAACGGATATGAAACAGCGTTCATCGATGTTCATCCCGATAAGAACATGTGGGACAATGGTGCCATCATCAATAATCGAATCCGTGATATATCCAATCATTTCAACCAAAAGAAGATAGTGATAGTTGCGCATAGTAAAGGGGGGATCGATTCTCAAAACGCCCTTGTTCACTATGGAGCGCATCCTTATGTTTCTAATCTCATCACGCTATCCACCCCTCATTATGGATCGCAGCTGGCAGACCTTGCTTACAGTGGCTGGGCAAGCTGGCTTGCAAGTATTCTTGGTAGTAAAAATGATGCAACCTACTCGCTTCAAACCGGTTATATGAACAGCTACCGACCTCAAATGGATAATCATGCAAATAGAAACCGTAATAAAATTTATACCTTAGCAGGAACTAGTTGGGGCGGGTTCGGATCTGCTCTTTATTGGGGTGGATTATACTTAAGTTCCTATGGTTCTAATGATGGTGCGGTTACCGTCAATAACTCCCGTTTAACCTATAGCACGCAAGTCAAAGTAAGCAATTGGAACCATACAACAGTCCGTGAAGGTGGTACATTCCAATACTTCCGTCCTTACCTTACAACTACTCAGACAGCCGGCTTTGCACTTGCCGA
The DNA here is from genome assembly GCF_012524115.1 of Bacillus sp. RO1. Taxonomy (GTDB): domain Bacteria; phylum Bacillota; class Bacilli; order Bacillales; family Bacillaceae_I; genus Sutcliffiella_A. The sequence continues at coordinate 4,471 of NZ_JAAZWB010000072.1, read as the reverse complement.
GGCAGCTGCAACTGTTGAACCAATGGAACAGGAGCCAATCAACATAAGTGCACTTCATCGTGGCGGTCAGTTCCAAAAAGAAGTGAAACAAACTTTTACAGTGGAGGAAAATGTACAAAAAATTGACCTAGATTGGCTGAGCGACAAACAAACTAAAGATATTGAAGTGATTAGTCCGTCCGGAAAGGTATATACGAATTTTGCCCATTCCATCGATCAGGAAATTTTTAAAGGCGGACACCACCATACGTTCCAAATCCCCTCCCCTGAACAAGGACAGTGGACCGTAAAAGCGAAGAAAGATAAAGCTGCCTACTTAATGACCGTTGGCTTCCACACAGACCTTAATGAAGAGGTTGTTTTGGAGGATGCCACATTTGAACTGAAAAATAAAGGGCAAAAAGTAAAAAATATGAATGTAGATGTGAAAATTAATAAAGATGGTAAGGCGAAAGCAGACTTCGGGATGAAGGTTGCCAATAAAGGGAAGGTAGACGTGGACTTTAAAGAGGAAGGTGTCTACACTATTACACTTGATGTCAAAGGTACCACAAAAGACGGAAATCAATTTGAACGAACAATTGTGAAATCGGTTTATGTAGATAAGAACGGTAATAGATATTGATTTAAAAAGTGCTCTTCCTTGTTGGGAGAGCACTTTTTACATTAGTCTATTTGTACTTTTCTAAATTGAAGGAAGACTGCTAGAGCAATAAGTAAAGTTCCGACCAATACTTGTGACATCATAAAAACATTTGCTCCAGAAGTTGGAGACCCGGATATCAATCCTGCTCCAGTTAGTAAAATAACGCCAAGAATACTCATAAATATGTTCAGTTTTATTCCAGGCTGCAGAAATTTCCGACTAATTTCAAAGACCATATAAATAAAACTTAGCATCATGATAACTGGAAAAATCGGTTTGAATTTAATAGAGTAAACGTAGTAATCTAGTTGAGATATATTCCCCCTCTCTACTTCCCCATCATTTAACCAGGATGTAATAACTGCCGTATGTTTCCATTCGAACGAATTATCTACCAACTCGCTCCCTTCATACCAAGAAGCGAAAGTGGCGATGCAGAAAAATATGATGGCCAAGCCGAATGGAATGGTTCTTTTGTAACTCATTTAATCTCCCTCCTTAAAACAATTTTCTATTAAAATAAACGAATCTGATAATGAAAAAGTTTTGAACAGCCTGTTTAATTATTTTTATTACAGGGAACTTCTACAACATTGAGGAGGTTCACCTATGAAGAAAACAATCATCTATGCTGCCGCCTTAATTGTGGTTGCCCTTATTGGGGCGGGTTTTTATAGTGGCTACCAAAAAAATGAAGAAACTAATCAACCTGATCATTCACCAAAAACTATGCTCACTCTAGGTGACTCATTGACGTATGGTGTCGGTGACAAGTCCGGTGAAGGATATGTGGATAATTTAGAGAAGCTCATCCAGGAAGAGAAAGACGCAAACGTTAAAGTAAAAAACTACGGTATTCCTGGTCAAGAGGCAGACGGTGTTGTAAAGCAAGTGAAACTTACTAACATTCAGAAGGATATTCGCAACGCTGATTATATCATTCTCTTTATTGGCACCAATGATCTCATTCAAAGCAATGGCGGCGACTTAAAAGGAATCAATAAGGAAGAAATAAAAGAAGGCGCTATGGAATATGAGAAGAATATACAAGAAATCCTCAAGACAATCCGTCAAGAAAATCAAGACGTTCCGATATTATTTCTCGGGCTATACAATTCCTATCCAGATTCTGCTAAGCACGAAAGTATCATTGATGAGTGGAACACAAATAGTCAAGGGTTGGTGAATGACTATGAACGCATAAAATTCATTTCGACCAATGATCTTTTCAAGGAAAAGTCAAAGAAATATTTCAGTGATTCCTTGCATCCTAATGAAAAGGGTTATGATCTAATTACTAAGAAGATTATTGATGAATATGATTTTTAACAGTGAAAACGCTCAGTTTTGAGCGTTTTTTAATTTGTGTTCATACCACTTAGCACTTATTAGATTATCAACTTATGAAAGTAAATCTACAAATCTTTTCCATTGGGAAAATAAATGCTTATTTCTGCTATTATTTCAGTCTTTTATTCTGAATTTTCCCAATATAAATTCTTCCTTTAATATGCTAAATTATTCTTGTGTTACCAATTGAGAGGAGATGAGCATGAGGATGAAGAAAAAGAAACAATCTAAGAAAGTGTTTTTATCCGTTTTATCAGCAGCAACCATTCTATCAACTGTTGCGCTAAGCAGTCCATCAACTGGAGGAGCAAGCAACTTTGAACTAGATTTCAAAGGAGTTAGCCAGATCACAGAACAGAAAGCAGTTGCTAAAAACGGAAAGATTGGTGAAGCTTCTTTTCTAGCAGATACAGAAAATGTTAAAATCCCAAAAGGTCTACAAAAGAAGCTAGAGGTCGTGCCAAAAGACAATAGCCTCTACATTGTGCAGTTTGATGGTCCTATTTTAGAAGAAACGAGAAAAGAGTTGGAATCTACTGGTGCAACTATTGTAGATTACATACCGGACTATGCTTACATCGTGGAATACAAAGGTGATGTTGCGAAGGCAACAAACGGCATTGCTCACTTAGAATCAGTAGAGCCGTATTTGCCTCTTTATAAGGTAGATCCACTTTTATTTACAAAAGGCGCTTCTGCTTTAGTAAAAGCTGTAGCACTTGACGCAAAGCATAATAACAAAGAGATGAATTTCAAAGGCATAGATGAAGTTGTAGAATATGCCACTAACAATAATGTTCTTTACATCTCTCCTAAGCCGGAATATAAGGTGATGAATGATGTAGCTAGAGGCATCGTCAAAGCGGATGTAGCACAGAGCAGCTACGGATTATATGGACAAGGACAAACAGTCGCGGTTGCCGATACAGGCCTTGATACTGGTCGGAACGACAGCTCCATGCACGAAGCTTTCCGCGGAAAAATTACCGCTTTATATGCATTAGGGAGAACAAATAATTCAGACGATCCAAACGGTCACGGGACGCACGTTGCTGGATCTGTTCTTGGAAACGGAACAAGCAATAAAGGAATGGCACCACAAGCAAATCTAGTATTTCAATCCATCATGGATAGCAGCGGTGGATTGGGCGGGCTTCCATCCAACCTGAGCACTTTATTCAGTCAAGCGTACACTGCCGGGGCTCGAATTCATACGAACTCATGGGGTGCTGCGGTAAACGGTGCTTATACGACAGATTCCAGAAATGTCGATGACTATGTTCGTAAAAATGATATGGCGGTTCTTTTCGCGGCAGGAAATGAGGGACCAAATAGCGGGACTATCAGTGCACCTGGTACTGCGAAAAATGCCATCACAGTTGGAGCAACTGAAAACTTGCGTCCTAGCTTTGGATCTTATGCGGACAATATTAACCATGTTGCACAGTTCTCATCCCGTGGACCGACTCGTGACGGTCGTATTAAGCCGGACGTAATGGCTCCTGGAACATTTATCTTATCAGCACGTTCTTCTCTTGCACCGGATTCTTCCTTCTGGGCAAATCATGACAGCAAATACGCGTACATGGGCGGAACTTCCATGGCAACACCGATTGTTGCTGGAAACGTGGCACAATTACGTGAGCATTTTATCAAAAACAGAGGTATCACACCTAAGCCATCCCTATTAAAGGCTGCTTTGATCGCTGGTGCAACGGATGTGGGTCTTGGCTTCCCTAACGGCAACCAAGGTTGGGGCCGTGTAACATTGGATAAGTCATTAAATACTGCATTCGTAAACGAAACAAGCTCTCTGTCAACTAGCCAGAAGGCAACATATTCTTTCACAGCAACTGCAGGCAAGCCACTTAAGATTTCTCTAGTTTGGTCTGATGCTCCTGCAAGCACATCTGCATCTGTAACGCTTGTGAATGACCTTGACTTGGTAATCACTGCTCCAAACGGAACTCAGTATGTAGGAAACGACTTTACGGCTCCTTACAATAATAATTGGGACGGCCGTAATAACGTCGAAAACGTGTTTATCAATGCTCCACAAAGTGGGACATATACGGTAGAGGTTCAAGCATATAATGTACCTCAAGGACCTCAGGCGTTTTCATTGGCGATTGTAAACTAATTTTGATTTAGGGTAGACCACCGTGATCGGGAGTTTGAGGACTTTCGGTTGCGGTGGTTTTTTCGTTGATTTTAGGGGAAGGTTGGATTGGCTTAATTGCATAGCTGCTCTTTGGATTTAGTTGTTTTGTCCTTATGTACCCTGAAAGTGTCCGCTTTAGCTGAAGTATAAGCTTAAATCATGGTAATTGTCCGAAGTTTTTGTGAAGTTGACCGAAGATGGAGTTCTGTCAATAAAATAGACATTAATCTGTACTGGATTGGCGTATTTTTTCTTCCGCGCTACGTGTTCCACTTCGCTTGCACGCCTCTACTTAAAGGATCAATTAAAAATCA
>NZ_JAAZWB010000071.1 GCF_012524115.1 Bacillus sp. RO1 | reverse complement strand
CGGAAGTTAAGCTCTTCAGCGCCGATGGTAGTTGGGGGATCTCCCCCTGTGAGAGTAGGACGTTGCCAGGCAAATTTATAAGAAACCAGTGCTTATTAACTTAGGCGCTGGTTTTTTTGTGTTTCATGAGTGTAGGCAGAGGGGGGAGTTAAGTGAATGAAGACATCTTGGGAGGGGGAAATTTAGTGAGAGTGTCTTCATCAGGGGGATGAAGACATTTTTGAGGGAAAATTTTGCTCGATAGTGTCTTCATTATGAGTATGAAGACACTTTAAAGGGGAAATTTTCATGGAGAATGTCTTCATGGAGGTTTTAAGGACATGTAAGAGGGGGGAATTTTATAATATAGATCTTAATCACTGTTATAAAGCCCTTCAAAAGTAGAAATTCCGTCTTAACCATTGTTGTTATAAAGCCCTTCACAACCAGAAACCCCTATCCAAGGTTTCTACCTCTACCCACATTCTAACGAGATTCTTGCGCCCCGTTAGTCCCCAGCAATTTCTAAAAGTCTTAAAAGGACCTACTACATCTCTCCCAACAGACGTCTTTACCTCCAAATAATTCTTTTGAACAATTTTGACCAATTGACGTTTAAACACCACACAAAAGTGGAATTCTGTTTGAGAGAGATTATTTTGTAAGAAACGCTCCCTATATCCAATACCCTACATATATTGACGTAAAGACACCCCAAACGCGCCAGAATGACAGTTTTTAGCGAAAGGTTATCTATTGAATTTTTTCGGAAGGTCTTATATATTTTACATATAGTCAAAGATAGTCAAGGTCAGATAGGAGGATAGCATGAGGAACATATCTGATGTCATTGAGCATTATTTGAAACAGGTGTTAGAGGGCAGCAGGGAGAATTCTGCTGAGATTAAACGAAGTGAGATAGCAGATAAGTTTGAATGTGTGCCCTCTCAGATTAATTATGTGATTAATACTAGGTTTACGATTGAACGAGGATATTTGGTGGAGAGCAAGCGTGGGGGCGGCGGGTATATTAGGATTATCAAAATTAAGCCGCATGACCATTTGCAATTAATCGACCAGCTTATAGAACTGATAGATGTGAGAGTTTCCCAAGCTAGTGCGGAGGATGTAATCTTTCGGTTGGTGGAAGAGAAGGTGATTTCCGCTAGGGAGGCGAAGATAATGGTAAGTGTCATGGATCGCTCTGTTTTATATTTGGGCCTGCCTGAAAGAGATGAGTTGCGGGCAAGGATGTTAACAGCCATGCTGACTACACTGAAGTATCGGTAGGGGGGATGAAAATGGTATGTCAAGAATGTAATGAGCGTCCGGCTGCTTTGCATTTTACGAAGATAATTAATGGAGAAAAATCCGAGATTCATATATGTGAGCATTGTGCTCAAGAAAAAGGCAGTATGTCATTGTTTACGGGTGGTTCAGGTTTTTCGATTAATAACCTGATCGCTGGATTGTTAAATACGGAACACGCCATTTCCAATCCACAACAGGAAGACCTTGAGCCACGGAAGATCTTACAGTGTGAGCGATGTAAGATGACATTTCCGCAGTTTACGAAAATAGGCCGGTTTGGTTGTTCTGAGTGTTACCATACTTTCTCCGACAAAATGCAGCCTATATTAAAAAGGTTGCATAGTGGAAACACGGTGCATGCAGGGAAAATACCGAAACGAATCGGCGGGAGTATGCACGTAAGGAAAGAAATAGATTCGCTTAGAGAGGAATTACAAGAGCTTATTTTACAGGAAGAATTCGAGAGTGCGGCGAATACTAGAGATAGAATCAGAGAATTGGAAAGGCAATTGAGTGAAAAAAGAGAGGGGGAGCAGTAGATGTCTCTTGAACACTTTTTGAATAATGCGGTCAGCTCTTGGATGAAGCAGGAGGGTCCGGATTCAGATATCGTCCTTAGTAGTAGGGTGCGACTTGCTAGGAATTTAGAAAAGATGCAGTTTCCGACAGTGTCTAGCAATGAGGAAGCTCAACAGATAGTGGATATCATGAGGCAGCATTTTGGGGAAAAGGAGTTCCAGGATCTTGGGGAGCTAGAGTTTCTCCTTATGGAGGAAATGAATGCCTTAGAGAAGAGAGTGCTGGTAGAAAAGCACTTAATCAGTCCACAACTGGCGGAGGATTCGGCATTTGGAGCATGTTTGTTATCACCGAATGAAGAAGTGAGCATTATGATAAATGAGGAGGATCATATCAGGATACAATGCTTGTTTCCCGGACTTCAATTAAATGAAGCGTTGCAGGTGGCTAATTCATTGGATGATTGGATAGAAGAAAAGATTGATTATGCGTTTGATGAAAAACGAGGATACTTAACGAGTTGCCCGACAAATGTGGGGACGGGGCTGCGCGCTTCCGTCATGATGCACTTGCCCGCATTGGTGTTGACTCAGCAGATGAACAGAATTGTTCCGGCAATTAATCAATTGGGATTAGTTGTTAGAGGAATTTATGGGGAAGGCAGCGAAGCTTTAGGGAACATCTTTCAAATATCTAACCAAATGACACTTGGTAAGTCAGAAGAAGATATTGTCCAGGATCTTATGGGTGTTGTGCATCAACTTATTTCACAAGAGCGCTCTGCCAGGGAAGCATTAGTCAAAACTTCGAACATACAATTAGAAGATAGGGTATTTCGCTCATACGGGTTGCTGGCACATAGCCGGGTAATGGAGACGAAAGAGGCGGCAAAGTGTTTGTCGAATGTGCGGCTTGGTATAGATTTAGGCTATATCACCGACATTTCCAGATCCATTTTGAATGAATTAATGATATTAACTCAACCGGGCTTCTTGCAACAATATGCTGGAGGACCATTAAAGCCAAATGAAAGAGATGTTCGCCGGGCTAGCTTGATTAGGGAAAGAATGCGATTAAATAGATAAAATATTCGGGAGGCGATTGGATATGATGTTTGGTCGATTTACAGAAAGAGCGCAAAAAGTATTGGCATTGGCACAAGAAGAGGCATTGCGCCTAAGCCATAATAATATTGGAACAGAACATATCCTGCTTGGACTAGTTAGAGAAGGGGAAGGGATTGCTGCGAAAGCGCTAATTGCCCTTGGACTGGGACCTGAAAAAATTCAAAAAGAAGTGGAAAACCTCATTGGTAGAGGTCAGGACAGCGGACAGTCTATCCCTCACTATACACCAAGAGCGAAGAAGGTAATTGAGCTATCCATGGATGAAGCACGTAAACTTGGTCATTCCTATGTGGGAACAGAGCATGTATTGCTTGGCTTGATTCGCGAGGGTGAAGGTGTGGCGGCACGCGTATTGAATAACTTGGGAGTGAGTTTGAACAAGGCTCGCCAGCAAGTGTTGCAATTGCTGGGAAGCAACGAGTCTTCCGGAGGACATCAAGGTGGTGCATCTGCCAATGTGAATACACCTACTTTAGATAGCTTGGCAAGGGATTTAACAGCGGTCGCGCGTGAAGGCAGCCTTGATCCTGTTATCGGACGAAGCAAGGAAATCCAGCGTGTGATTGAGGTACTTAGCCGAAGAACAAAAAACAATCCGGTATTGATTGGGGAACCTGGAGTGGGGAAAACGGCCATTGCTGAAGGACTCGCACAGCAAATTGTGAGTAACGAAGTTCCGGAAATCCTTCGTGATAAGCGCGTTATGACATTGGATATGGGTACGGTTGTTGCTGGTACGAAATATCGCGGGGAGTTCGAGGACCGCCTGAAGAAAGTGATGGATGAGATCCGTCAAGCTGGTAACATCATTCTTTTCATTGATGAACTTCACACCTTGATAGGTGCAGGTGGTGCAGAGGGCGCCATTGACGCATCCAATATTTTAAAGCCATCCTTGGCCCGTGGAGAGTTGCAGTGTATCGGTGCAACCACGCTAGATGAGTACCGTAAATATATCGAAAAAGATGCAGCACTTGAACGACGCTTCCAACCAATCCAGGTGGATGAGCCGACGACAGAAGAGTCCATTCAGATTTTGACAGGACTTCGCGATCGCTATGAAGCCCATCACCGTGTATCTATCACCGATGAAGCGATTGAGCAGGCGGTTAAACTTTCCGACCGTTACATTTCTGACCGCTTCCTGCCAGATAAAGCGATAGACTTGATTGACGAAGCAGGATCCAAAGTGCGACTTCGTTCCTTTACAACACCTCCGAACTTAAAAGAGTTAGAGGTGAAGCTAGAAACCGTTCGCAACGAGAAAGATGCTGCCGTACAGAGCCAGGAGTTTGAAAAGGCGGCTTCCTTAAGAGATACAGAGCAACGTCTTCGTGAACAATTAGAAGAAACAAAGAAAACGTGGAAAGAAAAACAAGGACAAGAGAATTCTGAGGTGACAGTGGAAGATATTGCGATGGTGGTATCAAGCTGGACGGGAATTCCGGTATCTAAACTGGCACAAACAGAAACAGATAAACTGTTAAACATGGAATCTTTATTGCACTCCCGTGTCATTGGGCAAGATGAAGCAGTTAAAGCTGTATCGAAAGCTGTTCGTCGTGCACGTGCTGGCTTGAAAGATCCGAAGCGTCCAATAGGATCCTTCATTTTCCTTGGACCAACTGGGGTAGGTAAAACGGAACTTGCAAGAGCCCTAGCTGAATCTATCTTCGGTGACGAGGATGCGATGATTCGTATTGATATGTCCGAGTATATGGAGAAGCATTCAACTTCCCGTCTTGTTGGTTCCCCTCCAGGTTATGTTGGATATGATGAAGGCGGCCAATTGACGGAGAAGGTACGTCGCAAACCGTATTCTGTTATTCTGTTAGATGAAATTGAAAAGGCACATCCTGATGTGTTCAATATTCTACTACAAGTGTTAGAGGATGGCCGTTTGACAGATTCGAAAGGTCGCACGGTAGACTTCCGCAACACGCTTGTTATTATGACATCGAATGTTGGTGCAGATGCCTTAAAACGCAACAAATATGTAGGTTTCAATGTACAGGATGAGAACCAGAACTATAAAGACATGAAAGGGAAAGTAATGGATGAGCTGAAAAAGGCGTTCCGTCCGGAGTTCCTAAACCGTGTTGATGAAATGATTGTGTTCCACTCTTTAGAGAAGACACACTTGAAAGAAATTGTAACGTTGCTATCTGAGCAGCTAACGAAACGCCTGAAAGAACAGGATATCGACTTGGAGCTGACAGATGCTGCAAAAGAAAAGATTTCAGAAGAAGGCTATGATCCGGAATATGGTGCAAGACCGTTGCGCCGTGCCATCCAAAAGCACGTGGAAGATAAACTATCAGAAGAGCTGTTAAAAGGAAATATCGAGAAAGGCAAGAAAATCTCATTAGATGTGGTAGACGGAGAATTTGTTGTCCGTGATGTGGAAAAAGTAAAATAAGGTTGATGGTCGTTTTACATGGCTGAATAGAAGTGGAGGTTAGCTCTTGATATAAGGGCTTTCCTCCTTTCTTGTATTTTCCAATGGTTTAGATTAGCGTAAGTTATGTGAAATAAGGTATCATAAAAGAAGGAAAACAATGGTATTTTTATTATACTCTTTTCATAAAGATTATTGTTAATATAGAGAGGATTTTTGGATGGCAAAGCGTAAGACAAAGTTTATGTGTAAGGAATGCGGGTATGAGTCTCCTAAGTGGATGGGGAAATGTCCCGGGTGCAATGCTTGGAATACAATGGTGGAGGAACTTGAAGAGTCAAGGACGCCAAGGCGCGGAGGTTTTACGACGTCCTCATCTACACTGGCAAGAAAAGCGGAATCCATCACGAAAGTGGAAAATATAAAGCAGTCAAGGATTTATACAGATATGGAAGAGTGCAATAGAGTGCTTGGAGGCGGATTGGTCCAAGGGTCACTTGTTCTTATTGGGGGAGACCCCGGAATTGGAAAGTCTACTTTGTTGTTGCAGGTGTGCTCTCAATTGGCATTAAAAAAACATCGTGTCCTATACATATCGGGGGAAGAATCTGTTCAGCAAACAAAGCTGCGGGCAGATCGATTAGGAGTACAGGCAGAAGAACTGTTTGTTTTATCAGAAACGGACTTTGAGCTTGTTGCAAAAGCAGTAGACGATGTACAACCAACCTTGCTTGTTGTCGATTCCATACAAACTGTTTATCATCCTGCTGTTACCTCCGCTCCAGGGAGTGTGTCACAGGTTAGAGAATGTACGGCTGAGTTGATGCGGATTGCTAAGACTAAAAATATTGCTGTCTTCATCGTAGGTCATGTAACAAAAGAAGGTTCTATTGCAGGACCGCGCCTTTTGGAGCATATGGTGGACACTGTGTTGTATTTTGAAGGAGAAAGACACCACACATATCGCATCTTGCGTTCGGTGAAAAATAGATTCGGCTCCACGAACGAGATTGGTATTTTTGAAATGAAGGAAGAGGGGCTGACGGAAGTAAAGAATCCGTCAGAAATCTTTTTAGAAGAACGCTCAAAAGGAGCGGCAGGTTCCACGGTTGTAGCATCAATGGAAGGTACAAGGCCCGTATTGGTGGAAATCCAGGCATTGATTTCTCCAACAGGTTATGGGAATCCAAGAAGAATGGCAACAGGAATCGACCATAACAGGGTATCTCTCATCATGGCGGTGCTTGAAAAAAGAGTGGGACTGTTGCTTCAAAACCAGGATGCCTACTTGAAAGTGGCAGGAGGGGTTAAACTCGATGAACCAGCCATTGACCTCGCAGTAGCGGTCAGCATTGCCTCCAGTTTCCGTAACCAAACATCTGAACCAACAGATGTGGTGATAGGAGAAGTGGGACTGACAGGTGAAATCAGACGGGTCTCCCGCATTGAACAACGAGTTCAAGAAGCGGCAAAGCTTGGATTCAAACGAGTGATCATACCCGCGAAAAATCTGGGAGGATGGACCATTCCAAAAGAGGTTAATGTGATTGGCGTTAACACCATTGAACAGGCTCTTCAATATACTCTAGGGGGATAGAGATGGAAGAACAACGGCAGAAAGAAAAAATAATGGCAGATACGTTACAGTTTATCGCACCTGGAACACCTATTCGGGAAGGAATCAACAATATTCTAAGATCCCAAACCGGCGGACTTGTGGTGGTGGGATTCAATGATAAAGTGAAAGACATGGTAGACGGCGGGTTTTCCATCAATTGTCCATTCAGTCCGGCCTACGTGTATGAATTGGCCAAAATGGATGGTGCCATCATCCTGAATGAAAAAGGGACGAAAATATTGTATGCCAATGCTCAATTGACACCTAACTCCACCATCATTTCAACGGAAACAGGAATGAGACATCGAACAGCAGAACGTGTGGCTAAGCAGACAGGATGTCTTGTGGTAGCGATATCTCAGCGCCGTAATGTCATTACATTGTATAAAGGCGATTTTCGTTATGCATTGCGTGATATCGGGGTTATTTTTACGAAGGCAAACCAAGCGATTCAAACGTTGGAAAAATATAAAACAGTACTAGATCAAGGTATTACCAATTTAGGTGCCTTGGAATTTGAAGAACAAGTATCATTATCAGAACTTTTACAGGTGATACATCGTATAGAAATGGTACTCCGCATAAAAAATGAAATACTAAGCTATATAAATGAGCTTGGGACGGAAGGCAGACTCATCCGTCTACAAATGACAGAACTACTTGCTCATATTGAAGAAGAAGCGATTCTACTTATAAAAGATTATTGTCTGGATAAAGAGATGGATGCGTTTATGATTTTAAGAAGATTGCAGGAGTTGGCTAATACCGATCTATTGGACGATGCTGTTATCCTGAAGATGCTAGGGTATTCTGGGTTTATGAATCCGGATGAAATTGTCCTGCCAAGAGGATATAGAGTATTGCATAAGATCCCGAGACTTCCGCCGCTTGTCATTGAAAACCTTGTCTGCAAGTTCTGGAATTTAAAGCATATCCTTCATGCAACCGTGGAGGAACTGGATGAAGTGGACGGGATTGGTGAGGTGCGAGCGCGAAAAATCAAAGAGGGATTAAAACGAATACAAGATCAGCTATTAATAGACCGTCAAATGTAAGCCGTAAAATCAGGAATGTGACAAAATCCTTACAAAAGTAAATTAAAAGTTTTTTCGACGTTTTATTTAATGGAAACTGTTTATAATGAATAAAGGGAGGTGAGGCAATGTTAAGGCGTACGGTTCAACTATTCTTTTTAATCCTTGGCGGAACACTGGGGATCTTTTTCATTCCCGAGCTGTTTTCTCTCTTGGATCTAGGGGATATCCCTTTTCTTACGAAGCCTTATACTGTTGCTATTTTAGGAGCAATTATATTTTTTATCCTTACTTTTTGGTTAGTGGATTATGTTGTAGGATTCATTAAATGGATAGAGGAATCTTTAGTGAAAGCGCCTGTTACCGATGTGTTATTTGGTAGTCTAGGACTTATCTTTGGACTGATTGTTGCGTATCTAGCAGTTATTCCTTTGGAGAGAATCCCTTTTGTCAGTGCCATTTTCCCTATTTTCATTACCATTTTATTAGGATACCTTGGTTTTCAAGTAGGCTTTAAGAAGCGAGATGAATTGGTAAGTTTATTTTCCATCTCTTCAAAATTTGGTAAGAAAAAATCAGTAGAAGATGATGAGTTGGATTTATCCTCAAAGAAGCTGAAAATCTTGGATACGAGCGTTATTATTGATGGCAGGGTGGCCGATATATGCCAAACTGGTTTTCTAGAAGGAACAATCGTCATTCCGCGATTTGTTCTAGAAGAGCTTCAGCATATCGCTGATTCTTCCGATGTATTAAAACGAAATCGTGGTCGACGTGGATTAGATATTCTAAACAGAATTCAAAAAGAATTAGCGATAAAAGTAGAGATATATGAAGGGAATTTTGAAGATATCCAGGAAGTGGATTCTAAGCTTGTGAAGCTAGCAAAGTTGACCTCTGGTGTAGTAGTTACCAATGACTTTAACTTAAACAAAGTATGTGAGCTCCAAAATGTTGAAGTGTTAAATATCAACGATCTTGCCAATGCGGTCAAGCCGGTCGTTCTTCCTGGCGAAGAGTTGACTGTACAAGTCATTAAAGACGGAAAAGAACATAATCAAGGTGTCGCATATTTAGATGACGGTACCATGATTGTAGTGGAAGAAGGCCGTGATTACATCGGCAAGCACATCCAGGTACTAGTCACAAGCGTCCTCCAGACATCTGCCGGACGAATGATCTTTGCCAAGCCCAAACAACTAGAACGGGCTGCGTTATAAGTAAAACCTATGGAATTCAAATACCATAGCTGATGAATGAAGCGAAAGGCGAGGCCTGGCGCGGAAATCATCAGCGGAGGTGAAACGACAACCTCCAATAACATACTCTTACCCTCTTAAGCTATGCTTAGAGGGTATAAGTTATTTTGTGAAAAAACAACACTCACGGGAGAGTAAAACAATGAACTACCAAGTAATCGTACTAGCAGCAGGACAAGGAAAGCGGATGAAAGCAGGGAAAAACAAGCAGTTCATCGAGCTTGAGGGGAAACCTGTCATCATACATACCCTCTCCGTCTTTGAAGCGGACCCATGGTGTAAAGAGATTAAACTAGTCATCAATGAAAAAGAAAAAGATATATTCAAAGAACTTCTTATCCAATACCCGGTACCTAAAATAAAAGAAATGGTCCTTGGTGGAGATGAGCGACAGGATAGCGTGTATAATGGGCTTACATCGCTTCAATCAGCAGAAATTGTACTTGTTCATGATGGAGCAAGGCCTTTCATTTCTCGGGACGTCATTCACAATCTGGTGGAAAAAGCGTCCAAAGATGGAGCTGCAATTGTAGGTGTGCCTGTTAAAGATACGATAAAACGTGTTAGCGTGGCGGGAATAGTGGAAGAAACGGTGGAGCGATCCAGCTTATGGTCCATCCAAACGCCTCAAGCTTTCCGGTATCCAATCCTGAAAGCCGCGCACGAAAAAGCAAAAACAGAAAACTATTTAGGGACCGATGAAGCAAGTCTCGTAGAACGTATCCAAGTGCCGGTACACATAGTACAAGGCGAATACGAAAACTTCAAACTAACCACACCAGAAGATCTAATCCTTGCAAAAGCTTTTTTACAAAAATAATACTCTATGATAAATGAGGTGCACTATGTTTCGAATTGGACAAGGTTTTGACGTACATCAGTTTGCAGAAGGCAGACCACTAATAATCGGAGGCATCACCATCCCTTATGAAAAAGGGCTGCTAGGACACTCAGATGCGGACGTACTATTACATACAATCTCCGACGCATGCTTAGGCGCAATTGGAGAAGGAGATATCGGAAAACACTTCCCAGACACAGACCCGGCATTCAAAAATGCAGATTCCGCTGTTTTAATGGAGCAGGTATGGGCAATAGTAAAAGAAAAAGGCTATACACTTGGAAATGTGGACTGTACCATCATTGCACAAAAACCAAAAATGGCTCCACATATCGAACCGATGCGCAAACGAATAGCAGAACTACTAGAATCGGACGTGGAACAAGTCAATGTAAAAGCCACAACCACCGAAAAGCTCGGCTTCACCGGCAGAGAAGAAGGAATCGCCGCCCAAGCAGCCGTCCTCTTAATAAAGAGATAGTTTTTGTAAGACGTGATATCTAGCTGTTGATTGGAGCAAAAGGCGAAGACTCCTGAGGGAGATAGCGCTAGGTGGAGACCCCGCAGGCGTAAGCCGAGGAGGCTCCAGCAGCGCCCCTAGGAAAGCGAAGCCATTTGCGGAAATCAACAGCGGCGTTATAACAAAACCATAGAAAGAAATAGCTACGTGCTCCAGCATTTTTATGTTAAAATAATGCTTAGTTTTAAAAACCGTCCGGGCCCGAAAGCCGACGGAAAATGGAGGTAACAAAACATGACAGTTCGTGTACGATATGCCCCAAGTCCAACAGGGCACTTACATATAGGAAATGCCAGAACCGCACTATTCAACTACCTGTTTGCACGCAGCCAAAACGGGAAATTCATCATTCGTATTGAAGATACAGACAAAAAACGTAATATCGCAGGCGGAGAAGAAAGCCAGCTGAAATATTTGAAGTGGCTTGGAATGGACTGGGATGAAAGCGTCGATGTCGGTGGTGAATATGGCCCATACCGCCAATCAGAACGTAATGAAATTTACACCAAATTTTATAATGAGCTTTTAGAAAAAGGGCTTGCCTATAAATGCTATTGTACGGAAGAGGAACTGGAAGCGGAGCGCGAAGAACAGATTGCCCGTGGAGAGAACCCTAGCTACTCTGGCAAGCATAGCAACTTAACTGTAGAAGAGCAAAAAGCATTTGAAGAAGAAGGAAGAGAACCAAGCATTCGCTTCCGCGTGCCAAAAGGAAAAGAAATTAAGTTCCAAGACATGGTAAAAGGTGACGTATCTTTTGAGTCGGATGGCATTGGTGACTTTGTTATCGTGAAAAAGGATGGAACACCTACTTACAATTTTGCGGTAGCTGTGGATGATCACCTGATGCAGATTTCTCACGTCCTTCGTGGTGACGATCATATCTCAAACACACCTAAACAAATCATGATTTTTGAAGCATTAGGCTGGGATGTTCCTGTATTTGGTCATATGACGTTAATAGTGAACGAAAGTCGTAAAAAATTAAGTAAACGTGATGAGTCCATCATCCAGTTTATTGAGCAATATGAGGAGCTTGGCTATCTGCCTGAGGCTTTGTTCAACTTTATTGCCTTGCTTGGCTGGTCTCCAGTCGGCGAAGAGGAAGTCTTCTCCAAGGAGCAATTTATTGAGATTTTTGACACTGCTCGTTTATCCAAATCACCAGCGGTATTTGATACAAACAAATTAACGTGGATGAATAACCAATACATTAAAACAATGGACCTGGAACGACTTGTTGATCTTTCCTTGCCGCACCTAATAAAAGCAGGTCGTCTGGAAGAAATAATGACAGAGGTTCAGAAGGCTTGGGCGAAAGAACTTATCGGACTTTACCAAGAGCAGATGAGTTTTGGAGCGGAAATTGTGGAATTGACGGATATGTTCTTCCAAACGCATATTGAATACGACGAAGAAGCAAAAGCTGTCCTGGCTGAAGAACAAGTACCAGAAGTAATGGTTGCCTTCCATAAGGAATTGGAAGAGATGGAGGACTTCTCTGTAGACAACATCAAAGCTGCAACGAAAGCTGTTCAAAAAGCTACGGGTCATAAAGGGAAAAAGTTGTTCATGCCGATCCGTGTGGCAACGACTGGCCAAACACATGGTCGTGACCTGCCGCAAACGATCCATCTACTAGGAAAAGATACAGTTTTAGCAAGATTGTCAAAGCTAATCGGTTAACATTTTACGTAAAACATAATATGATAGAACTAACATATTTTTAAACGAGATAACCATAGATGAATGTTGAAGAGGAGAGTAGAAAAGGTACATCCTTTCCAGAGAGAATCGCCATGGCTGCAAGCGATTCATGTGATGACCTTTTTGAAATGCACCTCGGAGTCTGTTACTAAAAGGCCTTAAAGCTGAGTAAGTGACAGCGGCAACCTCCCGTTACGAGGCTTAAGTGGGGATATGGGTCCTTCTATAAGTCAACCCATATCCAAACAGAGTGGAACCGCGCCATAAGCGTCTCTGTGTCAATGACACGGAGGCGTTTTTATTTTTGATAAACACTTATGGACAGAAGAAAGGAGGTGCTCCATGTTTCGCACACTAAAGGAAGACATAGAAGTGGTATTTGAACAAGACCCAGCTGCAAGAAATTATTTCGAAGTAATCCTAACCTATTCCGGCCTTCATGCTGTATGGGCACATCGGATTGCACATGCATTCTTTAAAAGAAAAATGTTCTTCATAGCAAGAGCCATCTCTCAAGTGAGCCGGTTCTTCACCGGAATCGAAATTCATCCAGGTGCCAAAATCGGCCGCAGATTTTTTATTGACCACGGAATGGGAGTTGTCATAGGAGAAACCTGTGAAATTGGGAATAATGTTACTGTCTTCCAAGGAGTAACTCTCGGCGGTACCGGGAAAGAAAAAGGAAAACGACATCCTACCATACAGGACAACGCACTTATTGCTACTGGTGCCAAAGTGTTGGGTTCCATCACAATCGGTGAAAACTCCAAAGTTGGAGCGGGGTCGGTCGTATTGAAGGACGTACCTGCCAACTCAACAGTTGTCGGCATACCAGGAAAGATTGTCATACAAGATGGAGTGAAGGTGAAAAGAGATTTGAATCACCACGAAATGCCAGATCCGACAGGTGACAGGTTTGTGGAATTGGAAAATCAAATAGCCCGCCTGCAAAATGAACTGCTACTTTTAAAAGAGAGGAAGAAAATAGATGACCATTCATCTTTATAATACATTAACACGTCAAAAGGAAAAGTTTGTCCCGCTTGAAGAGGGCAAGGTAAAGATGTATGTGTGCGGACCGACCGTATATAACTACATTCATATCGGGAATGCAAGACCGCCAATCGTGTTTGATACGGTCAGAAGATACTTAGAATACCGCGGCTATGAAGTGAATTACGTTTCTAATTTTACGGATGTGGATGATAAGCTGATTAAGGCTGCAAATGAATTAGGAGAAGATGTGCCGACCATTGCCCAACGTTTTATTGAAGCCTACCACGAAGATGTTTCAGCTCTGGGTTGCAAACAAGCAACTGTCCACCCAAGAGTGACAGAAAGCATGGACATTATTATAGAGTTCATTGAAGCATTGATTGAAAAAGGATATGCCTATGAGTCTGGTGGAGATGTTTATTACAGAACCCGCGAGTTTAAGGAGTATGGAAAGCTTTCACATCAACCGATAGAGGACCTTCAGCTTGGAACTCGTATTGAAGTAGGAGATAAGAAACAAGATGCACTTGATTTTGTCCTATGGAAAGCGGCAAAAGAGGGTGAAATCTATTGGGAAAGTCCATGGGGGAATGGCAGACCTGGGTGGCATATCGAATGCTCGGCAATGGCGCGCAAATATCTTGGAGACACCATTGATATCCATGCCGGTGGACAGGATTTGTCCTTCCCGCATCATGAAAATGAAATCGCCCAATCCGAGGCGTTGACAGGTAAGACATTTGCTAACTATTGGTTGCACAATGGGTATATTAATATCGATAATGAAAAGATGTCCAAATCGCTTGGTAATTTCGTATTGGTTCATGACATCATCAAAAAGCATGACCCGCAATTATTGCGTTTCTTTATGCTTTCCGTCCATTATCGCCATCCAATCAACTATAATGAGGAGCTGCTGCAAAGCACCAAAAACGGCCTGGACCGTATTCGAACAGCTTACGCTAACTTAAAGCATCGTTTGGACAATACAGCAGACCTTGCAACTGATGATGTAGAATGGACAGAAAAAGTAGAAGGATTTAAAAATGAATTCATTCAAGTAATGGATGATGATTTTAATACAGCCAATGCCATTTCAGTTTTGTTTGATATGGCGAAACAAGCCAACCTTTACTTAAACGGGAAAAATACATCTGAAAAAGTGTTGCAGGCTTTCATTGCCCAGTTTGAAGAACTATTTTCTGTTATCGGTGTGTCCCTTACCGCCGAGGAAGAACTATTGGATGAGGAAATTGAAAGCTTGATCCAACAGCGAATCGATGCAAGGAAAAACCGTGATTTTGCAAGAGCGGATGAGATTCGTGACGAATTGAAAGCGAGAAATATCATCCTCGAAGATACAGCACAAGGCACGCGTTGGAAAAGAGGCTAATATCTGAATGAGCAAAACACAAGTAGATGCTAAGCAATTAAATAGTCTAGCGCTTGCCTATATGGGGGATGCGGTGTATGAAGGATACATCCGCCACCACCTTTTGAAATCCGGAAAGATTCGCCCAAACCAGTTGCACCGGGCTGCAACAAACTATGTGTCTGCGAAATCGCAGGCACATCTGCTTCACCAACTGATGGAGCGTGAATTTTTTACCGAAGAAGAACAAGGTGTGATCAGGCGGGGGCGCAATGCCAAGTCCGGTTCCGTACCAAAAAATACGGACGTGCAGACATACCGCTACTCTACCGCATTTGAAGCGCTGATCGGCTATCATTATTTACGTGAAGACATAGACCGCATGGAAGAAATCGTGTTTACCTGCATAGAACTGGTAGACAGCAAGAGAGGTGAATAGAGATGACAAAAGAATTCATTATGGGAAGAAACCCGGTCCTAGAAGCACTTAAATCGAATCGAGAAATCAACAAGCTATGGATTGCAGAAGGTGGTCAAAAAGGCTCTATCCAACAAGTGATTGCCATGGCAAAGGAAGCGAATGTTCTTGTACAATTCGTTCCCCGTAAAAAAATTGACCAGATGGTGGAGGGAAATCATCAAGGCGTCGTCGCTTCTGTCGCTGCCTATGACTATGCAGAGCTTGACGATTTGTATAAAGCTGCAGAACAGCGAAACGAAGATCCATTCTTTCTGATTCTTGATGAGATTGAAGATCCCCATAACTTAGGTTCCATCATGCGTACAGCAGATGCAGTAGGGGCACACGGCATCATCATACCTAAGCGCAGAGCGGTAGGTTTGACTGCAACAGTTGCTAAAGCCTCCACAGGTGCCATTGAGCATATACCGGTTGTGAGAGTAACCAATCTTGCCCGAACAGTGGACGAGCTGAAAGAGCGAGGGCTTTGGATCTTCGGTACAGATGCAAAAGGAACGGTTGATTATACGAAAATGGATGGCTCCTTGCCGCTTGGGCTTATCATCGGCAGTGAAGGAAAAGGAATGGCCAGACTCTTAAAAGAAAAATGCGATTTTCTTGTATCTTTACCGATGGTAGGAAAAGTCACGTCATTAAATGCATCAGTAGCAGCAAGTTTATTAATGTATGAGGTTTTCCGCAAAAGATTGTCGGCAGGAGAGTAAGGAAGAATGGATATTCTACTGGTAGATGGATATAACATTATCGGTGCGTGGCCGGAGCTAAGGGTTTTGAAAGATCAGGATCTCGCAATGGCCCGTGATATCCTTATTTCTAGAATGGCAGAGTACCAGGCGTATACAGGCTACAAGGTAATTATTGTTTTTGATGCACATATGTCACAGGGAATAGAGACAAAGTACAAAAATCATCGCGTGGAAGTCATTTATACTCGTGAAAACGAAACAGCCGATGAAAGGATCGAAAAACTCGCAATCAGCTTAAGTGACATCCGCACACAAATTCATGTTGCCACTTCTGACTTTACAGAACAATGGGCTATCTTCGGTCAAGGTGCGTTGCGGAAATCTGCTCGTGAACTGTTAAATGAGTCAAACGCTATCGAGGAAAGAATAAAAAAACGCGTAACAAAATTTACCAACGAAAAGCCGTCAAAACGCATTGAACTGGACCATGAAATTTCAGCAATTTTCGAAAAATGGCGCCGAGGACAGCGATGAGTGGTTGACGGTCAATTTATGCCTACTGTATAATATTTCTATCTACTGATTCAGTCGGAGGGATAGGTGTGATAGTGAGCGATCCAAGAAATGCTAACAGGATATTAGAGCTTATGGAAGACGAACAGATGGTAGAACTTGTGCATTTAGGTGATAGTGAAGCGCTAGACTATTTAATCAACAAGTATAAGAACTTCGTTCGCGCGAAGGCTAGATCCTATTTTCTTATTGGTGCAGATCGCGAGGATATTGTGCAAGAAGGGATGATAGGTCTATACAAGGCAATCCGAGACTTTAAAGAGGACAAGTTGACTTCTTTCAAGGCATTTGCCGAACTATGCATTACAAGACAAATCATTACTGCGATTAAAACTGCTACAAGACAGAAGCATATTCCATTGAATTCGTACGTATCATTGGACAAGCCTATCTATGACGAAGAATCGGACCGCACATTAATGGATGTCATTTCGGGTGCTAAGGTTATGGACCCTGAAGAATTAATCATAAATCAAGAGGAATTTGATGATATAGAAGTTAAGATGGGGGAGTTGCTGAGCGACCTTGAGAGAAAGGTTCTTGCCCTTTACCTGGACGGACGTTCCTATCAGGAAATTTCAGAAGATTTAAACCGGCATGTAAAATCCATCGACAACGCATTACAAAGGGTTAAACGTAAGTTAGAAAGGTACTTGGAGCTGAGAGAGATCACGTTATAAACAGTTACATCTCGTAGGCCAAAATACCGAATGGTGGCGCCTTCAAATCACATTGACTAATTATTACGCCTATGTTACATTTTTAGGGACATCTATGTTTTGGTGGTGTAACACATGCAAAGTAAGGTAGCACTTGCTTGCGCGACGTGCTCTTCCCGCAACTATTCAACAGTGAAAGGAAAATCACAAAGCGCAGAGCGATTAGAGATAAAGAAGTTTTGTAAAGTTTGTAATGCTCACACCGTTCATCGGGAGACAAAATAGATCACTATCTGGGGTTGGAGGTTACATGGATGGGACGTTTGACTAATTTTTTTCGTGATGTAGCTCGCGAAATGAAAAAAGTAAGCTGGCCAAAACGCCAAGAACTAACTCGCTACACAATTACAGTAGTAACAACAGTATTGTTTGTAGCAGTGTTTTTCTGGGTTATTGACTTAGGTATTTCCGAGTTAATCCGTGCTTTGATTAACTAATCACTTAAGAGCAAACAATAATTTTTTCCTTATTCCTTTTGCTCTTGAATAAGTAATGTTATATCATGGTATAATGTAAATAATACTTTCTGACAAAAAGCCCGTTCAACGGGTTTTTTCATTTGGGAAAAAACACCACGGTGTTTTGCTAGTTTCACTGATTTTTAATAGGCAGTATTCTTGGTGATTAACCAAACTACCCCTGTTGATTGTAGTGAAGGGTGTGAGACTCCTGAGGGAGATAGCGGTAGCTTGAGACCCCCGAGCGTTGTGAGGAGGCTCAAGCACCGCCCCTAGGAAAGCGAACACCCATAACGGAAATCAACAGGGAGTCCAACGGAATCCTGATGATTACCATTTATAGTCTCAAAAATAAAATGCTAGAAAAGGGAGGGACGGACACAAGTCCTAAACAATGGAGAAAAACTGGTACGTTGTTCATACTTATTCCGGATATGAGAATAAAGTAAAAGCGAACTTAGAAAAACGAGTAGAATCGATGGGGATGCAAGACAAGATCTTCCGTGTCGTAGTTCCTGAAGAAGAAGAAACAGACATCAAAAACGGCAAAAAGAAAGTAACCAAGAAAAAAGTTTTCCCAGGTTACGTTCTAGTAGAAATCGTCATGACTGACGACTCTTGGTATGTTGTACGTAACACACCTGGAGTAACAGGTTTCGTAGGATCAAGCGGCTCCGGTTCCAAGCCAACACCTCTATTGGATGATGAAATTGCATTCATTCTGAAGAGAATGGGCATGATGGAAAAGCAAGTAGAAGTAGACTTCGATTTGAAAGAATCCGTAAAAGTAACAGAAGGACCATTTGCAAACTTCACTGGCCACATCGTAGAGCTGGATAAAGACAAGCATAAAGTGAAAGTTCTAGTGAA
Source organism: Bacillus sp. RO1 (assembly GCF_012524115.1). Lineage (GTDB taxonomy): Bacteria > Bacillota > Bacilli > Bacillales > Bacillaceae_I > Sutcliffiella_A. The sequence goes on along the minus strand of NZ_JAAZWB010000071.1, from coordinate 43,866 downwards.
TATGTTCGGCCGTGAAACCCCTGTGGAGCTTGACTTTACACAGATTGAAAAATTATAATGTAAAAAAACTTGAAATAGTTTCGTAAAAATGATATTATTTCAAAGGTCAGTATGTCTCTGAAACAGAGACTATTAATAAAAAATATTCTTTATTAAATATATAAAGAATGAGTTGAGTGGGAGGGAGAAATCCCAGATACCACATCACGGACTTAAGGAGGTGTGTCTCGTGGCTAAAAAAGTAATAAAAATGGTAAAGCTACAAATTCCAGCAGCGAAAGCTAACCCAGCACCACCAGTTGGACCAGCACTAGGTCAAGCAGGTGTTAACATCATGGGTTTCTGTAAAGAGTTTAACGCTCGTACAGCAGATCAAGCTGGATTGATTATCCCTGTTGAAATCACGGTTTTTGAAGACCGTTCATTTACATTTATTACGAAAACTCCACCTGCTGCAGTTTTACTTAAAAAAGCAGCTGGTATTGAGTCTGGTTCTGGTGAACCAAACCGTAATAAAGTTGCAACAGTTAAGCGTGATAAAGTACGCGAAATTGCGGAGACGAAAATGCCAGATCTAAACGCTGCAAGCGTAGAAGCTGCAATGCGCATGGTTGAAGGTACTGCTCGTAGCATGGGTATCGTCATCGAAGACTAATCCCATTGCTTTTGATTTAACTGCTGTTCAGGGTTGCGGATTTTGGTTTATGGCCAATTCGCAACCTTTATTCGTGGGAGGTTATTCCGCTAAAACCACATAAGGAGGACGTTTAAAATGGCTAAAAGAGGTAAAAAGTACATCGAAGCTGCGAAACTTGTAGACCGTCAAACGGCTTACTCTGTTAACGAAGCTATCGAATTAGTTAAGAAAACAAACACTGCGAAGTTCGACGCTACTGTGGAAGTTGCATTCCGTCTTGGAGTTGACCCTCGTAAAAATGACCAACAGATCCGTGGAGCAGTAGTGCTTCCTCATGGAACTGGTAAAACTCAAAAAGTCCTAGTTTTCGCTAAAGGCGAAAAAGCGAAAGAAGCAGAAGCTGCTGGAGCTGACTATGTTGGGGATGCTGACATGATCGCGAAAATCAACCAAGGATGGTTCGATTTCGACGTAATCGTTGCTACACCAGACATGATGGGTGAAGTTGGTAAACTAGGACGCGTATTAGGACCTAAAGGTTTAATGCCAAACCCTAAAACTGGTACAGTTACATTTGATGTAACTAAAGCTGTTAACGAGATCAAAGCTGGTAAAGTTGAATACCGTCTTGATAAATCCGGTAACATCCACGTACCAGTTGGTAAAATCTCTTTCGAAGATACGAAGCTTGTTGAAAACTTCACAACTATCTATGAGACTTTACTAAAAGCTAAACCGGCTGCTGCAAAAGGTACATTCATGAAGAACATTGCTGTTACTTCTACAATGGGCCCTGGAGTAAAAGTTGATGCTTCTACTTTCGTAGCTACCAAAAACTAACATATTGACACAAGATAACTAGACGGTTATAATAATCGTTGTGTTTATAAAAATGATATTGTTTGTACCGTAGACAGTAGGTGCCGATTGGCTTAATTTCCTACCGAGGTGTGAATTTTTACGATATAAAGCCTTGTGCTTTTAACGATAAAACTTCTGCCTCCACCTGCGTGGAGGCATTCTTTATGTACACCGGTCGGTATAAGTGGTAACCAACTTTTTAGGAGGTGTAACGATGAGCAAAGCAGTTGAAGTAAAAAAACAAGCTGTTGGAGAAATCGCTGACAAGTTTAAAGGTTCTGTATCTACTATCGTAGTTGACTACCGTGGACTTAACGTTGCGGAAGTAACTGAACTTCGTAAACAACTTCGTGAAGCAGGTGTTGAGTTCAAGGTTTACAAAAACTCTTTAACTCGCCGTGCGGCTGAAGCAGCAGACATCAACGGACTTAACGACGCATTAACAGGACCTAACGCTATCGCATTCTCTACTGAAGATGTAGTAGCTCCTGCTAAGATCCTTAATGACTTCGCGAAAAAGCACGAAGCATTAGAAATCAAAGCTGGTGTAATCGAAGGAAATGTTGCAACGGTTGAAGAAGTGAAAGCTCTTGCTGAACTTCCATCCCGCGAAGGTCTTCTTTCCATGTTGCTTAGCGTCCTTCAAGCTCCAATCCGCAACTTGGCTCTTGTTACGAAAGCAGTTGCAGATCAAAAAGAAGAGCAAGGCGCTTAATTTCGATCTAGCAAGTTAAGTAAGAAAAAACAATAAAACTTATAATATCTAAGGAGGAAATTAACAATGACACACGAACAAATCATTGAAGCGGTTAAAAATATGACTGTTTTAGAACTAAACGACCTAGTAAAAGCAATCGAAGAAGAATTTGGTGTAACTGCTGCTGCTCCTGTAGCTGTAGCTGGTGGCGGAGCTGCTGAAGCTGCTGCTGAGCAAACTGAATTCGACGTAGTACTAGCTAACGCTGGTGGACAAAAAATCAAGGTTATCAAAGTAGTACGTGAAATCACTGGCCTTGGTCTTAAAGAAGCTAAAGAAGTTGTAGATAACGCTCCTAAAGCTCTTAAAGAAGGCGTTGCTAAAGAAGAAGCTGAAGAAATCAAAGCTAAACTTGAAGAAGTTGGAGCAACTGTAGAAGTTAAGTAATTACAGGCTCTTTAAAAGGAAAGCTCGCTACGTGTTAGCGGGCTTTTTTTAAACGGTGCCACACTTGACGTAAGGACCGCCTGGTTACTGTCTTTTTCAAGGGTGCTAATATATGAAGTTGATTTGGTGAAAAGTTAGTGATAGCTTTTCAGATAAGGAGACTAAATATGACGAATCATTATTATACAAACAAGCCATCTGTGGAAAGCAACCGTCAACAATGGAAATTTGATTTGAAAGGTAACAACTTTTCTTTCATAACGGATAGCGGTGTTTTTTCAAAAAAAGAAGTGGACTTTGGATCAAAAGTGCTGATAGAGGCTTTTGAAGAACCGGAAGTGGAAGGTCGCATTCTGGATGTTGGCTGTGGATATGGTCCGATTGGATTGTCTCTTGCAAAATTTTATCCACATCGTCACGTGGACATGATTGATGTCAATGAACGAGCTGTCGAACTTGCCAAAGAAAACGGTTCTGTTAACAAAGTGGAAAACATCACGGTTTTCACTAGTGATATCTATGAAAATGTCACTACCACCGACTATGCGGCAATACTTTCTAATCCTCCGATCCGCGCTGGTAAAAAAGTAGTTCATGAAATTTTAGAAAAAGCTTGGACGCATTTGGCGCCAAAAGGTGAACTGTGGATTGTGATCCAAAAGAAACAGGGAGCTCCTTCTGCAATGGAGAAATTGGAATCATTGTTTGAGGAAGTGGAAGTTGTGACAAAGAAAAAAGGCTACTCCATCATCAAATCAAAAAAGGGTTGACTTGGTTTTTTTGTTATGGTAGCATTGTTTAATGCCAATATGTATTTTTCTGAGCACTAATAATTTTATGTATTTTGCATGTATAAAATTAGTATGCTTGGAAAAGATAGTAAAATCAATAGAGCGATTGTAAAAACGTGGTTTTCTGTATTGAAACCATTTTTTATTTTTAACATGGATTCGTTTAAGCAGCATTGTTTCCATGTTGAATGTTTTTTTATGTTTGGCTTTGAGTGGTTTATATTTTTTAAACTACTATTAATAACGCTTGATACGAGGGGTGAATCAGTTGACAGGTCAACTAGTTCAATACGGACGACACCGCCAACGCAGAAGTTATGCTCGCATTAGTGAAGTATTAGATTTACCAAATCTAATAGAGATTCAAACATCTTCTTATCAATGGTTCCTTGATGAGGGGTTAAGAGAAATGTTTCATGACATTTCCCCGATTGAAGACTTCACAGGAAATCTATCTTTAGAATTCATCGACTATAGCTTAGGGGAACCTAAATATTCTGTTGAAGAATCAAAGGAAAGAGATGTTACATACTCAGCTCCTTTACGTGTGAAGGTTCGTCTCATTAACAAAGAAACTGGTGAAGTTAAAGACCAGGATGTATTTATGGGTGATTTCCCGTTGATGACGGATACTGGTACGTTCGTTATTAATGGTGCAGAACGTGTTATTGTATCTCAGTTAGTGCGTTCTCCAAGTGTGTATTACAGCGGAAAAGTAGATAAAAATGGTAAAAAAGGCTTTTCGGCTACTGTTATTCCAAACCGTGGTGCATGGTTAGAATACGAGACTGACGCTAAAGATGTTGTATATGTTCGTATAGATCGTACTCGTAAACTACCAGTAACGGTTCTTTTGCGTGCTCTTGGATTCGGTTCCGACCAGGAAATCATTGATCTTCTTGGCGAAAACGAGTACCTTCGCAATACTTTAGATAAGGATAACACAGAAAGCACAGAAAAGGCATTACTAGAAATATATGAGCGTCTACGCCCTGGTGAACCACCAACGGTTGAAAACGCAAAAAGTTTATTAGAGTCTAGATTTTTCGACCCTAAACGCTATGATTTGGCAAGTGTTGGAAGATACAAGATTAATAAAAAGCTTCATATCAAGAACAGACTTTTCAATCAACGTATTGCTGAAACACTTGTAGACCCAGAAACTGGGGAAATCATTGTAGAAAAAGGTACGCTATTAGATCGTAGAACTTTAGATCGCATTTTACCTAACATTGAAGATGGTATCGGCCTGACTTCTTTCCATCCGCACGGTGGAGTAGTAGAAGATGAAGTGCCTATGCAATCTATTAAGATATATGCACCAAATGATGCAGAAGGTGAAAAAGAAATCGTCGTTTTAGGCAACGGTTTTATTGAAGAAAAAGTAAAGCATATCGCTCCTGCGGATATCATTGCTTCTATCAGTTACTTCTTTGACCTTCTACATGGTGTAGGCGATACAGATGATATTGATCACCTTGGTAACCGTCGTTTACGTTCTGTTGGAGAACTTCTTCAAAATCAGTTCCGTATCGGTTTATCCAGAATGGAGCGTGTAGTTCGTGAGAGAATGTCCATCCAGGACACGAACACCATCACTCCGCAACAATTGATCAACATCAGACCTGTTATTGCATCTATTAAAGAGTTCTTCGGAAGCTCTCAGTTATCTCAGTTCATGGATCAAACGAATCCATTAGCTGAATTGACACATAAACGTAGATTGTCTGCGCTTGGACCTGGTGGTTTGACGCGTGAGCGTGCCGGCTTTGAAGTACGTGACGTTCACTACTCTCACTATGGCCGTATGTGTCCGATCGAGACTCCTGAGGGACCAAACATCGGTTTGATCAACTCCCTTTCCTCTTTTGCGAAAGTAAATAAATTTGGTTTCATCGAAACTCCTTACAGAAGAGTTGACCCTGAAACGGGCCGCGTAACAGACCAAATTGATTACTTGACTGCAGATGAAGAAGATAACTATGTAGTGGCCCAAGCAAATGCCCGTCTTGGTGAAGATGGTACATTCTTGGATCAAAATGTTGTTTCCCGTTTCCGCGGAGAGAACACGGTTGTTGTAAGTGAGAGAATCGACTACATGGACGTTTCTCCTAAGCAGGTTGTATCTGCTGCGACAGCTTGTATTCCTTTCTTGGAAAACGATGACTCCAACCGTGCCCTAATGGGAGCGAACATGCAACGTCAAGCTGTACCTTTATTGCAACCGGAATCCCCGATTGTTGGTACTGGGATGGAGCACGTTTCCGCAAAAGACTCCGGTGCTGCCGTTATCTGTAAACACCCTGGTGTTGTAGAGCGAGTAGAAGCCCGCGAAGTTTGGGTGCGTCGTATGGAAGAAGTCGACGGACAACAAGTTAAAGGCAACCTTGATAAGTACAGAATGCTTAAATTCATTCGTTCCAACCAAGGTACTTGTTATAACCAACGTCCGATTGTTTCCGTTGGTGACGTTGTAACAAAAGGAGAAATCCTTGCAGACGGTCCATCCATGGAAAAAGGTGAATTGGCACTTGGCCGTAACGTAATGGTAGGTTTCATGACATGGGACGGATATAACTATGAGGATGCTATCATCATGAGTGAGCGTCTGGTAAAGGATGATGTGTACACTTCCATTCATATTGAAGAATATGAGTCAGAAGCACGTGACACAAAACTTGGACCAGAGGAAATCACACGTGATATCCCGAACGTCGGGGAAGAGGCACTTAAAAACCTTGACGACCGCGGAATCATCCGAGTGGGTGCGGAAGTAAAAGACGGAGACCTATTAGTAGGTAAGGTAACACCTAAAGGGGTTACAGAACTAACTGCTGAAGAACGTCTATTACACGCAATCTTCGGTGAGAAAGCAAGAGAAGTACGAGATACATCACTAAGAGTTCCACACGGTGGTGGCGGTATCGTACTTGATGTAAAAGTATTCAACCGTGAAGATGGTGACGAATTGCCACCAGGTGTTAACCAACTAGTTCGTGCATACATCGTTCAGAAGCGTAAAATCTCTGAAGGTGATAAAATGGCCGGACGACATGGTAACAAAGGGGTAATCTCCCGTATCTTACCGGAAGAAGATATGCCTTACTTGCCAGATGGAACACCAATTGACATCATGTTAAACCCACTAGGGGTACCTTCTCGTATGAACATCGGGCAGGTATTGGAGCTTCACCTAGGAATGGCAGCAAGAACATTGGGCATCCACGTTGCTTCCGCCGTATTTGATGGCGCGCGTGAAGAAGACGTATGGAGCACACTAGAAGAAGCTGGCATGGCAAGAGATGCGAAAACAGTATTGTATGACGGAAGAACAGGTGAGCCGTTCGACAGCCGTGTATCCGTAGGGATCATGTATATGATTAAACTTGCGCACATGGTTGATGATAAGCTTCACGCACGTTCTACTGGACCTTACTCACTTGTTACACAACAACCACTTGGCGGTAAAGCGCAATTTGGTGGACAACGTTTCGGTGAGATGGAGGTATGGGCACTTGAGGCTTATGGTGCCGCATATACACTACAAGAAATCCTTACAGTTAAATCCGATGACGTAGTAGGACGTGTGAAAACGTACGAGGCGATCGTAAAAGGTGAAAATGTACCTGAACCTGGTGTACCTGAATCCTTCAAAGTATTAATCAAAGAACTTCAAAGTTTAGGTATGGATGTAAAAATCCTGTCAGGCGATGAAGAAGAGATAGAAATGAGAGATCTAGAGGAAGATGAAGAACAAGCTTCCGAAGGTATTTCCCTTGATTCAGATCAAGTAGAAGAAGTAAAAGAAACTGTCGCTAAAGACTGATGGCCAACAGTACTTTAAAGATAAGCATTTGGGTAGAACCTGTAGATTATAAGGGAGGTAGGCCCCTTGCTAGATGTTAATAATTTTGAATACATGAAAATAGGCCTTGCTTCACCCGACAAGATCAGATCCTGGTCTTTCGGGGAAGTCAAGAAGCCTGAGACAATTAACTATCGTACATTAAAGCCAGAAAAAGATGGGTTATTCTGCGAAAGGATTTTCGGTCCGACAAAAGACTGGGAATGTCACTGTGGTAAATACAAGCGTGTCCGTTATAAGGGCGTCGTTTGTGACCGCTGTGGTGTAGAAGTGACAAGAGCAAAAGTACGTCGTGAACGCATGGGTCACATCGAACTTGCTGCTCCTGTATCCCATATCTGGTACTTCAAAGGAATCCCAAGCCGCATGGGTCTTGTTCTTGACATGTCCCCACGTGCGCTAGAGGAAGTTATTTACTTTGCATCTTACGTGGTAACAGAAACAGGCGACACTCCTTTGGAGAAGAAGCAACTGCTTTCTGAAAAGGAATTCCGTGCATACCGTGAAAAGTATGGTCAAACATTCCAAGCTGCCATGGGTGCAGAGGCAATCAAGAAACTTCTTTTTGATATCGACTTAGAAAAAGAAGTAGATACACTAAAAGAAGAGCTTAAAACTGCTCAAGGCCAACGCCGTACAAGAGCAATTAAGCGTCTGGAAGTATTGGAATCCTTCAGAGGATCCGGCAACGAACCATCATGGATGATTCTTGATGTACTTCCTGTCATTCCTCCTGAATTACGTCCAATGGTGCAATTGGATGGTGGTCGATTTGCGACTTCTGACTTGAATGACTTGTATCGCCGTGTAATCAACCGTAATAACCGTTTAAAACGTCTTCTTGACCTTGGTGCCCCAAGCATCATCGTACAGAACGAAAAACGTATGTTACAAGAAGCTGTTGACGCACTTATCGACAATGGTCGCCGTGGCCGTCCAGTAACAGGACCTGGTAACCGTCCATTGAAATCTCTTTCTCACATGCTGAAAGGGAAGCAAGGTCGTTTCCGTCAGAACTTACTAGGAAAACGTGTTGACTATTCTGGTCGTTCCGTTATCGTTGTAGGACCTAACTTGAAAATGTACCAATGTGGATTACCGAAAGAAATGGCCCTTGAGCTATTCAAGCCTTTCGTAATGAAAGAACTTGTAGAACGCGGGCTTGCACATAACATTAAGAGTGCGAAGCGTAAGATCGAACGCGTACAACCCGAGGTTTGGGACGTATTGGAATCCGTTATCAAGGAGCATCCAGTATTACTGAACCGCGCACCAACTCTACACAGACTAGGTATTCAAGCGTTTGAACCTACCCTAGTAGAAGGCCGTGCTATTCGTCTACACCCTCTTGTATGTACTGCATACAACGCGGACTTTGACGGTGACCAAATGGCTGTTCACGTACCTCTTTCTGCGGAAGCACAGGCTGAAGCACGCATCTTGATGCTTGCTGCACAAAACATCCTTAACCCTAAGGATGGAAAACCTGTAGTAACACCTTCCCAGGATATGGTACTTGGTAACTACTACTTAACACTAGAGCGAGAAAATGCTGTAGGTGAAGGAATGGTATTTAAGGATACGAATGAAGCGCTTATCGCTTATTCAAACGGCTATGTACATCTGCACACTCGTGTAGCGGTATATGCAGGTTCCTTAAATAATGAAACATTCACTGAAGAGCAAAAACAAAAGCTTTTAATTACGACAGTAGGGAAGTTGATCTTCAACGAAATCCTGCCGCCGTCATTCCCATACATTAACGAGCCTACAAAGTTCAACTTAGAAGTGAACACTCCTGAGAAGTACTTTGTGGAAAAAGGTGCGAATGTAAAAGAAGCAATCCAAGCACAAGAATTAATCGATCCATTTAAGAAGAAAATCCTTGGTAACATCATCGCGGAAGTGTTCAAACGCTTCAAGATCACGCAAACATCCGAGATGCTTGACCGCATGAAAAACCTTGGATTCCGTTACTCTACTAAAGCTGGTATCACAGTTGGTGTAGCAGATATCGTAGTTCTTAAAGAGAAAGATGAAATCTTGGTGGAAGCACAAACAAAAGTTGATACAGTCCTTAAGCAGTTCCGCCGTGGTTTGATCACTGAGGAAGAGCGCTATGACCGCGTTATCTCCATCTGGAGTGCTGCGAAGGATAAGATCCAAGGGTTGCTAATGGCGTCCTTGCCACGCCTGAACCACATCTTCATGATGAGTGATTCCGGTGCCCGTGGTAACGCATCTAACTTTACACAGTTAGCTGGTATGCGTGGACTAATGGCCAATCCGTCTGGACGTATCATCGAATTACCGATCAAATCCAGTTTCCGTGAAGGTCTAACGGTATTGGAATACTTTATCTCTACTCACGGTGCGCGTAAAGGTCTTGCCGATACAGCACTGAAAACTGCCGATTCAGGTTACTTGACTCGTCGTCTTGTAGACGTGGCACAAGATGTTATCGTTCGTGAGATAGATTGTGGAACAGACCGCGGTCTGCACATCACTGCCCTGAAAGATGGCACAGAAGTAGTAGAAAAGTTAGAAGAACGTTTAGTTGGTCGTTATGCAAGAAAAGCTGTGAAGCACCCTGAAACAGGGGAAGTTCTTGTTGCTGGTAACGATTTAATTACTGAAGACCTTGCAACAACCATCGTAGAAGCAGGCGTGGAAGATGTTTGGATCCGCTCTGTATTTACATGTGACACTCGTCATGGTGTATGTAAAAAATGTTACGGCCGCAACCTTGCGACTGGCTTAGAAGTAGAAGTGGGAGAAGCAGTAGGTATTATCGCTGCCCAATCTATCGGTGAGCCAGGAACTCAGTTGACGATGCGTACATTCCATACAGGTGGGGTTGCAGGAGACGATATCACTCAAGGTTTACCGCGTATCCAAGAGATTTTCGAAGCGCGTAATCCTAAAGGTCAAGCGGTCATTTCTGAAATTGATGGTGTAGTTACTTCCATCAACGAAGGTCGCGACCGTCAGCAAGAAATCACTGTCCAAGGTGAAGTGGAAACGAGAAACTACACAGTACCGTACACTGGTCGCCTTAAAGTCGGCGTAAATTCAGAAGTATCTCGTGGTCAGGAACTAACAGAAGGTTCTATCGATCCGAAAGAACTACTGAAAGTGAAAGATATGGTATCTGTACAGGAGTATCTATTGCTTGAAGTTCAAAAAGTATACCGTATGCAAGGGGTAGAAATCGGTGACAAGCACGTAGAGGTTATGGTTCGCCAGATGCTACGTAAAGTACGTGTTATTGATGCTGGTGATACAGATGTTTTACCAGGAACTCTGCTTGATGTTCACCAATTCACTGATGCAAACGAACGTGTACTTCTTGAAGGTAGAACACCTGCAACTGGACGTCCGGTATTACTTGGTATCACGAAAGCATCTCTTGAAACAGATTCCTTCCTATCTGCAGCATCCTTCCAGGAAACGACTAGAGTCCTGACAGACGCTGCGATTAAAGGAAAACGTGACGAGCTACTAGGTCTTAAAGAGAATGTTATCATTGGTAAACTAGTTCCAGCTGGTACAGGTATGAACCGCTACCGCAAATTCGATCTTACGAAAGAAGTTGGCACAGAAGAACCTGTAACGGTAGAATAAAAGAAAGATTGTCGGGCATCCCCCGACAATCTTTTCAATGTTATTCGATAAAGTGTTGACATTCAAAAATAGAGATGGTAATATAGCAAAGGTGCTTATATAACCTGTTGCTTTGGAGGATATGTTAATGTCTTATGAAAAAGTGATGCAGGCAAACACCTTCATTGTTGGTACCAAACAAACAGTGAAGGCGCTGAAATCCGGAACAGTAAAAGAGGTTGTCATTGCAGAGGATGCTGATGTGATTGTCACACAGAAAGTTGTCCAAACTGCCAATGAGCACAACATACCAGTCTTAAAAGTCGATTCGATGAAAAAACTCGGAAAAGCTTGCGGGATTGAAGTGGGTGCCTCCGCTGTTGCGATCATTCATTAAAAACTGTTTTTGTGAGTGCAGATTCGCAAAGACTTTGTTTTTTACCTAAAAATGAACCACCTGGATATGTGGTCTTAAAACACTAGGAAGGAGGAAATATTAATGCCTACTATTAACCAGTTAGTCCGCAAAGGACGTACAAGTAAAGTTGTAAAGTCAAAATCTCCAGCTTTGAACAAAGGTTATAACAGTTTCAAGAAGGCTCAAACTGATGTGTCTTCACCTCAAAAACGTGGTGTATGTACTCGTGTTGGTACAATGACTCCAAAGAAACCGAACTCCGCATTACGTAAATATGCTCGTGTTCGTTTAACTAACCAAATTGAGGTAACTGCTTATATCCCAGGTATCGGTCACAACCTACAAGAGCACAGCGTAGTATTAATTCGCGGCGGTCGTGTAAAAGACTTACCAGGGGTACGTTACCACATCGTTCGTGGAGCACTTGATACTGCGGGAGTTAACAACCGTATGCAAGGTCGTTCTAAATATGGTACTAAGAGACCAAAAGCACCTAAGAAGTAATAAACTTCAAACTGCTTAACATTAAGTTACCCGAAAGGAGGAAAATAATATGCCACGTAAAGGCCCTGTTGCAAAAAGAGACGTATTACCAGATCCGTTATACAACTCTAAATTAGTAACTCGTCTTGTAAATAAATTAATGATCGATGGTAAGAGAGGAAAATCTCAAGCTATCATCTATAACGCATTCAAACTAGTTGGTGAGCGTTCCGGACAAGAACCTATGGAAGTGTTCGAACAAGCTATGAAAAACATCATGCCTGTTCTTGAAGTTAGAGCACGTCGTGTAGGTGGAGCAAACTACCAAGTACCTGTAGAGGTGCGCCCAGATCGTCGTACAACTCTTGGACTTCGTTATTTAGTTAACTACTCTCGTCTTCGTGGAGAGAAAACGATGGAAGAGCGTTTAGCTAATGAAATCCTTGATGCTGCTAACAACACTGGTGCTTCCGTTAAGAAACGTGAAGATATGCACAAAATGGCAGAAGCAAACAAAGCGTTTGCTCACTACCGCTGGTAAGATCACATATTATCTGGAGCTGTTAAGACAAGTACTTAACAGCTTTCGGTATAAAATTAAATCTAGTTACTTAGGAAGGAGAAATACACTATGGCAAGAGAGTTCTCCTTAGATAAAACACGTAATATCGGTATCATGGCTCACATCGATGCTGGTAAAACAACAACAACTGAGCGTGTTTTGTTCTACACAGGACGTATTCACAAGATTGGTGAAACTCATGAAGGTGCTTCTCAAATGGACTGGATGGAGCAGGAGCAAGAGCGTGGAATCACGATCACATCTGCTGCGACAACAGCTCAATGGAAAGGTCACCGCGTAAACATTATCGATACACCTGGTCACGTAGACTTCACTGTTGAAGTAGAACGTTCCCTACGTGTACTTGATGGTGCGGTAGCAGTTCTTGATGCACAATCAGGAGTTGAGCCTCAAACTGAAACAGTTTGGCGCCAAGCTACAACTTATGGTGTTCCACGTATCGTGTTCGTTAACAAAATGGACAAGATCGGTGCAGACTTCTTATATTCTGTAGGAACTATCCATGATCGACTTCAAGCTAATGCTCATCCAATTCAACTTCCTATCGGAGCTGAAGATGAGTTTGAAGGAATCATCGACTTAGTAGAGATGAAAGCATTCTACTACGAAGATGACTTAGGTACTCGTTCTGAAGCGAAAGATATTCCAGCTGAGTACAAAGACAAAGCAGACGAATATCGTCAACGCTTAGTGGAAGCAGTAGCAGAATTAGATGAAGAATTAATGATGAAATACCTTGAAGGAGAAGAGCTTACTACTGAAGAGTTGAAAGCGACTATCCGTAAAGGTACTTGTGACGTTAACTTCTACCCTGTAATCTGTGGTTCTGCTTTCAAAAACAAAGGTGTTCAATTAATGCTTGACGCTGTTATCGATTACCTTCCAGCGCCAACAGACGTACCTGCAATCAAAGGTATCGTTCCTGACACTGAAGAAGAAGTAACTCGTGAATCTGGAGACGACAACCCGTTTGCTGCTCTTGCATTCAAAGTTATGACTGATCCTTATGTAGGTAAATTAACGTTCTTCCGTGTGTACTCTGGTACATTAAACTCCGGATCTTACGTAATCAACTCTACTAAAGGTAAGCGTGAGCGTGTAGGACGTATCCTACAAATGCACGCAAACAGCCGTGAAGAGATTCCTGTTGTATATTCTGGAGATATCGCTGCTGCAGTTGGTCTTAAAGACACAACTACTGGTGACACACTATGTGACGACAAAAACCAAGTTATCTTGGAGTCCATGGAATTCCCAGAGCCGGTTATCCAATTGTCTGTTGAGCCTAAATCCAAGGCTGACCAAGACAAAATGACAACTGCTCTTCAAAAGCTACAAGAAGAAGATCCTACTTTCCGTGCGCATACAGATCAGGAAACTGGTCAAACAATCATCGCAGGTATGGGTGAGCTTCACCTTGATATCCTAGTTGATCGTATGAAGCGTGAGTTCAAAGTAGAAGCAAACGTTGGTGCACCTCAGGTTGCTTACCGTGAAACGTTCCGTGGATCTGCTAAGGTTGAAGGTAAATTTGCTCGTCAATCTGGTGGACGTGGACAATTCGGACACGTTTGGATCGAATTCGAACCAAACGAAGAAGGAAAAGGCTTCGAATTTGAAAACAAAATCGTAGGTGGGGTTGTACCTCGTGAATACGTACCTGCAGTTCAAGCTGGTCTTGAAGATGCAATGGCGAACGGTGTACTAGCTGGTTACCCTCTAATCGATGTTAAAGCTGCATTGGTTGATGGTTCTTACCATGACGTTGACTCCTCTGAGATGGCGTTTAAAGTAGCTGCATCTTTAGCACTTAAAAATGCAGTATCCAAATGTAACCCTGTAATCCTTGAGCCTGTCATGAAAGTTGAAGTAGTGACACCTGAAGAGTACATGGGAGACATCATGGGTGGTATCACTTCCCGTCGTGGTCGTGTAGAAGGTATGGAAGCTCGCGGTAACGCTCAAGTTGTTCGCGCTATGGTTCCACTATCTGAAATGTTTGGATATGCAACATCCCTACGTTCTAACACACAAGGACGTGGAGTATTCACAATGCATTTCGATCACTATGAAGAAGTACCAAAATCGATTTCTGAAGAAATCATCAAAAAAAATAAAGGTGAATAATTGATTTTCACCTAATCTTGTTTTATAAATAGTATGTAGGTTAATAAGTGGAAATCACTTGTTAATAACATATAAAATAAAAATTAATGAAATTCTAAGGAGGATATAACAATGGGTAAAGAGAAATTCGATAGATCCAAGACTCATGCTAATATCGGTACAATCGGTCACGTTGACCACGGTAAAACAACTTTAACAGCTGCAATCACTACTGTTCTTGCTAAGAAGAGCGGTAAAGGTGCTGCAATGGCATACGACATGATCGATGCTGCTCCAGAAGAAAGAGAGCGTGGAATCACAATTTCTACAGCTCACGTTGAGTACGAAACTGATACTCGTCACTATGCACACGTTGACTGCCCAGGACATGCTGACTATGTTAAAAACATGATCACTGGTGCTGCGCAAATGGACGGTGGAATCCTAGTAGTATCTGCTGCTGACGGCCCAATGCCACAAACTCGTGAGCACATCCTTCTTTCTCGTCAAGTAGGTGTACCTTACCTAGTAGTATTCTTAAACAAATGCGACATGGTAGACGATGAAGAATTATTAGAACTAGTTGAAATGGAAGTTCGTGACCTTCTTTCTGAGTACGATTTCCCTGGAGACGATGTTCCTGTAATCAAAGGTTCTGCTCTTAAAGCTCTTGAAGGAGACGCTGAGTGGGAAGAAAGAATCGTTGAGCTTATGGCTGCAGTTGATGACTACATCCCAACACCAGCTCGTGACACTGAAAAGCCATTCATGATGCCAGTTGAGGACGTATTCTCTATCACTGGACGTGGAACAGTTGCTACTGGACGTGTTGAGCGTGGACAAGTTAAAGTTGGTGACACTATCGAAATCATCGGTTTAACTGAAGAGCCTAAATCTACTACTGTAACTGGAGTAGAAATGTTCCGTAAGCTTCTTGACTATGCTGAAGCTGGAGACAACATCGGTGCACTTCTTCGTGGGGTTGCTCGTGACGACATCCAACGTGGACAAGTATTAGCTAAGCCTGGTACAATCACTCCACACACAAAGTTCAAAGCTGAAGTTTACGTATTATCTAAAGAAGAGGGTGGACGTCACACTCCATTCTTCACAAACTACCGTCCTCAGTTCTACTTCCGTACAACTGACGTAACTGGTATTTGTAACCTACCTGAAGGCATCGAAATGGTTATGCCTGGCGACAACGTTGAGATGACTGTTGAGCTTATCTCTCCAATCGCTATCGAAGAAGGAACTAAGTTCTCTATTCGTGAAGGTGGACGTACTGTAGGCGCTGGTGTTGTAGCGACTATCCAAGAGTAATTTTTGGATCTATCATAGATCTTTTTATAAGCCGGCATCCCAAATGAGGGTTGCCGGTTTTTTTGGTTTTGATTTTAAGGGAGCGGGGGAGGGTGAGGTGCTACCTGGAATACTGGTAATGTTATATACCGAATGAAAAGTAGTCATTAAAAAAAACGTTTAATAATAGTTAGATATTTATAATTAACACCTCGTTTTATGTGCTGCAAAAAACGTTCGGTCACTTTACGCTTTCCTTCGGACAAAAACTACTAACTTAAAGGCGAGGTTCGGTCGATCTATAAGTCTGTTCAGACAACTCTTACTAGAGGTTCGGTCAATTTAATTTTTGTTTCGGTCAAATTCTGAAAAACTTCGGTCAACTATCGGATTTCTTCGGTAAATTTCAAAGAAACTTCGGCTAACTTTACGAAAACTTCGGACAATTGACATTAGCAGCCCTCATCGGTCACTAATAATGATTATACAACCACATCCACCAGTAGCCTCCGGTCAACCACCGAATCACACCCCCATACAACATCATTGATAATATTCAAATTACCCTCTTTCTTCTATATAAATAATATCCACCTTCCACTGGAAAAAACTGAAACAAATTAATCTCTTGCCCACTTGTTGCAATAAACCTCACTTCTCGTTATAATATGAAAAGTGCTCAGAGATATTTATGAAATATAGTTGCATTGTCTATTAACACCATGTATAATAGGTAATGTTGGTCTTTGACTGCGATGATGTGAAAGGTTGCTGGCACACCCGGCCGCTTTGCCATGGCGAGTGTGACAGGTTAATTTTCACGGAGAATGTCTATCAATAATATAGGCGAAAAAAGGAGGGAAAAATAATGGCAAAAGAAAAGATTCGCATTCGTTTAAAAGCTTATGATCACAGAATTCTAGATCAATCTTCTGAGAAGATCGTTGAAACTGCAAAACGTTCAGGTGCAACTGTTTCTGGTCCTATTCCGTTACCAACGGAAAGATCTGTATACACAATCTTACGTGCGGTACACAAATATAAAGATTCTCGTGAGCAATTCGAAATGCGCACTCATAAGCGCTTAATCGACATCATTAATCCAACACCACAAACGGTTGACAGCTTAATGCGTTTAGACCTACCATCTGGTGTAGATATCGAAATCAAGCTTTAATCAATAAATTACTTAATTAATCTAGGAGGTGTGACTGATGACCAAAGGAATCTTAGGAAGAAAAGTTGGTATGACTCAAGTTTTTGCTGAAAACGGCGATCTTATCCCTGTAACAGTAATTGAAGCTACACCAAACGTTGTACTTCAAGTTAAAACTGTTGAAACAGACGGATACGAAGCGGTTCAGATTGGTTTTGCTGACAAACGCGATAAATTAGCGAACAAGCCTTTAAAAGGACACGTTGCTAAAGCGAACACAGCACCTAAGCGCTTCATTCGTGAAATCAGTGGAGCTAACTTAGAAGTTGGTCAAGAAGTCAAAGTTGATATTTTCGCAGAAGGCGATGTAGTAGATGTAACAGGAATCTCAAAGGGTAAAGGTTTCCAAGGCTCAATTAAGCGCCATAACCAATCTCGTGGCCCAATGAGTCACGGTTCCCGTTATCACCGTCGTCCTGGTTCTATGGGACCTGTTGCTCCAAACCGTGTATTCAAAGGTAAACTATTACCTGGACGCATGGGTGGAGAGCGCATTACTATCCAGAACCTTGAGATCGTGAAAGTAGACGTAGAACGTAACCTATTACTTGTTAAAGGTAACGTACCTGGTCCAAAAAAATCTTTAATCACAATTAAAAGTGCTATAAAAGCAAACTAATTGTTTAGGAAAGGAGGAACTACAAATGCCTAAAGTAGCATTATACAACCAAGCTGGCGCAAACGTTGGTGAAGTTGAATTAGCAGATGCTGTATTCGGTATTGAGCCAAATAACAGCGTATTGTTCGATGCGATCGTTATGCAAAGAGCATCTCAACGTCAAGGTACTGCAAAAGTAAAAGGACGTTCTGAAGTAGCAGGTGGTGGACGCAAACCATGGCGTCAAAAGGGTACTGGTCGTGCTCGTCAAGGATCTATCCGCTCTCCACAATGGCGTGGTGGTGGTATCGTATTCGGTCCTACACCAAGAAGCTACAGCTACAAACTTCCTAAGAAAGTTCGTCGCTTAGCTATCAAATCTGCACTATCATCTAAGGTATTAGAAAACGAACTATTAGTATTAGAAGGATTAGCTTTTGATGCACCAAAAACAAAAGAAATGACTTCTGTATTAAAAGGTTTAGAAATCAATCGTAAAGCGTTGATCGTAACAGCTGACGCTGACGAAAACGTTGCTTTATCTGCTCGTAACATTCCTGGAGTAACAGTTGTTACAGTAACTGGTGTGAACGTATTAGACGTTGTTAACCACGATAAAGTAATCTTTACGAAAGACGCTGTTCAAAAATTAGAGGAGGTGCTTGCATAATGAGAGATCATCGTGATGTTCTTAAGCGCCCCGTGATTACTGAGCGTTCTACAGATTTAATGACTGAAAAGAAATATACTTTTGAAGTAGATGTTAGAGCTAATAAAACTGAAGTTAAAGATGCTGTTGAAGCGATCTTTGGCGTAGATGTTGAAAAAGTAAACATCATGAACTACAAAGGTAAATTCCGTCGTGTAGGTCGTCATAGCGGATTAACTAACCGTCGTAGAAAAGCTATCGTAACTTTAAAAGCTGATAGCAAAGAAATCGAATTCTTCGAGGTTTAATACAAAAATAAAAACATCATCGAAAAGGAGGGAACATGATGGCGATTAAAAAATACAAACCAACCTCTAATGGACGTCGTGGCATGACAGTTTCTGATTTTGCTGAGATCACTACAGACAAACCAGAAAAAAGCTTGCTTCAACCGTTACACAGAAAAGGTGGTCGTAATAACCAAGGTAAATTGACTGTACGTCACCAAGGTGGTGGACACAAACGTCAATACCGCGTCATCGACTTTAAACGTGATAAAGATGGTATACCAGGACGCGTTGCTACAATCGAGTACGATCCTAACCGTTCCGCTAATATCGCGTTAATCAACTATGCAGATGGGGAAAAGCGTTACATCCTAGCTCCTAAGAACTTAGAAGTGGGAATGACTGTAATGGCTGGTCCTGAAGCAGACATCAAAGTAGGAAATGCATTACCACTAATCAACATCCCAGTTGGTACTGTAATCCACAACATCGAGTTAAAACCAGGTAAAGGTGGACAATTAGTTCGCTCTGCAGGAACTTCTGCTCAAGTACTTGGTAAAGAAGGTAAATACGTACTTGTACGTTTAACTTCTGGTGAAACTCGTATGATTCTATCCACTTGCCGCGCTACTGTAGGTCAAGTTGGTAACGAACAACACGAACTTATCAACATTGGTAAAGCAGGACGTTCTCGTTGGATGGGTATTCGCCCAACTGTACGTGGTTCTGTAATGAACCCTAACGATCACCCACACGGTGGTGGTGAAGGACGTTCTCCAATCGGACGTAAGTCACCTATGACTCCTTGGGGCAAACCGACTCTTGGATTCAAAACTCGTAAGAAAAAGAACAAGTCTGACAAATTTATCGTTCGTCGTCGTAAAAAATAACGGGGTTGTACTACGGTTCAACGGAGCCGTAGAGCAATCACGAAGGGAGGTTTCCACATGGGTCGCAGCTTGAAAAAAGGGCCTTTTGTAGATGATCATTTAATGAGCAAGATCGAAAAGTTAAATGAAACTGAGGGTAAACAAGTTGTAAAAACTTGGTCTCGTCGTTCTACTATTTTCCCACAATTTATCGGACATACAATCGCTGTATATGATGGCCGTAAACACGTACCTGTATATGTGACAGAAGACATGGTAGGTCACAAGCTTGGAGAATTCGCTCCATCTCGTGCTTACAAAGGTCACGGTAATGATGATAAGAAAACAAAACGCTAATTAGAGAGGAGGCTTTTACATGCAAGCTAAAGCTGTTGCAAGAACAGTTCGTATTGCTCCTCGTAAAGCTCGTCTAGTTATGGATTTAATTCGAGGCAAGCAAGTAGGCGAAGCGGTAGCTATTTTGGCATTAACTCCAAAAGCTGCTTCACCAGTAATCGAAAAGGTTCTAAAGTCCGCTATTGCAAATGCAGAGCACAATTTTGAAATGGACGCAAACTCACTAGTTGTAACAGAGGCATACGTTAACGAAGGTCCAACTTTGAAACGTTTCCGCCCTCGTGCAATGGGTCGTGCGAGCCAAATTAACAAACGTACTAGCCACATTACAATCGTGGTATCAGAAAAGAAGGAGGGATAACCAGTGGGTCAAAAGGTAAATCCGATCGGTCTTCGTGTAGGAGTCATTCGTGATTGGGAGTCCAAATGGTACGCAGGTAAAGATTATGCTAACCTGCTGCATGAAGACATCAAAGTTCGCGAATACATCGCAAAACGTCTAAATGACGCATCTGTTTCTAAAGTAGAAATCGAACGTGCTGCAAACCGTCTGAACGTTACTGTTCACACTGCTAAGCCAGGTATGGTTATTGGTAAAGGTGGTACGGAAGTTGAAGCATTACGTAAAGCACTTAACCAATTAACTGGTAAACGTGTACACATCAACATCTTAGAGGTTAAGAGAGCAGATCTTGACGCTAAATTAGTAGCTGAAAACATCGCTCGTCAATTAGAAAACCGCGTATCTTTCCGTCGTGCTCAAAAGCAATCACTTCAACGTGCAATGCGCGCTGGTGCGAAAGGTATTAAAACGATGGTTTCTGGTCGCTTAGGCGGAGCAGATATCGCTCGTTCTGAACATTATAGTGAGGGTACAGTTCCACTTCATACTCTTCGCGCTGATATTGACTATGGTACAGCAGAAGCTGATACAACTTACGGTAAATTAGGTGTGAAAGTATGGATCTACCGTGGAGAGGTCCTTCCTACGAAGAAGAAAACTGAGGAAGGAGGAAAATAATTATGTTATTACCAAAACGCGTAAAATATCGCCGCGAACACCGTGGAAAAATGCGTGGTAAAGCGAAAGGCGGTACTGAAGTACATTTCGGAGAGTTCGGATTACAATCTCTTGAAGCTTCTTGGATCACAAACCGTCAAATCGAAGCTGCGCGTCGTGCGATGACTCGTTATATGAAACGTGGCGGTAAAGTTTGGATTAAAATTTTCCCTTCAAAACCATACACTGCAAAACCTCTAGAGGTCCGAATGGGTTCCGGTAAAGGTGCTCCAGAAGGATGGGTAGCAGTTGTTAAACCTGGAAAGGTTATGTTTGAAATTTCAGGTGTATCTGAAGAAGTAGCTCGTGAAGCTCTGCGTTTAGCTATGCACAAGTTGCCAGTTAAATGTAAGTTCGTAAAACGTGAAGAAATTGGTGGTGAATCTAATGAAAGCTAATGAACTACGCGACTTAACCACTGCCGAGATTGAACAAAAAGTGAAATCTTTAAAAGAAGAGTTATTTAACCTACGCTTTCAATTAGCGACTGGTCAATTAGAAAACACTGCTCGTATTCGCGAAGTACGTAAGTCAATCGCTCGTATGAAAACAGTAGTTCGCGAGAGAGAGATCGCTTCTAACAAATAATCAAGAGGAGGTTCGCGAAAATGAGTGAACGTAACCAACGTAAAGTTTACACTGGTCGTGTTGTTTCCGATAAAATGGATAAAACAATCACTGTACTAGTTGAAACTTACAAAACTCACCCACTCTACGGCAAACGTGTTAAGTACTCTAAAAAGTACAAAGCGCATGATGAGAATAGCACAGCTAAAACTGGCGACATCGTAAAAATCATGGAGACTCGTCCATTATCTTCTACGAAGCGTTTCCGTTTGCTAGAGGTTGTAGAGAAAGCTGTAATTATCTAATATATAAGTTCGGATATTTAATTCCGAAGGGAGGTACCATGCATGATTCAACAAGAATCTCGTTTGAAAGTTGCTGATAACTCAGGTGCTCGTGAAGTGCTTGCTATTAAAGTACTAGGTGGATCTGGTCGTCGCTACGCTAACATTGGTGATGTTATTGTTTGTACAGTGAAACAAGCAACACCAGGAGGCGTTGTTAAAAAAGGTGACGTAGTGAAAGCTGTTGTAGTACGTACAAAGCGCGGAGTTCGTCGTAATGACGGTTCATACATCCGTTTCGATGAGAACGCATGCGTAATCATCAAGGATGATAAGAGCCCTCGTGGAACTCGTATCTTCGGACCAGTTGCACGTGAACTACGTGATAACAACTACATGAAGATTGTATCTTTAGCTCCAGAAGTTCTGTAATAAATCGAAAAGATGTTTGTCAAGGAGGTGCGAAAGGATGCATGTCAAAAAAGGTGATAAAGTTGTAGTTATCTCTGGTAAGGATAAAGGGAAGCAAGGAGTTATTCTTGAATCTTATCCTAAGAAAGACCGTGTTCTTGTAGAAGGTATCAACGTGATCAAAAAGCACGCTAAACCATCTCAAGAAAATCCTCAAGGTGGAATCATCAACCGTGAGGCACCTATTCATGTATCAAACGTTATGCCTTTAGATCCTAAGTCCGGTGAACCGACTCGTGTAGGATACAAGGTAGTAGACGGTAAAAAAGTACGTGTTGCAACAAAATCAGGTGAACAATTAGATAAATAGAACGTTTAAGAAAGGAGGTACTTTTGATGAACCGCCTAAAAGAAAAGTATCAAAGCGAAATTATTCCTGCTCTAATGGGCAAGTTTAACTATAAATCTGTGATGCAAGCTCCTAAGCTTGAAAAAATCGTTATCAACATGGGTGTTGGTGATGCAGTAGCAAACTCTAAGGCTTTAGACGCAGCTGTTGAAGAGTTAACTTCAATCACTGGTCAAAAACCTGTTGTAACAAGAGCGAAAAAATCTATCGCTGGTTTCCGTCTTCGTGAAGGAATGCCTATCGGTGCGAAAGTTACATTACGCGGCGAGCGTATGTACGAATTCCTAGATAAGTTAGTATCTGTTTCCCTACCACGTGTTCGTGACTTCCGTGGAATCTCTAAAAAGTCTTTCGACGGTCGTGGAAACTACACTCTTGGAGTGAAAGAACAACTTATCTTCCCTGAAATTGATTACGATAAAGTTAGCAAGGTTCGTGGTATGGATATCGTTATCGTTACTACTGCTAACACTGATGAAGAAGCTCGTGAGCTTTTAACATCATTCGGAATGCCATTCCAAAAATAATACCAGCGTGTGGTAGAGGGAGGCGAAAATGTGGCTAAAAAATCAATGATTGCGAAACAAAAGCGCACACCAAAATATAACGTGCAGGCTTACACTCGTTGCGAACGTTGTGGACGTCCCCACTCTGTAATCCGTAAGTTTAAGCTTTGCCGTATTTGTTTCCGTGAATTAGCTTATAAAGGCCAAATTCCTGGCGTTAAAAAAGCAAGTTGGTAAAACCCGATAATTGGGAAGGAGGTAAATTAAATGGTTATGACAGATCCTATTGCAGATATGCTTACTCGCATCCGCAATGCGAACATGGTACGTCACGAGAAGCTTGAACTTCCTGCTTCTAAAATCAAAAAAGAAGTTGCTGAAATCTTAAAGCGTGAAGGTTTCGTACGTGACGTAGAATTTATCGAAGACAACAAACAAGGTATCATTCGTATTTTCTTGAAATACGGTGCAAACAACGAGCGTGTTATTACTGGTCTTAAGCGTATCAGTAAGCCTGGTCTTCGTGTTTATGCAAAAGCAAATGAAGTACCTCGTGTATTAAACGGTTTAGGTATTGCGATCATCTCTACTTCTCAAGGTGTTATCACTGATAAAGAAGCTCGTCAAAAACAAGCTGGTGGAGAAGTATTAGCATACGTTTGGTAATAAATTTCTTTAAATGAACGGAGGTGTAACTATGTCACGTGTAGGTAAAAAACCTATTGAAATCCCAGCTGGGGTTACAATTACAAACGACAACAACACAGTTACCGTAAAAGGTCCTAAAGGTGAATTAACTCGTACATTCAGCCAAGATATGGCTATTACAGTTGAAGAGAACGTATTAACAGTAGTACGTCCTTCTGAAAGCAAAGAACACCGTACAATCCACGGAACAACTCGTGCACTTTTAAACAACATGGTTCAAGGTGTTACAACTGGTTTCGAAAGAGGATTGGAACTTATCGGGGTAGGTTACCGTGCATCTAAGCAAGGTAACAAACTAGTTCTTAACGTTGGTTACTCTCATCCAGTTGAGATCACTCCTGAACAGGGGATCGAAGTGGAAGTACCGGCAAACACAAAGATCGTTATTAAAGGTATTGATAAAGAGCGCGTAGGTGCTTTAGCAGCTAACATTCGTGACGTTCGCCCACCAGAGCCTTACAAAGGTAAAGGTATTCGTTATGAAGGTGAACAAGTACGTCGTAAAGAAGGTAAAACTGCTAAGTAATACGGCATAAGCAGATAGAAAGGAGTGACTGCACGATGATTACAAAACCTGATAAGAATTCTACTCGTAAGAAAAGACACACTCGTGTTCGTGCTAAGTTATCAGGAACTGCAACTCGTCCACGTTTAAATGTGTTCCGTTCCAACCAACACATTTACGCTCAAGTGATCGACGATACTAACGCTGTAACAATCGCAAGTGCTTCTACACTTGATAAAGATGTAACAGCAAACGGTAGCAACGTTGAGTCCGCTAAAGCAGTTGGAGAACTTGTTGCAAAGCGCGCAATTGAAAAAGGAATCAAATCAGTAGTATTCGACCGCGGTGGATACTTATATCACGGCCGTGTGAAAGCATTAGCAGATGCTGCACGTGAGGCTGGTCTAGAATTTTAATCGACAAAGGAGGGACACTGATGCGTCGTATTGATCCAAACAAATTAGAACTTGAAGAACGCGTTGTTACGGTTAACCGCGTTGCGAAAGTAGTAAAAGGTGGACGTCGTTTCCGCTTTGCTGCTCTTGTAGTAGTAGGAGATAAAAACGGTAATGTTGGTTTTGGTACTGGTAAAGCTCAAGAGGTACCTGAAGCAATCCGTAAAGCAATTGAAGATGCGAAAAAGAACTTGGTTGCTGTACCTATCGTTGGTACAACAATTCCTCACCAAGTACTTGGTGAGTTCGGTTCTGGTGAAATCCTATTGAAACCTGCTTCTGAAGGTACTGGGGTTATCGCTGGAGGACCAGTTCGTGCGGTACTTGAGTTAGCGGGTGTTCAAGACATCCTTTCTAAATCTTTAGGATCTAACACACCAATCAACATGATCCGTGCAACACTTAACGGATTAAAGCAATTGAAACGTGCAGAGGACGTTGCTAAATTGCGTGGTAAAACGGTAGAAGAACTGTTAGGATAAGGAGGGAAACAAAATGGCGAACAAATTAGCAATCACCCTCACTCGCAGTGTAATCGGTCGTCCACAAGATCAACGTGCGACTGTTCAAACTCTTGGTTTGAAAAAGATGCACCAAACAGTTGTCCATGAGGATAACGCAGCTATCCGTGGAATGATTAACAAGGTATCTCACCTTGTTACTGTGAAAGAGCAATAAATAGAAACGGTTTTTTAAATAAGGAGGTGCCACAATGAAACTTCATGAGTTAAAACCTAACGAAGGATCTCGTAAAGAGCGCAACCGTGTAGGTCGCGGAACTGGTTCTGGTAACGGAAAAACTTCTGGTAAAGGTCATAAAGGTCAAAATGCACGCTCTGGCGGTGGCGTTCGTCCTGGATTCGAAGGTGGTCAAACACCTCTATTCCAACGCTTACCTAAGCGCGGATTCACGAACATCAATCGCAAAGAGTATGCAATCATCAACCTTGATGCTTTAAACCGCTTTGACGAGGGAACTGAAGTTACTCCTGAATTACTTGTTGAAACAGGTTTAGTTAGCAAATTAAACGCTGGTCTTAAAGTATTGGGTAACGGTTCTATCGAGAAAAAGCTTACAGTACGTGCTCATAAATTCTCCTCAGCAGCTAAGGAAGCTATCGAAGCAGCTGGCGGTTCAGTTGAGGTGATTTAATGTTCCAGACATTCTCCAATTTTATGCGCGTGGGTGATATAAGAAAGAAAATTGTCTTCACCCTATTAATGTTAGTAATTTTCCGTATCGGTACGTTTATCCCAGTACCAGGGGTGAACTCTGACATTTTGAAATTCCAGGATGAACTTAGTGTTTTTGGTATCCTGAATACTTTTGGTGGTGGAGCTCTTCAGAACTTCTCTATTCTAGCCATGGGTGTAATGCCATACATCACAGCGTCCATCATCGTGCAGTTATTGCAAATGGATGTTGTTCCGAAATTTACGGAGTGGTCAAAACAAGGAGAAGCTGGACGTCGCAAATTAGCTCAATTCACTAGGTATTTCACCATTGTACTTGGTTTCATCCAGGCAATTGGTATGTCTATCGGGTTCAATACAATGGCCAATGGTCAACTGATTATGAATCCGACTTTCACTACTTATCTGCTTATAGCATTAGTGTTAACAGCAGGAACTGCATTCTTGATGTGGCTTGGTGAGCAAATCACGGCACATGGCGTAGGAAACGGAATCTCCATTCTTATCTTCGCTGGTATCGTATCTGCAATACCAACTGGCGCAAATCAGATTTATGCATCTTTGATCCAGGATGCTGGTGATCAGTTGTTCTTAAATCTTGTTATTGTTGCACTCATCATCCTTGCGATCTTAGCTGTAATCGTAGGTGTTATCTTCATTCAGCAAGCGTTACGTAAAATTCCGATTCAGTATGCGAAGAAGACGGCAGGTCGCGCTCCTACTGGTGGAGGACACACTACACACTTACCTTTAAAGGTTAATGCAGCAGGGGTAATTCCGGTTATCTTTGCAGTATCCTTTATCATTACACCACCGACAATCGCTTCATTCTTTAGCGAGAATGCTGTGACTAGATGGATTATTAGTACGTTTGACTACACGAATCCAATCGGTATGGTTGTATATGTAGCTCTTATAATTGCCTTCACTTACTTCTACACATTTGTTCAGTCTAATCCTGAACAGATGGCAGAAAACTTAAAGAAACAAGGCGGATATATCCCAGGAATTCGTCCTGGTTTAAATACTCAGGAATATTTGACAAAGATTATTTACCGACTAACATTTGTTGGTGCATTATTCTTAGCAGCTATTTCTATCCTACCTATCATCTTTATGAGCTTTGCCGGTCTTCCTGCAGCAGTGCAGATTGGCGGTACTAGTTTACTAATCGTCGTAGGTGTAGCACTTGAGACGATGAAGCAACTAGAAAGCCAGTTAGTGAAGCGTCATTATAAAGGGTTTATCAAGTAATGAAGTAATTGGGATAACATTATCCCAATATACTTCACAAGATACTGAGGGGGCAAAAAGATGAATTTAGTTCTAATGGGACTTCCGGGTGCCGGTAAAGGTACTCAAGCAGAACGAATTGTCGAAAAGTACAATATCCCTCATATCTCTACAGGAGATATGTTTCGTGCTGCTATGAAGGAAGAAACTGAACTAGGCATGAAAGCCAAGTCTTTCATGGATCAAGGTCAGCTTGTTCCGGATGAAGTGACGATCGGTATCGTTCGTGAAAGATTAGAAAAAGAAGATTGCAAAGACGGCTTTCTATTAGACGGTTTCCCAAGAACGGTTCCCCAAGCAGATGCACTTGAGCAGATGCTAGAAGAACTGGGGCGTAAAATTGACTATGTCATCAACGTCAATGTGGACCAAAGCATTCTTATGGAACGTTTAACAGGGCGTCGTATCTGTAAAGATTGCGGAGCTACTTACCACTTAGTATTCAACCCACCTGCAAAGGATGGCGTTTGTGACAAATGTGGAGGAGAGCTTTATCAACGTGCTGATGACAACGAAGAGACAGTGGGTAACCGTCTTGAAGTTAACGTGAAACAATCTAAGCCATTGCTAGACTTCTACGAGTCCAAAGGCTATCTTCGCAACATCAATGGCCAACAAGCGATCGATAAAGTATTCGCTGATATAGAAGAACTTCTTGGAGGTCGTGCGTAATGATTATCTGTAAAACTCCTCGTGAACTTGAGATCATGAGAGAAGCAGGTAGAATTGTCGCTCTGACACACCAAGAATTAAAAAAGCACATTGTACCTGGTGTAACAACGAAGCAATTGGATGATATTGCTGAGAAATTCATCCGCAAACATGATGCAATTCCTTCGTTTAAGGGGTATAATGGTTTTCGCGGAAGCATCTGCGCTTCTGTTAATGAAGAACTTGTTCATGGTATTCCCAGCGATCGTGTTTTAAAAGACGGAGATATCATTAGCATAGATATTGGTGCTAAGTATAATGGTTACCACGGTGACTCCGCTTGGACGTATGCTGTTGGTAACATATCCGATGAAACAAAGCGATTACTTGAAGTCACGGAACAATCATTGTATGAAGGCATCAAGGAAGTAAAACCGGGCGCTCGTCTCTCTGATGTATCCCATGCGATTCAAACGTATGCGGAAGCACACGATTTTTCGATTGTGAGAGAGTATGTAGGGCATGGAATTGGTCAAGACTTACATGAAGACCCACAAATTCCTCATTATGGACCTCCTAATAAAGGTCCACGGTTAAAACCTGGTATGGTTCTTGCAATTGAACCAATGGTCAATGCAGGCACCCGCTACGTAAAAACGCTAGCAGATGACTGGACTGTTGTTACTGTTGACGGTAAAATGTGTGCTCATTTTGAACATACGGTCGCTATTACAGAAACAGGCTACGAGATCTTAACAAAAGCCTAAGAGGTGATATTGCTTGATCGAATCTGATTCGACTTTGCAAGTAGGCCAAATTGTTTCGATTACTCAAGGCAGAGATGCCGGACAGTATGCCGTAATTATTAAAATTCTTGATGAGCGTTTTGTCGTCCTAGCGGATGGAGACAAGCGGAAGTTTGACCGCCCAAAGAAAAAGAACATTCATCATCTTGAATTTTTTGATTACGTGTCTCCAGAAGTTCAGAACAGTATGAAGGAAACAGGCCGTGTGACAAATGGAAAGCTGCGCTTTGCACTGACCAAGTTTGTCAATGAGCTTGTTACTGATTTGAAGAAGGGAGAACTTAATTAATGGCGAAAGACGATGTAATTGAAGTAGAAGGTACGGTCATTGAGACTTTACCAAATGCTATGTTTAAAGTAGAATTGGAAAATGGTCATACTGTGTTGGCTCATGTATCTGGGAAAATACGTATGCACTTTATTCGAATCCTACCAGGAGATAAAGTAACGGTGGAGCTTTCTCCATACGATTTAACACGCGGTAGAATTACGTATCGTTTTAAATAAACCTATTTTAGCACTCCGTACTATCAGGGAGGTAATATAAGATGAAAGTGAGACCATCTGTTAAGCCGATCTGCGAAAAATGTAAAGTTATTCGTAGAAAAGGCAAAGTCATGGTTATTTGTGAAAACCCGAAACACAAACAAAAACAAGGATAACTTGAGGGAGGTGCGCATATATGGCACGTATTGCTGGTGTTGATGTTCCTCGCGACAAGCGCGTTGTAATTTCATTAACATACATTTTCGGTATTGGTCGTTCTACAGCTGAGAAAGTATTGGCTGAAGCTGGTGTTTCTGAAGAAACTCGCGTTCGCGACTTAACGGAAGAAGAATTAGGAAAGATTCGTGACATCGTAGACAAAATTAAAGTTGAGGGAGACCTTCGTCGTGAAGTATCTCTAAACATTAAGCGTCTAATCGAGATCGGTTGCTACCGTGGTCTTCGTCACCGTCGTGGTTTACCGGTTCGCGGTCAAAACACTAAAAACAACGCTCGTACACGTAAAGGACCTCGTCGTACTGTAGCAAACAAAAAGAAATAATTTTAAGTAAGTAAGGAGGTAAGTTAAATATGGCACGCAAAACTAATACACGTAAACGCCGTGTGAAAAAGAATATTGAAACTGGTATCGCGCATATCCGTTCTACATTCAATAACACAATCGTAACGATTACTGACTCTCACGGAAATGCAATTGGGTGGTCTAGTGCAGGTGCTCTTGGCTTCAGAGGTTCTCGTAAATCTACTCCATTCGCAGCACAAATGGCAGCTGAAACAGCAGCTAAAGCTTGCATGGAGCACGGTTTGAAAACTCTTGAAGTTACAGTTAAAGGCCCTGGTGCTGGTCGTGAAGCAGCAATTCGTGCTTTACAAGCAGCTGGTCTTGAAGTAACTGCGATCAGAGACGTAACCCCAGTACCTCATAACGGTTGCCGTCCACCAAAACGTCGCCGTGTTTAATTTGTCTGTATAGATTTTGTATACATGTCAATAATGGCTGATGATACAGTTTAAAAATATACAGAGATAATTAAATGTTGTTGTTGTGCACAATCGGGACATACCTATGGGGAATTTCGGTAAGACATTATATGTCTTTCCGGGGTTTCGACGTTTTGAAGGAGGGTTATGAATGTTAGAAATCGAAAAACCAAAAATCGAAACGGTTGAAATCAGCGATGACGCCAACTATGGTAAATTCGTCGTCGAGCCACTTGAGCGTGGATATGGAACAACTTTGGGTAACTCCTTACGTCGTATTCTTTTATCCTCACTTCCTGGTGCCGCTGTAACATCTATCCAAATAGATGGTGTACTGCATGAGTTCTCAACAATTGAAGGCGTCGTTGAAGATGTTACAACAGTTATTTTGAACGTTAAGAAGCTAGCATTAAAAATCTATTCAGATGATGAGAAGACGTTAGAGATTGATGTCCAAGGTGAAGGTGCTGTAACAGCTGCTGACATTACACATGACAGCGATGTTGAAATCCTTAACCCTGACCTTCATATCGCAACGTTAGCGAAGGACGCTCACCTGCGTATCCGTTTCACTGCAAAACGCGGTCGTGGATATGTACCAGCGGACGGAAACAAACGTGAAGATCAACCGATCGGTGTTATTCCGATTGACTCCATTTTCACTCCAGTTTCTCGTGTTTCTTATTATGTTGAAAATACACGTGTAGGCCAAGTCTCTAACTATGACAAGCTTACATTAGATGTATGGACAGATGGTAGTAACGGTCCACAAGAAGCAGTAGCACTTGGGGCAAAGATTTTAACTGAACACTTAAATATATTTGTAGGTCTAACAGATGAAGCGCAGAACGCTGAAATCATGGTAGAAAAAGAAGAAGATCAGAAAGAAAAAGTTCTAGAGATGACTATCGAAGAATTAGATCTATCTGTTCGTTCTTACAACTGCCTGAAGCGTGCTGGCATCAACACTGTTCAAGAGCTTGCAAATAAGACAGAAGAAGATATGATGAAAGTTCGTAACTTAGGCCGTAAATCTTTAGAAGAAGTCAAGCATAAATTAGAAGAGCTTGGTCTTGGCCTGCGTAAAGATGACTAGTTTTTACTTGGAAAACTAGGCATCTTTATGTGTTTGAACGTTTCATGACTTTCTACAGAAGGAGGGAACATCAACATGGGATACAGAAAATTAGGTCGTACTAGCGCACAGCGTAAAGCAATGTTACGTGACTTGACTACTGACTTGATCATCAGCGAGCGCATTGAAACTACAGAAGCACGTGCGAAAGAATTGCGTTCTTTAGTAGAAAAAATGATTACTCTTGGTAAGCGTGGTGACTTACACGCTCGTCGTCAAGCAGCTTCTTACGTTCGTCATGAAGTAGCGAACGCAGAAACTGGTCAAGACGCAGTTCAAAAGTTATTCGCTGATATCGCTCCACGTTATGAAGAGCGTCAAGGTGGATACACTCGTATCATGAAACTTGGACCTCGTCGTGGAGACGGAGCTCCAATGGTTATCATTGAACTTGTATAATATATATTAGATGATAGTGGTTTAAAGCGGAGGAAACGATTCTTTGAGCATACTATAGTCAGTCATAAATAAGGGCGGACAGTTGTAATGACTGATCTAAGCCCTTTATTTTTTTGTCCATATATTGAGAGATTCTTGGAACCACCGCTTGTGATTTCCGCACCGGGCTTCGCTTTCCACGGGGCGCTTGGGGAGCCTCCTCGGCTTTGCCTGCAGGGTCTCCCCTAACCGCTACCTCCCGTAGGAGTCTTCGCCCTGTGCTCCAATCACAAGCTATAAATTTCATTGAATATAGGTTTAAAGATTTCCATTTACCTTTATTATTCTGCAATATATGAATTAATTGCAGTACCCCCCTGTTGCTTGGAGTGCAAGGTGTGAGACTCCGGCGGGGGAGAAAAGGTTGGTTGAGACCCCTGAAGCGTTGTGAGGAGGCTCAAGCACCTTCCCGCGGAAAGCGAACACCTGGAGCGAAAGCAACAAGGGAGTAAAACCAGTTCTATAATCAACAGCGGTGTTAGTAGAGTTCTTTTGAGTTGAAAGGCTATAATAGAGAGAGTCAGTTAAGCGGAGAAGAGAGGAGTTGTATTTTCGATGGCCATCTTAGAAGTGAAGGGTTTGTCCTTCCGCTACGCAAACCAAGAAGAGAATACGTTAAAGAATATTAACCTAAAAGTGGAACAAGGAGAATGGACCGCCATCGTTGGCCATAACGGCTCAGGCAAATCCACATTGGCTAGAATCCTAAACGGCCTGCAACTTCCGACAGAAGGATCTGTTACAGTGCAGGGAACAAAGTTAGCAGAAGAGACGATTTGGGACATTAGAAGACAGGTGGGAATGGTCTTCCAAAATCCTGATAATCAGTTTGTAGGTTCTACGGTAGAGGACGATGTTGCGTTTGGTTTAGAAAATATTGGCGTCCCCCGTGAAGAAATGATTTCCCGCGTGGCAGAGGGGATTGAAAAAGTAGGGATGGAATCTTTTTTAACCCAAGAGCCACATCAGCTCTCTGGAGGCCAAAAGCAGCGGGTGGCGATTGCAGGCTTAATTGCGCTGCGACCATCCATCATCATTTTGGATGAAGCTACAAGCATGCTCGATCCTGTTGGACGGAAAGAAGTTATTGATACAATAGAAGAGCTCAGACAACAGGTGGGAGTAACGGTTATATCCATTACCCATGATCTGGAAGAGGCGGCAAGAGCAGACCGAATCATTGTATTGAACGCTGGAGAAGTGTTTGGCGAAGGAACACCCGAGGAAGTTTTTCGAATGGGAGATAAGCTTGTGGAGATAGGTCTTGATTTGCCTTTTCCTATCATTTTGGCAAATAAACTGCAGCAGTTGGGTGTGGAGTTTGATACAGACCCGACCAATAGGGAAAGGCTGATGAATGAGTTATGCAAATTACAATCAAAGATTTAGAGCATCGCTATCAGCTGAATACTCCCTTTGAAAGGGTCGCGCTTTATGATGTAGATATGATGATTCCTGAATACTCCTATACCGCCATTATTGGCCATACAGGGTCCGGAAAGTCTACTTTGTTGCAACATCTTAATGGCCTGTTAAGACCTACGAGTGGGAGCATTCAAGTTGGAGATATCACCTTACATGCGAATAAAAAAGAAAAGAACATTAAGGCCCTGCGTAAAAAGGTAGGAATTGTTTTTCAATTCCCGGAGCACCAGTTGTTTGATGAAACTGTGGAGAAGGATGTTTGTTTTGGTCCGCTTAATTTTGGCGTTCCTGAAGAGGAAGCAAAAAGGCGGGCCAGAGAGGCACTTAAGCTTGTCGGTCTGCCAGATAGATATCTCGAATCTTCTCCGTTTGATTTAAGTGGGGGGCAGATGCGTCGGGTTGCCATTGCCGGGGTGCTTGCGATGCAACCGGAAGTCCTTGTACTGGATGAACCGACAGCTGGTCTCGATCCACGAGGACGTAAAGAAATCATGGACCTTTTTTATAAATTGCATAAAGAGCAGAACCTTACCACCATCTTAGTCACACACAGCATGGAGGATGCGGCAAAGTACGCAGATTCGATTGTGGTCATGAATAAAGGGACCGTTGGGTTAAAAGGGACACCAAGGGAAATATTCAGCCAGGCAGAGGAAATTAAGAAACTTGGGCTGGACGTTCCAGAGACGGTTTTGTTTATGAAAGAGCTGGGTTCGCGTTTGAATTTAGAATTCAGTGAAGTGTGTTTGACAGTTGAAGAAGTGGCAGAAGCGATCGCCTCCCGTTTGAAAAAGGGGGATGAGGGTGATGAATAATTTGATAATCGGTCGTTATGTGCCGGGTACCTCTCTTGTTCACCGGATGGATCCGAGAGCAAAATTGCTGCTTGTCTTTATTTTCGTCATGGTTGTGTTTCTTGCCAATAATGTTTGGGGCTATGCCTTGCTTGCTGCCTTTACATTGACCATCGTGTTGCTTACCAGAATACCGGTTCCTTTTATATTAAAAGGATTGAAGCCAATTCTCTGGATCATTATTTTTACCATGCTTTTTCATGTTTTTTTAACAAAAGAGGGCAATTTGCTCTTTGAAGTAGGTTTTATTGAAGTGTACGAAGAAGGCATCATTCAGGCTATCTTTATATCTTTGCGTTTTTTATTCTTGATTACGATCACCACCATCCTTACCTTGACCACTACACCAATTGAGGTGACTGACGGGATGGAGACGTTATTTGGACCGTTTAAAAAGATAGGGGTCCCTGTACATGAACTAGCGCTTATGATGTCAATTTCTTTGCGATTCATTCCAACCTTGATGCAGGAAACGGACAAGATTATGAAGGCGCAGAGTGCGAGAGGTGCAGACTTCACTGTAGGACCTCTGAAAGAGCGTGTTAAGGCATTGGTGCCTTTGCTTGTCCCATTGTTCATCAGTGCGTTTAAACGCGCGGAGGAGCTTGCTACGGCGATGGAAGCACGAGGGTATAGAGGCGGCGAAGGAAGAACGAAATTCCGTCTGCTAGAATGGCAGTGGAAAGACACTTTGTTGTTGGTGACGTTGGCTATCCTTACGTTTATCTTAGTTCTTATTCGAACATAATGGAGTTAGATATGATGAATAGATTGAAATGTACCCTAACCTATGACGGGGCACAGTTTGAAGGTTATCAGATTCAAAAGGAAAAGCGTACGGTTCAGCTGGAGGTCCAGAAGGCATTGTCTCGAATCCATAAAGGGAAGGAGATAAAGGTTTCCGCTTCAGGCCGCACCGATGCAGGTGTTCACGCCGTAGGTCAAGTATTGCACTATGATTCTCCTTTAACGATTCCTGAGGCAGCCTGGCAGAAGGCACTGAATGCTCATTTGCCCAAAGATATTTGGGTGAAGAGAGTGGAGTCTGTCTCAGGGGATTTTCACGCGCGTTTTGATGTTGTAAAAAAGGAGTACCGTTACAAGGTGAGCCTGGCAAAGGACTTTAATGTGTTTGACCGAGACCAAGTGTTTCACTACCCTTACCCGTTAGATTTAAAAGCTGTTAAGGAGGCGTGTGGGCATTTTATTGGAGAACACGACTTCACCAGCTTCTGTTCTGCAAAAACGGAAGTGGAGGATAAGGTGAGGTTCATTTACTCGCTTGATGTAGAGTTGAATGGGGAGGAGCTTGTGTTCCGCATTGTCGGCAACGGCTTTTTATATAACATGGTCCGCATCATTGTAGGTACTTTACTGGAAATAGGACAAGGTAAAAAATTACCAAGAGATATTTTTTCAATCCTGGAAGCAAGAGATCGGGGAGCGGCAGGAAAAACGGCACCAGCACACGGTTTATACCTTTGGAACGTGGTTTATGATGACAACTAATCCTGGTGTAACATTTTCTTGACAATATCACAAAAAAGATATAAGATATCACATGGTATGTATTTTAACCCCACGATCAAGCCCCGGAAGAGTTTCATCGTGTTGAATAAAATATATGAAGAAATGAAAAATAAAAGGTTTATTTTTTTTAGGAGGGAAATTTAATGCGTACAACGTTTATGGCGAAAGCTAGCGAAGTAAATCGTAAATGGTACGTGGTTGACGCTGAAGGTCAAACTTTAGGTCGTCTTGCAAGTGAAGTTGCATCCATTTTACGTGGTAAACATAAACCAACTTTTACTCCAAACGTAGACACTGGAGATCATGTAATCATCATCAATGCAGAAAAAATCCACTTAACTGGTAACAAGTTGAACGGTAAGATCTACTACCGTCACACAATGCACCCAGGTGGACTTAAACAAAGAACGGCTTTGGAAATGCGTACTAACTATCCTACAAAGATGTTAGAACTAGCAATCAAAGGCATGCTTCCAAAAGGAAGTCTTGGACGTCAGCAAGCTAAAAAATTGAATGTGTATGCTGGAAGCGAGCATCCACACCAAGCACAACAACCTGAAGTTTACGAACTTCGCGGTTAATTAATAAGGAGGGTATAACTTTGGCACAAGTACAATACTACGGCACAGGTCGTCGTAAAAGCTCCGTTGCACGTGTACGTCTAGTTCCTGGTAACGGACAAATCGTGATCAACGATCGTGATATCGAAAACTACATCCCATTCGAAGCTCTACGTAACGTTGTTAAACAACCATTGGCAGTTACTGAAACAGAAGGTAACTACGATGTATTAGTAAACGTTGACGGTGGAGGATACACTGGTCAAGCTGGTGCGATCCGTCACGGAATCGCTCGTGCATTATTACAAGCTGATCCTGAGTTCCGTGCTTCTTTAAAGCGTGCAGGTCTTCTGACTCGTGACGCGCGTATGAAAGAGCGTAAAAAATACGGACTTAAGGGCGCTCGTCGTGCACCTCAGTTCTCAAAACGTTAATTTTCAATTTCGAAAAACCCCTGGCCTATACGGTCAAGGGTTTTTTTTATGCTGCTAACCTCCACCTATACAGTCCTACTTTACATATCCCCATCAGATCATCTTTGTTGAATGAACCGTCCGTTAAGAATTTCTGTATTGTCTATATAGGTATATAACCATAGCATGTCTATATGGTGTGCATACACTGTAAGGAAAGGTGGTGAAATAATGGGACATTGTAGTAAGTGCTTCCAACATTCAGATAAATGCTGCTGTTCCTTCAAGAGCCAGAAGTCGGAGCAAGATCAATGTCAAGTTCAGATTCCTGTTCAAGTTCAGGATAGTGAGGCAACTCCTGTACAAGAAGGACAGGTGGTTATCCAAGATGGTCCAGAGGCTACTCAAAATGCATTTCAAGGTCCTCAAAATCAACTTCAAAGACATGGAAATCAAAGAAATGGAGATCAGACAAATGAAGGGCATACCAATATCTCTCCGTTACAAAATAATCAGTCCATTTCGACACCTATCGATGTTAGTGGAGTAAATGTAAATGTAAAGTGTGGTGATTTTATGCCTTTTCCGTACCCATTCCCATTCCCGGTGCATAAATGCAATTGCTGCCCGGATTCCCCGTTTTGTACAAAATCCTTTGATAATAAAGACTGTAGAAAAGACAAGAGAAAATCCAAAGAGTGTGACTGTTGTACTGAAGCACTCTCGGAATTTTTATGCTTTGTAAGAGACACACAACGTTCATTAGATGTAGAAGAGGGCGTTGACATTTATTTAGCAAGTGCTACAGGGTTAGGTAATCCTATAGTCGACCAAGTAATAACAGATGTAGAAAGCTGTTGCCTCATTAGATTTCGTGAAGAAGGAGAAACAGGGCCGATAACGGCTGCACAGTTATGTAAGGTTGCGGGGATAAGTGTGACAGAAGATGAACCTCCAGGGGAGTTATTCACTTTGATACAGGATTATATCAACAATCTGAATGCAGGTTGCTCACAAGATAAAGGGAAATGTGACTGCTCTTGTTGTGCAAATGCCATTGGAGAAGAATTGGATGCTGCCCGTAGATTTCCCCAACAGTTAACGGCTGAACTTTTCATTAATGGGGTAGATGCAGAATTAGCAGAATTGACGGTGCTTCTTGTGAAAGACTGCCTAGTTTATCTAACAAATACCACTGAGGACACAATATATGTTTTTTCACTTTGTGCAATTACTGCGGTTTCAGTGAGTTAAAGGCTTAAAAAAGAGGGGCTAGAATTACGAAGCCTCTCTTTTTTATGAGGAAATGGGCGTTTTTTGCCGGTTATTCTTACTTATTGTCCTCATCTTTATCTTCTGCTGGTTCGTCCTCGTTCACTGTCACGTTCACTGTTACATTTAAATCGTTTATAAAATCATCTTTCATTTCACTGAAATCCTTAATGAGGGACAAGCTCATTTCTTTCATGTCGTTTAGGAGTTTTTCTAAAGCTTCGCCACTTAAAGGTGTACTTTCTCCTCTTTGAACTTGTATCTGAGGCCCGTTGCCATTTCCTGAAGTGGTTTGACTATTTGTCTGGATATTATTATCTTTCATGTCTTTTCTCATCCGCTTAAGATTTTGTTTTAGCGTATTCATTTCGGCTTTTAAAGAAGCTTTAAACTCTCTTAATGTGTTTTCATCCATCTCATTTGTTGTCACAGAAACATTTTTAATATTGGTTTGTACATTTGCTGACTGCTGATTTTTGCCCGCTTCTTCTGAACTGATGCTATTATCTGAACTATAATAAAGTATAGGTTTTCTTAACATCACTACTATCACCTCCTTTTATGATAATGCTTATATCACTATATGCAGAGATTGTTGCTTGTTCTATGAAATTCCCCCAAAAAAGGCGGATCTCAAATGTCCCAATATCTTACTTGGAAAAACGTACTCATTCTTTGTACGCATGAAAGCCCTCGCCCATTAGGAAACTAATCGGGAAAGGGTGTGAAAGAGATGACTGTAGTAACAACCTTCAAGGAAAAGCGCCGAGAAAAGCAGATGAAATATGAGCGCAAGATGCTGCGTGAAATATCACTCGAGGTTTTACGGACAAAGGTGAAGGATTTTTTCTCGCCATACTTAAAGAATAAAAAGCAGGTAACTGCCATTGAAGAGGGCTGTCTTGATGTAGCGATTGAAGCTTATCTTCTTGGTGCTTCATATAGCAAATTTGGGTATTATGGTGAAAACGCAGAACAGGTGAAAATGCGGTGCCATGTAGAAGAGAAATATTTAATTGATACGTTGTACGATTATTTCTTGTACTGGGGCTCTATCGGTGATAATGACATGGTTCATGAATCCTTTTATATGACATGCGATGCCTTTGTTGATTATTGGTGGCGTGAAGGATTTCAAAAAGGTGAAAAAAGGTACCGCATGAGATTGCACTAATTATCATAAACTTCCCCCTTGTCCCATATAGTGTATAGAGTGGACATGCGGGAGGGGTACATATGCAAAGATGGAAATTCTGGGCTTTTCTAACGGTAATATTAACGGTGACCGCCGTTTTTCAATATCAATTGTTCTCAAAAGATACCTGGGAGCAGTGGAGTCTGCCGTTGAGCGGGAAAATCATCATCCTTGACCCTGGCCACGGTGGACCTGATGGAGGGGCGGTCGGAGGCGATGTTTTAGAAAAAGACGTGGCGCTGGAAGTGTCCCGTTATGTAAAGGATTACCTCCAGGAACAAGGAGCATTGGTACTGATGACTAGGGAAGAGGATGTTGATCTTGCAGATCCTGCGACGAAAGGCTATAGCCGTAGAAAAGTAGAGGACTTGCGAAAGCGCATCGAGATGATCAATGAATCCGACGGCGATCTTTTTCTCAGCATTCACTTAAATGCCATCCCGTCACCAAGATGGAGAGGGGCCCAAACCTTCTATCATGGAACCAAGCATAAGGAAAATGAACGGTTAGCAAAGTTCATCCAAGAAGAGTTCCGGGTCAACCTTGAAAATACAGACCGTTATGCCAAATCCATGAATACACTTTTTATTTTGAAAAACGCTGAAATACCTGGTGCACTAGTAGAAGTTGGATTTTTGTCCAACCCCTCAGAGCGGGCGTTATTGAATACAGAAGAATACCAAAAATCCTTAGCGGCATCCATCTACAATGGAGTGATGCGTCATTATACAAATGAACAAGAGCTTCCCGATCCCCCTCAGTAATAAAAAGGGGGATTTTTTATAGGCACATAACGATAAATTCAAGCACTCTATATGTTATACTGAAATTGTAAACGAATTCAATTCTGAAAATAGACTATTATCACATAAGGGTGGGGTCACATTGTTAACAGAAGCTAAAGTAGTACAGTTATTAAAAGATCTACATGATCCGTTTTTACATAGAACATTTGAAGAAACAAACGCTATTCAAGAAATCTCTATTAAGGAAGAAAAAAATCATGTGAGTGTGAAGGTGGCGCTTGCCAAGACTGGTACGGCAGAGCAAATGCAACTGCAAAGTACCATCGTTAATCTTTTAAAAGAAGCGGGAGCGGCTACGGTTGGCCTGCGTTTCATGGAGCTTCCACAAGAGGTTGTCGCGCGTTTTGGTGTAGAAGCTCCTAAAGAGGAAGAAACACTTCTATCCAGTAACAAAACAACCTTCTTAGCCATTGCTTCCGGTAAAGGCGGCGTTGGAAAATCAACTGTATCTGTCAACCTTGCAGTTTCATTGGCGCGACTTGGGAAAAAAGTCGGGTTAATTGATGCAGATATTTATGGATTTAGCGTGCCTGATATGATGGGAATTACAAAACGTCCGGTCGTGCGCGGGGAAAAAATCATCCCGGTGGAACGCTTTGGTGTGCAAGTAATCTCTATGGGCTTTTTTGTGGAGGACAATTCCCCAGTTATCTGGAGAGGCCCGATGCTTGGTAAAATGTTGAACAGCTTCTTTAACGAAGTGGAGTGGGGAGATTTAGACTACCTACTACTAGACTTGCCTCCTGGAACAGGGGATGTTGCGCTTGATGTGCACTCCATGCTTCCGTCCTGTAAAGAATTAATCGTAACAACTCCTCATCCGACAGCAGCATTCGTTGCAGCGAGAGCGGGGGCAATGGCGATTAAAACGGACCATGAAGTAATCGGTGTCATAGAAAACATGGCTTACTTTGAAAGCAAGAAGACAGGTGAAAAAGAATATGTATTTGGAAAAGGTGGAGGAGACAAGCTGGCAGAAGAATTGCAGGCACCACTGCTTGGACAACTTCCACTACAACAGCCTGACTGGAATGACGATGACTTTGCTCCGTCCATCTACCAAGAAGACCATGATCTAGGAAAGATTTATCTAAGCATCGCTTCAAAAGTGGTGGAATTAACGTAATAAATAAAGCAGACCCCGCTATATATGTGGGTCTGCTTGTTTTTTATCCACCTTCTGAACCACCGCCGGATTCCTGTCCACCTTCCGAGCCGCCGCCACCTTCTCCACCGCCCCCTTGTCCTTCTCCGCCTTGCATTTCAGAAGCGGCTTTTAACAATAGGTCCTGTAGCTTGGCTTTAAACAATGGACTTTCGAATGTCTCGGTAATCACTTTCTGTAGATGTTTTTTGTATTCCTGTCCACTCATCACAGTAATCATTTGTTTTTCCATTTCAGGGTCCTGTAAAATTTGAACCATCATAGCCTGATACTCAGGATCCTTCATCAAATCTTTAATGAGTTTCTCATGTTCTTTTTGCATACTCTTAGCAAAAGTTTCAGCAAATTTAGGGTCTTCAAATGCTTTTTTCCAAAATTCCACGCCCTTTTCACTGTCTAGCGTTTGCTCTATCGATTTTGTCACCACTTCCTGATCCAAAACAAAGTTAGCCTTCATCTTATCGTCAGCCATGATTTCTTCAATCGCTTTTTTTCCATCATCTGTTTTTAATATATCTACAACCATTTTTTTTGTTTCGTCGTAATCCATTTGACCGCCTTTTTCACTCTCAGCACAACCAGTAAGAAGGAGGGAAAGAAGGAGGGGCGGCAAAAGGTAGCTTTTCATCAAGAAAACTCCTTCCAACATGTATTTCATACGATTAATATGTGACAAAGTTAATCAAATATACAAATTTACATGGAAAGGATGATGGATTTTTACTGGTTACATTGGTAAAATGAGAACTAGTGTCTTTAATCTGTGTTAAATGGAGGAAAAGAAAGTGAACAGTCGTAATTGGGTTCGATTATTTCTTTCCACGTTACTAGTCGGAGCGGTAACCACCGTTATTGTTGCGTTCATAGTCCGTTGGGATCAACATACAGCACAATTTGCAAATGGAGAATACCTTCAATTCCTCTCCATCATTGCATGGTACATTGGAGTAGGCTTGATATTTAGTATCATCAGTCAAATGGGGTTCTTTGCCTACTTGACGATCCACCGATTTGGCCTGGGTATTTTTAAATCCCTATGGAGTGCCGTACAAGTGGTGCTGATTATTTTCGTTTTATTTGATCTTGTATATTTCCGTTATATATCTTTTGCAAATGAAGGTGATTCCTTACTACCTTATTTCGCGTTTCCAATATTTCTTTTAGTGTACGGCCTGCTTGTAGCCTATGTGAAAAAGACGCAGACCAATAAACACGCATTTATTCCTGCGTTGTTCTTTATGGTTGTGGTAACTACTATTGAATGGTTTCCTGCCCTTAGGGAAAATGAACCGGGATGGCTCCTATTCATGCTCTTTCCTTTATTGGCATGTAACTCCTATCAGCTTCTTTTGTTACACAGATTGAATAAAGTATCTGCGACAAAATAAAAAATGGCGCTTCTCCGTTGTGGAGAGGCGCCATTTTTTTGTAGTTATTGTACTTCCTTGCTTTTCGCTTTGGTGTTATTGATTAATTCGGTGACGCTGCTTATTTCAAACCCTTTATCTTTAATAAATCGAATAATCTCCGGTAAGGCGTCCTCTGTTTGTTTGGCTGAATCAGATGCATGAAGAAGAACGATATCCCCATTGCTCAAATTTTTTGTCACATTATCCACGATAATTTCCTTCCCGGGGTTGATCAGGTCATGTGAATCCACACTCCAATGCACCACGGTAAAACCTAGGGAATTGGCAATCTCCAGTACCCGCTTATCAAAAGCCCCTTTAGGTGGGCGTAGTAAATTAACTTTTTTAACCTCTAGCTTCTCGAATACATCCAAGGATTTTAAGATGTCCCTCTTTACTTTTAAATCTTCAAGGTCCCGGTAATTTTCATACGCATACCCCATGCTACCGATTTCATGTCCATCTTCCACAATTCTTTTTACAATATCAGGGTGCCTCTCCGCCCAAGAAGCAGATAGGAAGAATGTCACACCTGTCACGCCATTTTGTTTCAATAAGTCCAAGATGGGAAGTGCTTTTTCATCACCCCAGCTAATATCAAAGGACAAGGCAACCTCTTTATTACTTCCTTCCCCCTTATATATTGCCCGCGGTCCATCCTTGGTCGAAAACACTGGCTGATTCGAGAAGTTTTCTATATATAAAATCCCTGCAGTGAAGAATGCCGCCAAAATGATGATGGATAATTGCTTGAGCTTTCTTCCGTTTATTACATAGAAATTAGTCATGCTTAGCCCCCTTGTCCACATTATCTATTCTCATAAATATTCAGCAGGACAAATCTTATGCAAAAAATATTTAGGAAAATGTTTCATAAAAACCAGTTTGGTGGAAAAAATACACTATAAAGTATTTTTTAGAGGTGAAGAAATGTTAGGGATGCTGTTAAACAATAAAGAAGTGAAAGAAATGGAATACTTGTTAAAAAGAGAATTAGAAGAACTTTTACACGATTTTGATGATCATCGCATCGATAGAGTGGTAAAGCATGCCATGGAAGAACGCTATCAAATTCTCTACAAAATGTTCACTCGTATCGCGCCGCCCACAGAGTGTATGAAATATATCCGATCCAAAGCTGTCTTTAGGGAAAGAGAATCCTATTAAAGCTATCTAACTAGCCGCAGTAATTGCGGCTTTTTATTTGTCTTTTCAACACTTGTATATAAGAACAAAGTACATCAGAAAAACAAATTAAAAAAACTTTGTAAAAGTAGTTGACGGAAAAAGAAAATCCGTGGTATATTATTATTCGTCGCTGCGAGATACAAAAAAGCTTGCAAGACAAAAAATAAAAAACATGTTGACATCAACTTGGTCAATGTGGTACATTAGAAAAGTCGCTTCTGAGCGATAAGTTGATGAAAATGATCTTTGAAAACTAAACAAAACAACAGCGTCATAACGTCGGTTCTACGGAACACGACAAAATGATTTTAAGTAACACAAGCTAGCAAATTTTGAGCAAAAGCTCAGACTCTTTATTGGAGAGTTTGAT
>NZ_JAAZWB010000070.1 GCF_012524115.1 Bacillus sp. RO1 | reverse complement strand
ATAAAGAACCAGGAGGTTCCTTATATTATCCGGTATTAGCTCCGGTTTCCCGAAGTTATCCCAGTCTTACAGGCAGGTTGCCCACGTGTTACTCACCCGTCCGCCGCTGACCTTTCAAAAGCAAGCTTTTGAAAGGTCCGCTCGACTTGCATGTATTAGGCACGCCGCCAGCGTTCGTCCTG
Organism: Bacillus sp. RO1; assembly: GCF_012524115.1. Taxonomy (GTDB): domain Bacteria; phylum Bacillota; class Bacilli; order Bacillales; family Bacillaceae_I; genus Sutcliffiella_A. The sequence goes on along the minus strand of NZ_JAAZWB010000070.1, from coordinate 68,357 downwards.
AGCCAGGATCAAACTCTCCAATAAAGAGTCTGAGCTTTTGCTCAAAAATTTGCTAGCTTGTCTTACTTAAATCATTTTGTCGTGTTCCGTAGAACCGACGTTATGACGCTGTTGTTTTGTTTAGTTTTCAAAGATCATTTTCTTACAAGATTCGCTCAAAAGCGACTTCCTAATCATAACAACTTGTCGTTTTAAAGTCAAGCTGTTTTTTGTTTTTTTGAAGTAGCTTTTTTACATCTTGCCACTGCCCTCGCAGCGACGAGATTAAATATACCACCTCTACAACTATATTGCAATACTTTTTCTAAATATTTTTGATTAATATTCTACTAATGGAATATACACAACATAACACTACTATAATTGTTAACTTAGGAAAAAACTTGTCGTTTACTTGTAGGTTATGTATGATGAAGGAGACAATTTTATTCTTTTCCACGAGGGGAGCCTTAATGGCTGAGAGTGAACATGATGTTCTGACCCTTTGAACCTGTTAGTTAGCACTATCGTAGGGATGTGGCAGATTTATTACTTATTTCTCATTTAAGCAATAAAGGAGCCTCCTTTATTGCTTTTTTTATTTTAAGGAGGATTTTCATGAAGAAGAATAACACATTATTTCTCGTTGAAATGGCCATTTTTGGAGCATTAGGGTATTTACTTGATTTATTGGCCGGGGTTTTGTCACTAAAAATTTGGGCTCAAGGGGGCTCAATATCTATTTCAATGGTCCCAATATTTATCATGGCCTTTCGCTGGGGGATAAAAGGTGGAATATTATCTGGTTTTATACTCGGTCTACTTCAGATAGTAACAGGTACCTTTTGGGGGATTGATCCTGTTCAAATTTTTCTAGATTATATAATAGCATTTGCCTCTCTTGGTTTTGCTGGAGTATTTGCGGGCAAAATTGCGACATCTGCCAAGAATGATGACTTAAAAAAACTTGTACTGTATGTAAGCATTGCCGCATTTTTAGGATGCCTTTTACGATTCTTGGCTCATTATTCTGCCGGAGTCATTTACTTCGACTATTTAGCACCTGAAGGGCAACCGGTATGGCTATATTCCCTACTTTATAACGGTTCCTATATGTTCCCAAGTTTTATAATTTCAACAATTGTAACGGTATTATTGATTAAAACAGTGCCTCGTATATTTACCACTAATAATTCTATCTCTTAAGCTGGCCACATCGGTCAGCTTTTTTATGTGGAAAATTAATAGAATTTTCTACTATAATCTCTCATACAATCTACTAATAAATGAAACAGGGGGATAAGATATGGATCTTGTAAAATACGCAGCATTTTTAGTAGCATTACTCACTTCAATAGGCCTTTTACTTTTTGCATACTTTGAAGGGTTGCGTATAAGTGATAAGGAAGGAAAGGTACGCGGGGAAGGATTCATTGTGAGCTTTTCCCTTGGCATTTTTTTTGCAATGATGGCCATGAGACTCCAATGAATAGTACATATAATAGATAAAAGCCGACAAATTGTCGGCTTTTCGTCTGCCATTATTATTTATAGGTAATTTTTATAGTTACCCGCTTCTTTCCCGATTGTCTAATTCTTATATACATTTTTGATTCTTTTCTTCCTCAGTTACCACCCATTCTACTTGTTTGCTCTTCCGGTTATCTTTTAAAAAATACCCCACACTAAGCATCACAAGCAGCCCTCCTGTTAATTGGGTCCAAGTTACCATTTCATGTAAGATAAAGTAAGCGAGTATTGCTGCCCCGATCGGTTCAAATAGAATACTCATAGAGATAACATTGGTGCTGATGTATTTAACAGCCCAATTAAAGAAAGAATGGCCCAGTAATGTTGGTATAATTGCAAGCAAAAGGAACCAAAACCAATCCATAGAGGTGTACCCTGTAAGAGGTTCTCCTGCAACTAGTACATACAAAAACAAGGTAACACAACTGAAACCATAAACAATAAAGGTATAAGTAATCAAAGATAGTCTTTTTCTGACGTCCTGTCCAAACAATAAGTAAGCCGTTACAAGCGCACAAGCCACCAAAGCGAGTATATCCCCAAATAAAGCCATCCCACTAATCCGGAAATCACCCCAGCTGATAATTACACTCCCTACTATTGCCATCAATCCACTTACAATTGCTTTAATACTTAGCCTTTCTTGGAAAAACAAATAAGTTCCAATGAATGCAAACAAAGGTTGGAGGGTTACGAGCACGGTTGAACTTGCTACACTGGTATAATTTAAAGATTCAAACCATAGAATAAAATGAAACGCTAGGAACACACCTGCCAACACCGAGAAAATCCAATCCCTCTTGGAAATATCCTTTAATTCTCCAACATATTTATATAAAAATATGGGTAGTAGTATTATCACGGAGAATAGTAAGCGATAGAAGGCGACCACTCCAGCAGGGGCATCCGCTAATTTGACAAATATGGCGGATGTAGATACAGAAACTACTCCCACCGCGAGAGCCACGTATGGATTAAACCACTTATTCATTTGCCTTCACCCACACTGTTATTATTTTTAAATAACCTTTCTAACTTTACAGAATATTGCTATAATTTTCTAACAAACATTTTTATTATAGAATATCATATTTTTACTTTTTAAAGGAGGGGCCATTATGGAATTGTTCATGGAATATATCAATGATTACGATTTTATTATTAAACTTATCTTTGCATCAATAGCTGGAATAATTATAGGGTTAGAACGTGAATTGAAGGGCAAACCTCTTGGACTAAAAACCTGCGTCATCGTCTCAGTAATGGCGTGCTTATTGACTATCGTTTCCTATGAATCTGCCTTTCTTTATTCAAAGGAATACTCAAGACCCATGGATCCGGGGCGAATTCCTTCCTATGTTATTAGCGGTATTGGATTTCTTGGCGCAGGGGTAATTCTAAGGAGAAGCAACGAGGCTATTTCAGGGCTGACAACAGCTGCATTGGTATTAGCATCCGCTGCACTTGGAATTACTATTGGAGCAGGATTTTTTATAGAAGGGGCATTCGGTGTCATTTTCATCATTTTGGGTGTGAAGATAATCCCCTCCCTCTTCGATAAGATTGGACCAAAAAAATTGAAGGAAAAAGAAATAAAAGTAAAAATCTTTATTGAGAAAGATATTGACCTGACCATGGTCATGAAGGAGATTCACCACAAAAACCTTGCCATTAAGCGAGTTAAGGTTAAAGAGGAAAAAGATGATATCGTGCTTAATTGCATCATCACCACGAAGAAAAGCGTATATACGACAGATGTATATTATGAGCTAAAATCACTTACTGGTGTCATTCAAGCAGAAGTTGAAAACTTGGACTAAAACTTTTAAAAAAACGTTTGCAAAAGAAAGAATTTTTGATAAAATAAATTCATTCTTACCGGGGCGGTAGTTCAGTGGGAGAATACTTCGCTGGCAGCGAAGGGGTCGTGGGTTCGAATCCCATCCGCTCCATACTCCCAAAACCCTTGCTCAGCAAGGGTTTTTGTCATTTTCCTTTAATTTAATTCTTCTCTATATCCACTTCATCACCAAAAGTTCAAAATCAATATGCTATTAATTTTTTCGAAAATTCCTCTTTCTTCTGTTGGAGGTGTAGATTCTAATAGAATACAGTACTTGGTTTCTTAAAAGTTTACTACACAACTACTTTATGATACTTTTCACAAAGTAATCTGCCATATCCAACGCAATATCGTACCGTTCTGAACTTCTATAATACTCGAACAATTCTCTTTTGGATCGTCGGACTAAATAAATGAAACCATATTTGTCAAACATAGGTAATGCCTTTTCCTGCAAGTATTGATAATATCTTTGTTCATTCGATTTTATTAAATATGAGAGAAGTTTAAATAGATGAATATATAACTTGAGCTTTTTCTGATTGGCAATAGATACTCCTTCCGTAACAAGATCTAATAATATTGGTCTGGAAAGAAGCCCCCCCTCATAACAGCTTCGGATGTAACCCTCAAGGGAAAGCAGATAAGAGCTGGATTCTTTCTCCTTTAGTATCATAGACTCTTTATAATAATTTCTCGCTTGCTCCATATCCCCTAATCTATAGTATTCATAAGCTAAATTATGAGTAACTTTCGCCTTCCTTTCTAAAGATCCACATAACTCAGAACTATGAATTAAGCTTTTAAAGCGATTTATTACATCAAGATTATAGACATTGTCTTGTGCTTGAACAATCATGATTATTTCTGCATCAATGACCCTTAAAAAGAAATTTTTTTCTTCAAAAAATTGACGGGATTTTTGTGCATAAAAATAAGCTAAAACAGGAAGGCGAACGGAGTGATAGGCGATAGCCAAATGGTAATAAAATTCTGGATTGTTATAAATTTCATTTCGGATTGTTTTTAATGTATTAATTGCATTATGATAATCATTGATCGATAGATAGTAAATACCTAATACATGCTTAAGAAGATTTCTCTCATAGCCTGTTAATTGTCTCTCTTTTTTTTGTATTTCTTTGATGAACAAATCAGCAGCTTTTGGCTTGTTTTTAGAAAGCAAATATCTTGCGTAAAGTAGTTTGTATATATAACAATATTCAGAAATGTGGACTAGCTCTTCTTGTTTAAGCTCACAGTGTATTGTATCGATTTCCTCTTTTAATTCCATAACAATCACGTTATGCCAATCCGAAATTCTACTTTTTAATTGATCAAGCTTTTGGATTTTCTCATTCATATTTATTCCTAAGCGATTTGACAATAACTTGATAATATCAGGTGCATATTCGGTTTGTGATCTTTCTATTTTACTTATATGAGTATCTGAACAAATCCCTTTTCCCAATTGCTCTTGAGTGAGTTGATATTTTTCACGGAAATATTTTATGATTTTTCCTTCGTACATGTTTGATTTCCCCTTTTCGTGAGTTTTTTATGATAAGGGAGTTATGAAGTTTATCAAGCTCTTCACTGATATTTTTTAACCTTTCTAGAGTTAGAAAATTGCTATCTACACGAATTGTAAACCATTTCACAATAGTAGTATAATGAATAATCATGAATAGGCATTAAGCTTTACTTAATAATAACCAACTCGTATAAATACATTACTTGCAGTGAGGGGTATAAATGAATTTAGAACAAATGAAATATATGATAGAGATTGCAAGAGAAGGTTCTATTACGAAGGCAGCTGAAAAATTACATTTATCAGCTTCTGCCATTAGCCAATCCATTTCCCAATTAGAGGAGGAATTGGGACTTTCTCTTTTTCATCGCTCAAAAAAAGGAATGAAGCCCACTAAGGAAGGAACGTTATTTATATCTAAATCCTACGATATCGTACAAAAAATTCACGACTTGCAAGTAGAGTTAGAATCACAAAAAAAGGAAGCCGCGAAAGAGTTGCGAATTGCATGCACCCCAACAATGACCTATGTGGTATTTGATGCTTTCTTGTCACTCAATAACTTATATACGGATGTGACGTTCATCATTGAGGAACTAGATCAAGAACAAATTTTACATAAAATAAAAAATGAAGAGGTCGATTTAGCTTTTGCATCTTATCCTCAGGATGAATTAGATTCTTCGACGTATGAAAATGGTATAGGTTATAAATTTATTTTTACTGATTTTTTATGTGTATGCATGAATAAGAATTCATCCAATTCAAAGTTACAGACTATTACACCAAAAGAGTTAGCAAACGAAAAGGTAGTTGTTTATAACTCTGGTTATGTGAAAAATATTAATGAAAAACATTTAATTAATAAAGAATTTTTCATTACTTCCAACAACGTTGAAGTTCTAAAAAACGCAATGATCCATGGACCTGCTGTTTCTCTTGTATTTAATTCTTTCTTAAAAAACACTATTAATGTAAATAGTAAGGAACTAGTAACTGTTCCATTTAAAAATCCTAATATCATCTTTCTAGACTTTTGGTGCCTCTATCCTTTAACAAAAGGAATTTCTAATGTGGCTGAAGCTTTTGAAAGTAAGGTATCAGAACTTGCCACTAAATGATTTGGAATTTCAAACGTTTTAGGTTTAATAAAACGTTCTTAAAAATAAAGGGAGTGCTTCTAAGTTAGAAGCACTCCCTTTAAGTTATTCGTGATATTGTTTCCACCAATTTATCTTGCTTTCCATTAATCAATCAATTTTTGTAATTCCTTCACAACTTCATGATTTACAGCCGCACTGCCACCAAATATTGTAATGCGTTCCATTTTATTTTCTTCCAGGTAAGAAAGTGTAGAAGCTGATACGCTATTTCCTACTAATAATATGGAGCTTTTATGTTTGGCCGCTAAAACAGAGCCCGTTAATGCATCTGCAAAACTTTTTCCAGTGGCTACATAAATATGTTTATTGTCACCGTGAAATTCCTTCGCCACTTCAATATTTGTTTCATAAAGGTTTTTACCACTAATGCGCTTTGCATTTGGTAATTGGTCTAGTACTGCCTCACTGATAACGGCCTTTCCGCCAATGGCAATACTAGTGGAAACACCTAGTTCATCCAGGGCAGCTTGAGTAGCCGTTGGTAGTTTATTCGTGTCTGTCAGTAATATTGGTAGTCCTTCTCTAGCTGCATGAGATGCTACAGATATTGCATCAGGGAAATTCCCCCCATATACAACAATAGCCTTATCGGTTCCCTCTGGTGCTACTTGCTTCGCAATCTTAGAAGCTGTTTCATATAGGTTTTTACCAGCTATTCTTGTTACCTCCAAATCCATGCTTTCTAAAGTTGAAACTACATTATTACTTATCGCTCCAGTACCACCTAAGACAATTACTTCACTGGCATTTAAACGTTGCAGTTCTTCTATGACCTCATCTGGAAGCTCTTTCGTGCTGGTTAATAGAATCGGTGCCCCAAGTTTGTGAGCCAGTGGTGCGCCTGCCAAGGCATCCGCATAATTGTCTGAACGTGCCAGTACGACAACATCTGCTGAAGACCAGCCATTTTTACTTATTTCTACTGCAGTATGGTATTTCGTCTTGCCAAAAATCCGATCAATATTTTCTGTCGAGATATACAGCTTACCTTTTGCTTCTTCAACAGCTCTATTACCTGCGGCATCCGTAATTTCTACTTCGATCATGGCACCTTGAAGATTGATATCTGCCGGCACTTCCCATGTTCCTCTATAGACTCCAGGCTCAATCTCTTCCATCTTTTTACTAGAATTCGATTGGGTGGAGAGCTTTATAGGTAGTTTAATAGAAAACGTTGCTTCTCCGCCTTCCGCTTCACTCCGGAAGGAGACTTCAATCACATCTCCAGGCTGTACATACATGTCAGAAGATGGTTGTACATCACTTATCATTTTCGTCCACTTCGCATATAACGTGATATCTTCCGCCACTTTATCCGTAGCAAAATCCCATGCAAGTGTACATTCAGCATCCTTGTACCAGCCATCAAAGATGTAACCCAATCTTTTTGGAGCGGTTGGAGCTTTAATGGTCATGTTATACTCTGCTGTCTTACTCTCTACTGTTCCGCCACCTTGTGTATCAAACTCTACGTTGAACGTTTGAAGGGCCCATTTGCCATAAAGTGTTTTGGATGAATAGATAGAGTTTGTAAATTCCCAAGGAATGGTACGCGCCTCATCTGCGAACCAAGTCAACTCATAGCCATAAACGGTTGGTTCTGTAATTCTGCGTACTACAATTTGATCTTTTACTCCTTCTTTTACTTCTTCTGGAGCATCACTTGGAAGGACAAATTGTACGTTAATACCTTTAACCACTTTTTGGGTAATAGATATATCTGCATAGTCAGTTGCACTAATATTGATTATGAAATCTCCAGTTTTTGCAAAGAGACTCTTATCCAATGTAATCGTCTGTGCAATCGTATCTACTTTGTATTTCGATACATCTATAGAAGACGCGTTAACTTTAATGCCTGTAATGACTTTTGCCCAGTCAACCTCACTGAATTCAAGTGTCATATCGTTACCCAGAGCATTATCGGTCGAATCTGGTGTTACTAGAGATGTTGCTAGAGCATATTTTGCATAAAGTGTGATTGGCTGCGTCACAACGCTTGTAAAGTCATAAGGTTTTGTTAAAGCTTGATCTGTATACCAGCCGGCAAACTTATAACCAACCAACGCTGGATCTGCAGGTTTACTTACACGTGAATCTACGATTTGAGATGGAACTCCCTCGCCGCCATTTGCTTCAAAGGTTACCAAATAACCGATCACTTGGTCTGTAACGACTACATCCAAATACCCTTCAGAAATAATCACAATATTTACCTTTTGTCCAAATGTAAATAATGAACTATCAAGTGTAATTTCATTGTCCGAGATCCTGTAATCCTTATTGAGAACAAGTTCATCTGATCCAATTTTTACTTGTTTGATATTATTTTTCCAAACTCCATCATCTGTGTAGGATAGGGTAATATCGCTGCCCACGACGTTTGCTAGTGTATCTTTTGAAACGGTAGGAGGAGTTTTAATCCAATTTAGATAGAAGGTCGTGTTATCTTTAATTAGAACTGCTATGTTACTAGCGATTCCTGATGCCATTTCACTTGATCCTTCACTATCAAGGTAAAGGGTTGGACTAACAGCAAGATCTCCATTTTTCACATGACTTGAAGCTAGTAACATATTTGGAGATGTTGCTCTCCCGGCTTGTGCAAATCTATCCTCAAAGAAAGTGTCATCTGGATTATTCAACGTGCCGCCATTTAAGTCAAAGTGAGCTCTATACCCAAGTTTAACATTTGGAATAGATGTCTTTTCTCCTCCAATTGAAGTCAACGTTAATTGATATCCAGTATAAGGTGAAACTTTCGGATATGGTGCTTCACTAAAGGCAAACTCTTCATTAGGATGTGCATCTGCATAGCTTTCTGTAGCTGTTGTAAAGGAAAGTGTTGCACTTCCGTCAGCGTTAGCTACTAGATTATACGTGCTTCGATCCAATGTGTAAGTTGTGGTTACGGAATCAGATGATCCATCATTTTTTATTTTGTAGTACGTTGCCTCAATACTTGCAATACTACTCTTATCCATTAACCAGCTAACATTGGTTTGATAATCTGGAATGGTGATTTCAAGATCCCCTTCACCAAGCACCCAGCCATTGCTAAACTTCTTACCCTCAGGGTTGTTTTTATCAACTGGTGAATAATTTTGTACATACTCCATTTCCCATTTCGCATAAACGGTTTTATCCGCAGTCAATGTAGCATGTTGATTGAACGGAGTCGTACATTCAGGTTCGTCATACCATCCCCGGAAGACATATCCAAGTCTAGTAGGGACAGGTGATGTTTGAGATATAGACCAATCGCTTGATGTCGTTCCATACTTCGTTCTATTTGCTCTGTATCCAACCGCTATAGGATCAAGAGCATCGCCACCTTGCGTATCAAAAGTAAGGCTATATCCAATTGCTTGTGCAGCTGATAAACTATTGTCACCTTTATACGTACCAGCGGTTACCACTGGGTAAATGGTGCCATCAGTACCTGTAGAGCTAATTTCGAATTTGTATTGCTGTGGGAGATCGTTTGCTCCCCCAGGCTCGATCGGTGAAGTATTTAAAACAGGTGTTGCATTTGTCTTAAATATTTCTTTCTTAAATGTTATTTGGCCTGGCTGGCTGATATCGTAATATTTATTACCACTGCCGTCTGTCATATTCGTTATGTCTACACCGTTTTTAAAGTCTTTTGTTTGGACAACGATTTTATTAATTCCATTTCGCCAATTTGCATCATCTGTAAATGTGTAGGTTAAGTCTTTTCCTAAATGCGCTTTTGTTGGATCAATGACTAATGGAATTTCAGGAGTTGGAATAGGTTCTTCTGCAACAGTGAACTGCAGAGATACATCTTGATATCCTGCTGCTTTAATTAAAACCGTGTAATTACCCGCATCCTGGAACAATGACCCATCCAACGTAATTTCTGACGGTACAAATACATAACCTTCAAATACATTAAAATAAATACGTGCAGCTGAGATGGTAACTGCTTTATCTGAAGTACCTGGAATCAATTCATTGATTACATTTTTTCCATTAAGATGAATTTCCGTAATCGCATTTCTCCAAGTGACATCATCTAAAAACACTCTATCAGTTGGAATTAACGTAATATTTGAACCAGTTTGCAATTCTTCTAGCTTTGGAATTGTAGAATCCGTTTTTTGTACTGGACCTGCAAAATTTAGTGCTGCTCTTACCTCGTCCACTCCATCACCGGCTTTTAATTGTACACCATTGACTTTGGTGTCAGCTGTCAGTGTAAGTTGTGGAGTCGGAACAGGCAGACCTGCTTTTATTGCACTTTGATTCTGTTGACCGAAATTTTTGAAAATGAAATAGAAATCATAATAATCAATACCATAACCACCAAAACTTGATGTCGAAACCCAACGGATATCATACTTTCTGTTATCAGGGTTCGTTAGGAATGCCTTTTTATCCGCTGTCGTCGCGAGTTCTTTATAAGCCTCATACCCTTCCACTTCTGCAAGTAGGTCATGCATGTCAATTACGTCGTCACTATTGACGTCTCCACCTATTAACAGAGGCGTAATATGGGACGGCATATCAAAATAAGCTCCTGTTTGATATCCGTGTCTGTTATCGCCTATAACAGGTGTGGTTTTATAGCCCTTAAAGTGTCCTGGCATGAAAATTTCTACGTTATAAGGCTTATCGCTTGCATCCATTGTAACCGCATAAGTGCCGGCTGTATTTCCAAGCCATTCAACGGTGTTCATGCTAGTTGTAGGATTATCGGTTATAAAGGAATTATCATTTGCATCTGTTACCGTAACTTTTGCACCTGATTCTACTGAAACGTTCATGTAAGCACCGCTAAGCGTATTCACTTTGAATCCTTCTGCAAATATACCACCAGAAAGTATAGAAATTGGTTGTTTCAAATATGGCCAGTTTGCCATGAAGGCAGGAACCTTCGTATCTTTACCTGATAATGTTAAACTTGATTTTTTCACTTCAAATTCCCAAGGTCCTGTAAGGGCTTCAGGATTGGTATTTGTCACATCTACTTCTATTATGTTCATATCTTGATTTAGTGCACCAGCAGCATCAATACCAGATATTGTAATATCTATGTTATTTGATGAGCCAATACTTAAATCTAAATATGGATCACTCACTGTTATAGTCGGTGTAATCCCTTTGCTATCTAAATATTGTTTATATTCATCTGAAAGTCGAACATTACTGAATTCGTACACTTTATTATCATTAAGAGTAAACGTACCACCTGTCATGCCCATACCATTTTTCGTTGCGATTGTTGCTTTAAACGCTTTATTCGGTTCCACTACAACCTTACCTTGACTTTCAAGTTCTGAGTCAACACCACCTGAAGATGTAAGCGTTACATATGGTGAACCTTTTTTGATAAAATAAAAGCGTTGCTGTGAATAGATATCTCCAGCCCCAGAATAGTCAGCTGCATACATCCGAACCACACTACCATGACGGGTAATGTCCTCAGGGGCAAGTCCAAATTGAAAACGACCATTCGCATCTGGTTTGAAAGAATGAGTTGGGTAAATCTGATCTTGGTAAGCCCAAACCGTATTCAGACTTTGGTCTGCAGGCACAAATTTAGTAGAATCACTAAGATCTGGTACCGAAGTATCACCATTATTTTTCATGACCTCGATATTTGAATCGTAGACAGTACCATAAAATCTCTTAATCTCTTGACCTGGTTGATAGCCTGCAGGGTCGATTTCATAAATTCCTGGTTGTGAATCTGGATCCATTGTAAGAGTTGGCACATGATAGTCAACATAAATTGTATCTTCATCTCTATATTGGTTACCCGCAGCATCGATTGCAACCATCTCGACTGAATAGGCACCATGTTTGGCAACAGCTACCTCTGTTGCAAGTCCGGATTGATCCAGTGATCCGTTATACGGCTTTGTAAATGGAAGATATCTTCCGCTTATAAGCATTGGGTTTCTAGTGTAAATAACACCTGGATTCTTATGACTGATTCCAGATTCATTTTGAACGATTCCTAAATAATTTCCTTCATTGTCTTTTAACAACAGATACATACTTTCCATTTGACTATTGACAGTGTATCGATAGCCTAATCCAGGCGCACCACCATTTGGATTAAAGTAACCTGAATCTCTAAATAAAACTGTCGTTGACTTGATGTCTGCAACAAAATCAATCCCTTTTTCTGCGATTGAAATGGTGAAAGGAATGCGATAAGACTCGGTTGAGTCGGAAGCATTTACAAGATAAATATACCCTTCATAAGTGCCTTCCATAGCATTTGATGGAATCGTAATGCTTGCTGTTGCTTTAACTGTACTAGCTCCGTCTACCTGAATGCTTGTCCTATTGTCATTATTAACGGAAACATCAACTTTCACATCATTTCCTGTTCCAGGACCTACTTCATTTGATTCAGCAAATTTTGTTGAAATAAATGTTGTACTCACATTAAAGGTCTTACTGCTAGTTCCTTGATTGATTATGTTAAAGTCTTTAGATGATACTACATCATCAGATCCATCGGTTGCGCCTTCTCCCCTACCTTTAAATCCGAAGAAAATGCTTCCTCTAATATCATCAATTTGTTTCATTATAGGGTCATTCTCATAAATATATCTTGGGTCATCATAATGATTTGCTTTGTCTAATACTTGGATTTTCACATCCGCTTTTATTGCTCGAGCAGGATCAACACGTCCAGCTCCAACTTGGTATACACTATACGTCGTTGATTCTGTGTTAACATCCTTCGCCGTGTTCATTAAAGCTGTTTTAATATCTGCCGGTTTATAATCCGGATTAGCAGCTAAAACCAAAGCGGCAATCCCTGTGACATGTGGTGCTGCCATAGACGTACCGGACATTGATTGATAAGCATACGTATAATCATGTGGTTGACCTTCCTGAGGCTCCCATGTATCAAATGGCATGGTGGAAATAATGTCAACACCAGGTGCAATAACGTCTGGCTTTATATCATAGTTATTAACCGGACCTGTAGAACTAAAGCCAGCCAATTCATCCGCTTGTTTCATGATTGGTGTATCTAGTGTAGATGGGAAAGTAATGGTTGTTTCTTTACTTGGATTATTGGCAATCACATCTAAAAGAGCTTGGCCTTGTGATTGTGTCAATGAAACGGCATAAATATTGTCCATGCTTGTGCCTAAGAAAGCAGAAATATAACCTTGGTTTTCTTCATCTGCGGCATTATTCCAAATAATCATTCCCTCTGCGCCAGCAGCCTTGGCATTACCCATCTTTTCTGTCAATGTGAACCCTCCACGTTTCACGAGGGCAATTTTCCCTGACAAATCCTTTCCATTGTAATTTGATGGTTTCCCTAAACCAACATCTACTATAGAAAATGTCTTTCCTGCAAATGCATCATCACTGTGTGTAAAACTTTTACCAAATAAACGAACTTGGTAAGGAGTTGTACCATTTTTAATCGTCATTACCGGTATCTCAACTGGAATCGTACTGGCACCAATTGTTATAGCTAGCGCTGCAGTTCCCGGAGAACCTACAGTGGCCGGACTTGGCCCTGCATTTCCTGCTGATACAACACATGTAACCCCAGTTAATGTAGCATTGTTAATGGCGATACTTGTTGGGTATAATGGGTCATTATTAAGTGAACCAAGAGAAAGATTGATGACTTGCATCCCATCTTTCACTGCTTGATCAATACCATTCAAGATAGCGTCCGCAAAACCTATTCCACCTGGACCAAGCACACGATAGCCATGAAGCTCCACATCTGGTGCAACACCATTAGCTGAATAGATTAGGTTGTTATCTGTAGTATTTGCAGCAACTGTCCCTGAAACGTGTGTTCCATGCGCTGTAATATAATTTTTATAATCCGGTGTCGCCGGATATAGTACTGATGATGGATTTTCCTTCGCATGCAGCCAGTCTGAGTAAATCGTTTCCATCGGGTCATTGTCATCACTGAATACGACAGTACCATCTGAATTGACCACTGCATTAATAAAGTCATGTCCACCATATCGTTTTCCGTTTTCATCGTGTGTTACTTTGTATAAATCAGGGTGATTGTAGTCAATACCAGTATCTAATACACCGACCTTCACTTTCTCCCCTGCATTAGGACCTGATTTAATAATTCCTGTATGTCCTTCTGCTTGAAGCTTATCAAGACCCAATAATTTAAGCCCTGACGTAGGTTTACCTGCCATACCACTTGTCTGTGCAGCATCTGCTGTGTTAGTTAGTTGTGGAACTTCAAATGTTTCTGAAGTCCAAATCGATGCAACATTTTCAAACTCTGCAATACTTGTAACGAGGTTTGCAGGTAGTGATAACGCAACACCATTGAATGCTTCGGAGAATTCTCTCGTAATACTCATACTATTGTTAATAGTTTGTCCGCCAATGATTTGCGTTTTGGGCTGCGAATTTACAAAGCTTTTAAATTGTTTGTGAGATTCTTCCACCCTTTTTTCTGCTTCAGCATAATCTGTAGCAAACTCTTGGTTATTGACAGTAGCTCCACCATTTGCTAATGCTTGTTTAATCATTTGGATTTTAGCTGGATCCACTGTAAATTGAACGATTACATTCAAATTTTTTGAACTACGCAGATCACTAGGATCCACATGGATTTTTTTCGCATTTTCTGCTCCAGTGAGCTTATTGATGTTTGCTTTTTGTTCAGAAGTAAGACCGGCAAGAATACGGTTTACTTCTTCTGCATTAAAAGTTTCGTCTGATGTTTGATTCTGATTATCAGATGCTGTATTGGCTAGTGTTAAATTTGGCAACGCAATGTTAATAAACATTGCAATCAATAATAATATAGATAACACTCTCCTGGTTTGTCTCTTTCTCTTACTCATTTTTCCCCTCCTATGAAAATATAATATTAAGTTGCTGGCAAAATCCTAAAACCTTTGGTTCAAGATTAAACCTGCTATATCATAAGGATTTTCCTCTCATATAATTGTGAGGAGACCTTAATGAACAAAATTCCAAACTCCTATTTATTAGCTGAAAAGTATCACCAAAAAGTTTTGATAAAGAATAGAATTGGAAATTACATACACTTAATGAATTTATTTTTTTGCGTTTGGAGATACTTGTCTAAAAAAGAAGAATTAATTAACTTTAAATAACATTCTGTATTTTCTCTGTTTTTTATTGTACTGGTAATCTATTTCGAAGTGTATTGTGGGAATTCAATGCATAGTAATCAAAAAACGAGAATTTTTTAAGCTATATAAATCTAGAAAACTCTATATTTTCTTCAATTTCATTTTGTTTTTTAGGAAATATAAATTGGGGGAATTAGATAAACTGAATAAAAAAAAGCCTAGTTAGATAGGGGTATATAGTTTTGTAAAAAATTCCATTGGGGATTTCACATAGTTTTCAGGAAGAATTGTGAAAAATTTGTCGTTTATATTAAACAAAAACAACGATTGCGAACAGAATAGAAAAACGAATAATGGGGAAATTAGGGGAAACCTTCCTTATAGGAGAAAAGAGGGGGCTGTAATGAAAGCTGACCGTTCTTTGGACAGCAATGAGAATTCACTGGCAGCGAAGGGGTCGTGGGTTCGAATCCCATCCGCTCCATACTTAGGGCTGGGACAAAAGTGTTTTAGTCTAAATAAAACCCGAACTAATTTAAAATCTTATATTAGTTCGGGTCTTTTTTCGTTTAAAAGATACATTTATTTTTTGGGTTGCACCAGCTGTTAATTGGAGCAAAAGGCGAATACTCCTGAGGGAGATAGCGGTAGCTTGAGACCCCGCAGCGGGGCGAGGAGGCTCAAGCACCGCCCCTAGGAAAGCGAAGCCATTTGTGGAGATCAACAGCGGTATTTAGAGCCAATACCTATGACACCTAAATTGTTCGTCTTTTATTAGGCTTCTTTAGTTTTGTCCCAGCCTCTTTCCTTTGCCATTAAACCGTTTATGGACTATCAACTTCTCTCTAAGGCGCCTTTAACTTTTGGGTTTCCACATTTTCCTTTTTTCAATCATAATTTTTTTATAGAAACCTAAATTGTTCTGAAATGCTTTTTGACTGCATGAACGGAATAGTTTACCAAGGTTATTTGTTTGCCATTTATCATAACTTTCTAATAATGCAATGAACTCTCCATTAGCTGCATTTTCTCATTTAATTCAATTGTGCTTGGCAATCGTAATACCACGGTAATTGGTTTTACGTTCTACTTCAGCATTCATTACACCCTTTGCTTGATCTCTTTGTAAGACTACGCGAATGGTTTGCATCAATATTCTTATATCAATGGTAAAGGAGCAACTTCTTACATACATAAGGTCATATCGAAGTTTTTCCTCAACTGACGTACCGTAATTTGCAGAAATCTGTGCAAGGCCAGTGATTCCAGGTTTGACGTCAAAACGTTTCATGTAATCAGGAACTTCCTTTTTAAATTGCTTTACAAAGAAAGGTCTTTCTGGTCTCGGTCCAATCAGACTCATTTCACCTTTTATAACGTTTAACAATTGAGGTAGTTCATCAAACCTGATAGCCCGTAAAACCCTTCCTATTGTTGTAATACGTGGATCTTTTTCTAATGCCAGTACTGGTCCAGTATTTTTTTCGGCATCTTCTACCATGCTTCTAAATTTCACTATTTGAAATGGCTTCTCATTCAATCCAACTCTTTCCTGCTTAAAAAAAGCTGGTCCTTTTGAAGTGAGTGGAATGAGAAAATATAGAGCAATCATTACTGGACTTAAAACGATAAGCAAAACCATGGAAATAACTATATCCATAGTCCGTTTCACTACTTGATGTATTCCGTTGAAGTTGTTAGAAGGAATAGAAAATACCATCATGTCATTTACCTGTTGAATTTCTGCCTCTTTTAATGCAAAATCAAACATTCGGGGCACAATCAGCACTTCTTTTCCGTATCTTATACACAGGTTCGTGACACTAGATTGCATACTTCTCTCCACTTCCGAGCTGAGAATTACTACATCCGCTTGTTTTAAATACTTCTTGATAGAGCCCCTATGTTGGGTCGTGACAATGTCCATAACTTGGAACCAACCTTTATGATGGTGGTGAAATTTTTCTGCTATTGTATGACCATCCATATTGGACTTTGAAACTACTAATACATTTTTCATACCATGTCTAAATCTTGCTAAATGCCACATTGCTAATCTTGCTGTTACAATAAAAATAAACTGAAAAAAAGAAGCGAATAATACTAGGTGGACGGTGGAAGTCCAAGAAAGTAAAAGACCAATAAAGAAAGATGTTACTGTGAATAACGCCAATGCGAGAAAAATACTACATACTAAGTTAGTTGAACTTTTTCTCTTCCAGCTTCCATAGAGGTCAAACATATAGAAGGTGAGAAGGCCTATCAAAGTTAGCGTTAGAAAAACACTTGAGTTTGCCTCCAATCGGGCAATTGGGTAGGGGACAAACCAAGCCGTAAGATAATATCCCGTTAATATAAAGGATAAATCCATCCCAATCATGAAGGATTTCTCTAATCGTTTACTGAAATGGTTACTCATTTCACTAAACTCCTTTCTTTACTTCCGTTAGTATCTGTAAAGTTAATATTCATACACCTTATCAATACAAATCATTCTTAATTAAGAACAGGGAGGTCTGAAAACCCCTATCCTATTCCCTTTACCTGCTAGAATTTCAACATGCACTTTTCTGCACCTCCTTTCCTAGTTTTAAAAGGGTTTATGCATTTTCTTATCACTGGTGGTGTTTCCTTTCTTCTCATTTAAAACTAATAAATATTCATTCAAAGTAAGTTGAATCATTTTCTGTAATGAAAAAGCTGTTTCCACTTTTTTTCTCGCCTCTTTAATAAATTGCAGTCTTTTTAAATCATTGGAAAGTAATTCCTCTATCTTACAGCTGAATTCTCGTTTTGAATGCTCTTGAAGTAAGTAGCCGTTTTTATCATTTTCAATTGCTTCATTTATCCCACCTCTATTAATAGAAATGATAGGGGTGCCAACTGCCATTGATTCAAGTACCACCATAGGAAAAACCTCTCTATGGGAAGTGACTAATAATACATCCATGTCTTTAAGAAATCTTTCAGGTGTATGAACGGCACCTATCATTTGAACTTTGTCCTCTATCCCTAGTTTAATTATTTGTTGCTGTATTGATTGATAGTCAGGACCATCACCAGCGATGTAAAAAATCAGGTCAGGGTGATGGAGGCAAGCTTCTGCCACTTCTAGAAAAAAACCTTGATTTTTTTCCTTCGAGATTCGGGCCAAAATACCAACTTTTTTGGGAATTTGATTTTTCTTCCGCTGAAAAGCAAATTGTTGAAGATCTACCCCATTGTAAATCGTCTTAATTTTTCTGCTATCTATTGCCAAATCAATTAACTGAAACTTTTCAAAATCACTTACAGTAATTATTCTTTTTATGAATCTGTTCAATATCTTTCTAAAAACTAATGGGAGATATTTTTCTAACTGCGTTACATTGTGTTTGGTGTAGAAAATATGGAGCCTTTCTTTCATAAACCATTTTAGTACCAATCCATAAAAGACCATCCTTAAACTATTTGCATGATAGATTCCAATACTGTTCTCCCTTATTATTCTTTTCAATACCCATAGGTTGTGTAGGTGGTTTTTTCTAGAAAGATTACTAAATTTCTTTTTGTTTTGAAGGTTAACGCATAGTTCACCCTCTGCCGCAGCGTAGTAAAAATCAATTTCCGGATGAGAGAGTTCATTTTCCAACTTGCAAAAATAATTCTCTGCACCTCCCATATCAAGCTTATCTGTTACAACTAGGACATTCATCATACACACCTCCCTTAACTTATGGAAACAGCTAACTGATTTGTTTATGAATATTTGAATATGGATCATTACTTAATCTTGTAATGCTTTTCTCTTTATGTTGTTGAATGGAATGAAGGAAAGTTGAAAGGATGGCAATATACATAAAAAACATATCGTTGATAATGACAGACAAAAACATCATCTGCAGCACAAAACCAATATACGTTAAGAATAAATACTGTCGTACCCTATGGACATTGAACCTCCATAGCTGTATAAACACCAAATAGATAAATATTAGAAAAAAAGTAATACCGACAAGACCGGATTCAGATAGAATATCCAAAAAAGTATTATGGACCGTCAGTGTGTCGTTATGGTAGAAAAAATTATACTCTGAGAAATTGAATGCCCCGATTCCAAAAATCATATTATCAGCGAAAAACGTCCAGGCGCGTTCCCATAATTCAAACCTGCCGCTTCCACCATCATTTGAAAAGTCTTCAAATCTAGCATTTACGATTTCTAACAAACCGAACTTCAATTGTACTGTTACAACATATACCAAGAAACTCAACGATAATATGGTACCGACAGCTATTTTCATCTGTTTTACAGGTTTATTTAACACAAGGTAAACGACAAACATAATAACTAATGCAACTATTCCGCCCCTTGAAAATGTTAATAAATTGGTTGCGATACAAAGTAAAAGACCTACCCTGTTTTTCCATGAGTTAGGATGACATAAATAATAGGCAAAGAATATCGTGTTATAAAACACAAAAAAGTTAGGATCTTCCAATAAGCCAATCAATCTTGGATAACTCCTATCAAACAGGACACCTAATACCGTCACACTTTCCTCTTCGAATTCAAAATTTGCACTTCTTAGTCCTAAAACATATAAGATGAGGCTTGCAGTATTGAAAAATATCCCTGTATTGGCTATTCCTTTTTCCACCACATTTATATTGGAATAACTTAGGATTGATTTCATAATGAAATAACACGTCAGATATAAAGTAGTACCAAGCAAAATTCTCAGACTTGAATCTGCATGAAGCGCAAATACCCCAGAAAAACAATAAGTGAGATAAAATAAAAGCATGGCCACTTCAAAGGATTGCAGTCGTTGAAAATAAAAGGAGGACAGATGGAAAAAGATGAATAAAAGCAAAAAGATCATGTATGGCTTTAATGAAAAGCCTAATGATATGCCGTAATTAGCCAACGTTACAAGCAATATCATGAAAAATATGGAGAGATGATACCTCTGCGGTTTCTGCAATACATTATCCATTTCCCATCCCCCTTTCTTTCTCATTTCCATTGACCAATTTATTCTGTATGGCTCTTTTTACAAGAGATAAAAACTTCTCCTTCAATTCCCTATCAAATAAGATAAATAAAAGTAAACTGCTTAAATGCATAGTCATGGCAAGTATTGGATGTGGTTGTAAGAAATATTCCAACAGAAGGAAAGTTGCTACAAAAAAAGTCAGGTATGGTACAAGAACACTTTTCGCCACCAACCATTTTTCAGATAGTAAAATCCAGAATCCAATAAGAGTGATAACTTCTATCGTTAAACCCGCCACTGCTGCTCCAATCAAGCCGTAATGATTGCTATTAAATGTATAGAGGAAAATACCGATGATCAATGCAATCAACTGGACAGAGGTACGAAATATTTGGCGTGAGCTAGTAGTCAGGCCATCAGCTAACGAAATATTAATAGCTTGTAGCGTCAATAAGATGGATAGAACTTTTAATGGAATGGCTGCTTCTAGCCAACTCTCTCCAAACAGTAGAGAAATGATGGATGAAGATAGGTAATAAAACGGAATGGTCATCGTTATTCCAATCAGTGCCATAATTTTTGTTTGGGTTATTAACAAAGCTAAATGCTCTTTCAGTTGTTTATGGTTAAAATAACGGAATAATACTGGATAGTAAGCTCCAGCCACGATAAAGGGAATCTGTTGCAAGGCTTGGGGAATGCGATATGCCACAGCAAACAGCCCTACTTCCTGAAGGGTAAGCGTTCTCTCTAATACGAGTGGACCTAGATGCGGCAATAGGACAAACAATAAACCTCCAAGTGTGAACGAACCAAGTTTATGAAGTAGTCCCTTATGAAACTTCCCTTTCCAAACTATTCTCATATTTTTGCAAAGTAACCACATTCCTATCACTCCCGCAGCCAGATAGGAACAACCATACAAAAAAGAGATCGTGATAGGACTTAATGAAAAAAACATCCCAATTATTATGGTGGATAAGAGACAAACAGCTGAAGTTATCCGGATTATTCCACAGTACTGCATTTTCTCCTTTAATTGAAAAAAAGTAATACCAATACTTTGCATAGCAACTCCAGTTACCATGGGAATTACCAGACAATAAGCTGTTACAATTAATTCAGTGTTTTTAGAGTGCACACTCTCAATTATTATGAAACCAATGATGAAAGTGATTATTAACAAACTTGCACGCATTTTCACATAGGATGAAATGACAGTGGTCACATCCACCCCCTCAACAGACCCTTCCCTTAATACAATTGCACTTAATCCCGCATCCGTGAAGTATGCCATGATCATCGCGAACGCCAATACCACACTGAATAATCCATAGTTATAGGATTGAAGGTAATAAGCAAGTAAGATAAGTGAGCCTGCATTCAGAGTACTGGTGAGGGCGGTGCTGTAGAATAAATGAAAGATATTGGTCGAAATGGAGTTTCCTTTGCTTGATTTCATTTATATGTGCCCCTTATAGTCACAGCTTCCCATATTTAAGCTGTTTGATAGATCACACCAACAATTTTTTTGTTTGCTCTTTCTAGATAGTGCTTTGTTTGAAGTGCGTCATCCTTTTTGGTGCTGTGTTCTTTCATTACAAGAATAACTCCGTCACATTTCCTAGATAGAATATGGGCATCGGACGACTTAAGGAAAGATGGAGTTTCTAACAGGATGACATCGAAAAATTGACTCCATTCCGTCATCTGTACTTCCGCTTTATTCAACAACCCTGTATGAGAAACACTATCTATAGAAGTACCTGCAGGAAGAAGAAACAGATTAGGGGTAGAGGTGATTTTGGCATATAGGTTGATACTCCCCTTTTCATTGATGACGTCTACTAACCCGCTTGAATTGTAAATATTGAAATATTTATGAAGGGAAGGCCTCCTTAAGTTAGCATCTACCAAAAGCACTTTCTTTCCAAGTTCGGCAAAAGAGATTGCCAATTTTGCAGATATCAAAGCCTTTTGTTCTTCCAAATTGGGAGACGTTATTGTCAAAAAGACACTTTCCTTCTGCAATTCATCCTCTATATTTGTGCGAATGATCCGGATCTGGTCGGTACTAATCATGTTTTCCTTTAATGACAGCCTTTTTCCCCATCTATTACTAAACACGTACTTCCCTCCTGTTTTTCGATTTCACGTTTTTTTTCGTACGGCCACTTTCATCCAATACTATTGGTATCCGATTCTTTTGCTTTAAATTGATGGTTCCTAGAACTGGTAAGCCAATCATTTCCTCTACTTCCTTGGAGTTTTTGATGGCATCATCAAGGTCTTCACGAAGAATTGCCATTCCGACTCCGAAAAAGATGCTTACGACAATGCCTATTCCAAAGTTCAAAGCAACGCTACCAACTTCCTCAGGTTCTATATCCGTGGCATTCAATACTTGAATATCTGCTACATTGAAGGAGTCCATCATGAACGTCACAGCTGTTGAGGAGATATTATGCGCAATTTCCTTAGCCATTTCCGGATCGTTATCTCTTACCACCACATTGATAATTTGGGAGTTTTTGTTATTTTGTAAAGAAACCTCTTCTTCAAGGTCTGTTGTGATGTTCATATTATTTTTTACTTCATTTAATACAATTGGACTTTTTAACAGGTCCATTGTCGATGCCAGTAACATATTAATTTCTCCTTGCGCCCCTCCTTCTCTCTCCAGTTTTCCCACAAGGATGGTGGAGGTTGCTTCATAGGTAGGTTTAATTAAGAATAGAGAAGCTACCGCTGTGAGTAAAAAAAGGCAAAGGAACGTTATCAAAATGGTTTTGAGTCTGCGTCTTAAAACTTGGATGAATTTTTTTATATTCATTCTCTCGTCCATAGTTTCCTCCTTTAATAACTAACTACTAAGTTTTATTCGTTATAAAGAACATAATGTTTAAAAAAAATAAATTATTTAAAGTACACTTATAATTCCCCTCTTTTTCTTCCACTCCTGTTCTTTATAAAGAATCATTTATTTGATTATACTACACTTGATTAGAAATAACATCTATGCATGCTAAATTTACTAAAAATTTACGACTTTCCACTTGATGTACATAAGTATATCTTCCAACAGGACAAGCATACGATGGTAGAGATAGTCCGTTGAAAGAAGGTTGATAGATAAATGATTCCCTTTAGAAAAACCTTTACTGCCTCCCTTTATGCCACCATGTCCATCAGTTTTTGGGGTATTTCATTTGTTTCCACTAAAGCTGTCCTATATAAGCTCGATCCTTTTACATTATTGGTGATGCGATTTGGCATAGGGGCCTTGTTTTTGTTCCTTTTATTACTTTTAACACGAGAAAAATTCCATATTTCCATTAAATATATACCCCATCTAATCGTACTAGGTATATTAGGGGTTTTTGTCCATCAGGTATTGCAGGCAACCGCTCTATTGACCATAGATGCTTCTTCTGCAGGGTGGCTTATTTCCTTCTCGCCAATATTTACAGTACTCCTGTCTATGTTTTTTTTGCATGAAAAAATGACACTTTCAAAGGCTGTAGGGATGATTCTCTCCATATTGGGTGTATTGCTTATCACTTCTGCAAGAAACGGGCAGCCCCTTTCATTAACTATTAACTTAGGCTTTCTATTAATGATTTTAAGTACTTTGAATTGGGCTATCTATTCCATTCTACTGAAAGGTCTTCGTATTCCATATCCAGCACTAGTTGTGACCTTTTATATGAGTTTAGTGGGATTCATTCTTACTACTCCATTTCTGGTGCGAAATAAGGGATGGGAGTCTTTAAAGCTATTATCTCTTAACGAGTGGGCCCATCTTGTTTTTCTTGGAATTTTTGTGTCTGGTATTGCATATTGGTACTGGGGAAAAGCACATGAAGTAATGGCGGCATCAAGAGTTTCTATGTTTCTATATTTAGAACCGCTTTCTACTTTAATAGCAGCAGTTGTTATTTTACAAGAAAAGATTCTTGTACATGGTGTTTTAGGTGGGCTGATCATAATTATTGGAGTAATAATTGTTAATGGACATGGGTTACCAAAATTAATAGAAGGATTTCCTCTTTTCAAAAAGAATTATTATAAGTGAAGTCTATATAAAGAGGAAAAATAATGCTAAAAGCTACTTACTTATTTATTACTATATTCTTATTGATTGGTTGCGCCAAGCCGACTGTTCATACCGAAAAAGAGTTGGATAACATAACACCGATTACAGCACCAGCAATTGGTGTGCCTCCAGAACCCTCAAACCTGGAGATGGAGGAATGGCTCCTCCCAAAAAAAAATTCAAGAGTCAGAGGTGCCCCTATCACACACGTCATGCTCCACTTTACAAATAACGCTCTTCGTTCACCTGAAGACCCTTATGATTTGGAAGAAGTCTATGCACTTTTTGAAGAGTATGAGGTTTCAGCTCATTATATGATAGACCGGGATGGAGAGATCTACCTTATGGTACCTGAAGAACGCGCAGCCTTTCATGCTGGAAAAGGACATCTATTAAACTACCAAGAGTATGAAAGTGGTTTGAATGACTATTCAATTGGAATAGAATTGCTGGCGATCGGAACGAAGGAAGAGATGCTTTCGATAATGCCAGAGGATATTTATAATTCCATATCTCCTACCGATATTGGGTACACGGATGCTCAGTATGCTTCATTGAAGATATTATTAGAAGATATTTTGAAGCGCAATCCATTAATTCAGAACGACCGGGAACATATCATTGGCCATCACGAATACGCTCCTGTGCGGAAAAGCGACCCAGGTGAATTGTTTGATTGGTCCAGAATAGGTTTTTAAATGCACGAAAAAAGAGACCAGCCTAATGGTCTCTTTTCCGCTTTCATTCACATACTAAAATTTCTCTTGTAAAATAGCCCTTTTGGGTCTCACAACGATCGACAATGCTAAACCCAGCTTCCTCCACCATGTCATCCATCGTCTCGATGGTAATGACGACGACTTTCTTTGCGAAACGTCGTGCATGCATCAAGATGGATAATTGATCTTCCGGTGTAGCATGAGTATAAAGGTTATAAGGCATATCAATAACCGCCACATCATAGTTATCCGTTACATCCGATATAGGTCCTAGCGTAACATTTCCTGAGAGACCGAAATGTTCAATATTTTCCCTTGAACCGTTTACCACTAACGGGTTTATGTCTCTTCCATCCATATCTATCCCCATGGATAACGCCTCAACAAGTACCGTTCCAATCCCACAGCAAGGATCGATCGACTTTAACCCATCAGGATTTGGGACAGCAATATTGGCAACAGCCCTAGCCACACGAGTGCTTAGAGCAGTTGAATATTCTCTGGGCTTTTTCGTATGCTGAAGCCATACTGCTTCACTTTTCAAATAATGACCAAAATACCAGCATTCACCAACAGTGGCCACACCGAAGATATGATCAGGTTCATGGACATCAGCTTCTCCTTCTATAACCCAGCCGATAGCACGTTCGATATCACGACGTTCTTGATATTCAATCGTATGTGGAGCTTTCCTATCATTTATTTTGGAGAAAATAACTTTGAAAGATTGATCGCCCATCGCTATTCCCTTCACTTGATCAACGATTTCCTGCAATGAAGCTCCTTCATATATCACTTCTATTCTTTCGCGGATAAAAGGACTTCTGCTCGGATTAATCCTTGTAGTACTTTTAATAATGTTATCGTCTGTTGCCATGCTAAAAAAAGAACGCATCTCCAAATGGCACAGGGAGCGCTCTTCCTTGCTATATGCGTACGTATATATAAATGCCGGTTTCTTTTGCTCTGCCAATCATTTTACTCCTCTGTTTGCCCCGACCTTCACTTTACAAGATCTATCAGCCTATTTAGTTCCCCTGGGTTAAATCCTTTTACCGCCTGGTCACCCACAGCCGTAACCGGAATTCCCATAAATCCAAACTTTTCTACTTCCTGTTGGTATTCTCTGTTTGCCAATAAATCTCTGACTTCAAAAGATACTTGATTTTCCTTTAGAAATTCCTTTACCAATTCACAATCTCTGCAGCCTGGTGCTGAGTAGACGATAAGCTGTTTGTTCATGTAAGGTTCCCCCTAAGATGAATTTTGTCTCTATTATAAATAGTATCATAAAAAACACCCGGCAAAAACCGCCCGGTTCTTTTATTGCATTAAACAATAGTTAAAGGAATTAGCCGCTGTTCCTTTCCGCTAATGGCTTGGCTTTCCGCGGGACGGTGTTTGAGCCTCCTCACTTCGTTGCGGGGTCTCATCCAACCGTTACTCCCCCGCTGGAGTCTTCGCCAATTGCTCCAATCCACAGCTAGGAGATAGTGAGAACGAATTGTTAGTGTTATTACAGTTAATTATGTTAGATTATCTCTCAGAACCTTAAAGTAAATAAAGCCACCTATTGATTGGAGTGGAAGGCGCCCAGACGCCAGCCAGGTGCGACCCCGCAGGCACAAGCTAAGCCACTGAAAAGCTGAAATATTATGTGCTAGTGAATATCTAGCTGTGGATTGGAGCAAAAGGTGAAGACTCCTGAGGGAGATAGCGCTAGGTGGAGACCCCGCAGGCGTAGCCGAGGAGGCTCCAGCAGCGCCCCTAGGAAAGCGAAGCCATTTGTGGAAATCCACAGCGGTGTATAAACAACCGCTTAAATCAGAGACATTTTCAGTGGCTTCAGGGCAAGCGGAGGAGGCTCGCGAAGCGCCGGAAGGGAAATCAACTGCATCTTATTCTTTCTTGTCTAAAAAAACACCCATTAGTTTACTAATGAGTGCTTAAATGCATAGATGACTGCCTGTGTTCGGTCCTGAACCTGAAGTTTTGCGAGGATATTGCTTACATGTACCTTTACAGTTTTAAGCGCAATAAACAGCTCATCCGCTATTTCTTGATTTGTTTTTCCTTGTGTCATGAGAAGGAGGATTTCCATTTCTCTATTGGTCAATTCCTCATGAGGAAGGATTTCAGTCTTTCTACGCATCTTCTGCATCATTTTCCCGGCCACTTCCGGCTCCAAGATGGATTGCCCTTTATATGTAGACCGAATTGCATTGGCAATTTCACTTGCTTTGGAGGTTTTTAGCATATAGCTGGTAGCTCCCGCTTCGAGGGCTGGATAGACTTTTTCATCGTCCAGAAAGCTTGTAACGATAATAATTTTCGCTTCTGGCCATTGTTCAATAATTCTTCTGGTAGCTTCTATTCCATCCATTTCTTTCATTACAAGATCCATTAATATAATATCAGGTTTATGTTCAATAGCGAGTCCTACTGCAACAGATCCATCATCTGCTTCTGCAACAACTTCTATATCAGGTTGTGCAGAGAGATATGCCGTAACACCAATCCTTACCATTTCGTGATCATCAACAAATAATACTCTTATCATTATTGGTCAAGCCTCCTCTACGTCCAGTTTAGGAACTTTTACTTCCAGTCTTGTTCCTTCATTTTCCACACTTACTATTTTTAAAGTGCCACCTAGTTCAACGGCACGTTCATGCATATTTTGCAAGCCATAAGAACCAGCCCTAGCCTGCTCGACATCAAAGCCGATCCCGTCATCGACCACTCGGAGTATGATGAAGTTCTCTCTTTGAATAAGTAATACCTCCACCGCATTTGCTTTGGAGTGCCGTAATGTATTGGATAGTGTCTCTTGGAGGATTCTAAATAGATGATCCTCCACACCCTTATCTATAGAAAAACGTTCAATTTTCCACGTAATGCTCATCGGAACTTTTTGGATAAGCTCTACTAATAACTCCTCTGCACCTTCTTGCAACGTTTTTCCTTTCAATGCCACAGGGCGCAAATGAAGGAGCAATGCCCGCATCTCCAATTGAGACTGGTGAATCATCTCTTCCACTAATTTTAGTTGCTTTGTTTCATTGTTATCAGTACCAGATTCTTCCCTCGTTTCCGTTAATGCAGACATTAGCATCGAGGCTGCAAAGAGCTGCTGACTGACTGAATCATGCAGCTCTCTTGCCAGCCTGTTTCGTTCTTGTGAAACGATTTCCTGGATCCTAATCTCTAGGTCCTCCGCCTTTTCGTTGGCTATTTTTTGGGAGATTTTTGCTTGTTCCTGTATTTGACTGTGCAATTTCCATATGACTTCTTCCATTAAAGCTAACTCCTGAACATTGCTTCCTGGTGCTTCCGACAGGGTTCTCCCCTGTTCCACTGCTTTTAACTCCTCATAAACAGTGTTTATTTGCTTCTTCCAATACAATCCGGAAAACAATCCGAAGAGGATTCCCAAACCAAGACTGACAATAAATAAAAACAAGATGAACGGAAGATCCATTACCTTTAGCACCCAAAGAGCTTTCAAACTGATTACCGGAAAAAAGAAATAGGTTATTGTGCCTATAACTAGGAAGCTTATTAAAGATATACAAGTTGCCCACAAAACTTGCCTTTGCAATGTACTCATACTCTCTTCACCTCTATGCTGCCGACGAAGATCGAGGTGACAATTTTCACTTTATGGGTGGCTTCTCTATAATTAGCTGTTTGGTAATGAACAGTCTGGTTAAGGATGCTTTTCTCTTCTTGCTCTAGGATATTAATGGAACCTACCATGCCAGAGTGAACGATACTAAATTCCAATTCATAGGGAACCATTATCTGGATGTTTCCTATTACATTACGAATAAAGATGATGGCTTCACCTTTGGGCAGTACCGTATAGCTCAAATCAATCTGAGTATCACTGATTCCACATTGGATGTTTACATCATCCCATGTATAAGAATGTTCAGGTGTCTGTTGTCTTCCAAAAAGCTTGTTAGTGAACCATTTTTGCTCATTTCTAACAACATGATCTTCCTGTTTAGGCATTATAGACGGCTGCATTTCTACAGGCTGTTTTTTGGCTTGCAGGAATCTGTACAAGAAATACAACACTGTTGCCAAAATTAGAAAGTTGAAGGTCATCATATTGAATACGGTAAAAGTAAAGGACAACCCCCCAATGACAAATAGGGCCTTTCCTATTAACCAATGCCATTTCTTCTTCCCTATATACATTAGGAAGCCTGAAAACAAAAAGGAAAAAATAAGGCCCGTATTGAAAAAGAGAATTTCGAACAGAAAAATGAAGCTAGCCACTACGATAATAAAACTAAGATAATCAGATTTCATTTTGTTCAACATGCGCCTTATCCCTCCTTTTTATTTAAATTTTTAGCTCTGTTAAACACCGCTGTTGATTTACGCACTAGGCTTCGCTTTCCTAGGGGCGTTTGGGGAGCCTCCTCGGAAAAACGCCTGCGGGGTCTCCCCTAAACGCTATCTCCCTTAGGACAAGGAAGGCTTCGACAGCGATACATCGCACGAAGAAAATGCGTAGCATTTTCGAGGAGTCTTCGCCTATTGCTCCAATCAATAGCTAGGTTGCTGAAAAAATCAACAGTATGCTTTAACAGAGCCAAACTTTTAAACATCCTACCTAAAAAGGCGCAAATGTACGCCTTTTTAGAATAGCAGTTTTCATTGTGAAAGAGAATGAGTTTTCTCCTCTGTTTGAGGAATTTCTTTTTCTAGCTGGGCAATACGTGCATCAATAGTATTGCGGTGATAGTCGGAATTTACTTTGTGCTCCAAACGATTTAAGTAAGATTCCATTTCATTAAATTTTGTGTAGGAATACTCTGCTTTGCTAGAATCCACCACCTGATTCATTCGATGTGTGGCACGGGCAACATTCTCCCTTCCCATTAATTCCATCCGCTTGATATACATATCCTTAAGTCGGTGCTTCATTTCTTCATATTTTTGCTCTAGAGATGTCAGATCCGCCGAAACCTTATCTAAAGAAAGCTTCAAGTTGTTTGCGCGTTCCTCGTATTGTTGATGCTCGCGTTTTGCAAATGCCTCTAGTTCAGTTTCACCAGCCTTTTGGGCAATGCCCGCTTGGGAAATTCGTTTTTCCGCTAGAATTCTTGCCTCTTGATATTCCCTTACAAATTCTTCTTTAAGTAAATTCTGACGTTCTACTAGCTTGCGCACTTTTTCTACTTCTTTTTCACAATCACGTAAATACTGATTCAACATAGTGATTGGATTTTTCTGCTCCTTTTTATCCAAAGCCTCGTGGAAATCTGCAGAAATCGTCTGTTTAATTCTTGAAAATAAGTTAGTCATGATAACATTCCTCTCCTTTAATTTATTTGTTCAATGAATTCCACTGTTTCTCGAAATTAGTGAACGGGTCGCCAGTTTCAATGATGGTGTTGTTTTCTTTCTCTTTGTTCCAATTCTTATAAACAATATATAAGATATATGCTGCCACTACTGCTAATACGGCGGGTACATTTGCTATTGAAAATGCGATGGCAATAAAAGCAATGATCCCCCATAGAATTTTCGTGCCAGTAGAATCCGTTTTTATGAATTCTTTTACCGCATAATAAGTGACTACCAAACTAACAGCCAACCCTAAAAGTGGACCAATGTTTGCAAGCAAAACAAAGAATGCAATGACACCTACTATAAACAATCCAAATTTTTTCATTCGTTGTTCCTCCCTTCTATATCTTTATCTTACCTTCGTTAAAGGTTTCGTATAATGAGCTTCAGCCATATTTTGAGTTAAGACTTGGGGCTTAGAGAAGATAAGACCTATTAGAACCGTTCCCATTTTGCGGTTTACCATCCTTCACTAGACTATTAGCCCCTTGAATTTTTACAGGATTATTGATAGAATCTTCAGAAAGTAACACTGCAACACGCAACACCTTCTTTCTTTTTCACATTTGTTTGAAAATAATGATTAGGAGGCGTTTTTGTATGCAAAAAGAAAAATTAGTTCATTTAATTCCTTACAAGTTTGAAAACCAGTTATTTGAGACCCAACAAATCCCAGAAGGCGTTGAATTAATTCAAGCACCTGCTATTTGGCAAAATGGGTATAAAGGAGAAGGTATCGTCGTTGCGGTTATTGATACCGGATGTGATGTACAGCACCCTGACCTTGCAGGAAGGATCATAGGAGGGAAAAACTTCACAGAGGACGATAATGGAGATCCAGATAATTTCAAAGATTATAACGGTCATGGCACACATGTTGCAGGGACCATTGCTGCGATAAACCCTGGTTCAGGTGTAGTTGGAGTAGCTCCTGAAGCTAAACTACTAATCCTTAAAGCTCTTGGCGGTAAAAATGGTTCTGGAGAATATGAATGGATTATTAACGCAATAAACTACGCCGTTACCCAGAATGTAGATGTAATATCGATGTCACTTGGTGGCCCAATAGATGTCCCAGAACTTCACGATTCTATTAAAGCAGCAATCGACCATAACATCCTCGTCGTTTGCGCTGCTGGTAATGAAGGGGATGGGAATCAATATACAGAAGAATTCTCTTATCCAGCTGCCTACCAGGAAGTGATTTCTGTCGGTTCTATTAATCTTCAACGTAAATCCTCTTATTTTACTAACTCGAATAACGAAATTGATCTTGTAGCACCTGGCGAGAAAATTATCTCTACAATACCAGGGGGAAGATATGCCGTATTCAGTGGTACTTCCATGTCAGCCCCACATGTCGCCGGAGCGCTCGCTTTAATTAAAAAGCTTTCGGAAAATGATTTCAGCCGAACACTCACCGAGGCGGAACTTTATGCACAACTAATTAAAAGGACCATCCCCCTCGGCTATCCTAAAAGCTTAGAAGGTAATGGGCTTGTCTATTTAACAACTCCTCAACTTCTGGCAGATTATTTAAGGCAGTCAAATATAGCCGAAAGCATCGGCGTATAACATGATACATCCCCCGATATGGGAAATATCGGGGGATTATTCTATCCGTTCATAAGTCAAACCAAGTGCAAGAATGATGGTACCAAGTGCTTGCATCCAGCTTCCGAGTGCAATGACAGCTTCATTACTTTGCTCATTTTGCTTAGACTTATGAGTTTCCTCTCTTAACTCTCGACTACCTCCTACTGCTTGCAACGAGTTTCCAATTGCTTGAAGGAAATTACCAACTACCATGTATGGTTGGCTGACACTGCCTAATGCAGTTATTGCTCCCAATGCTTGTATTAAATCTCCACTAATGACAAGCCTTTCTTCTGTTTCTCCTGCAAAATCAATGGCCAAGCCGGTGCTGACCGTTATATTACCTGTTGCTTGTATTATATTCCCTAATTTTCCATAAGTCAGTTCTTTTTGTGAGTCCGCTTCAAGACCGTTTCCTCCTGCTTGAAGGACATTCCCGACCAAACTTAACCCTGTTCTCCCCTGCTCATGGATGGGTACGGACGGGGTACTGCCAATCGCTGCAATAACCGTACCTATTGCCTGAGTCCAGACACCAACAAATTGTTTCGTATTTTCTCCCATCAAGTATTCCGCCTATCTTCTCGGTTACCTTATCACTATATACGGCCGCATCATTTCATAATCTTCATGTTCCAGCATATGACAGTGCCATACATAAAGTCCTGAATAAGGACCAAATTGCATGATTAATCTTGTAATCTCATTAGGATTTGCCCTTACGGTGTCCTTTCTCCCCCTTTCCTGTGGTTCTGGTAAGAGACTAGGCCCTAGGTATTCAATCACTTGTTCATTGTTGTATTTCTCTACATTAAACTCTCGTCGGTCAAGTATCTGAAAATCTATTAAATGAATATGGATGGGGTGGGTGTCTGGTGTAAGGTTAATAAGATACCAGATTTCAGTCGTTCCAAGTCTAGGATTTTCAGAAATAGGCGCATCCCAACCTTTATTATCTAGCAACATGAGCTCTCTTCCATACTCATCCTTCAAGTGATCAAGCGTTAATAACCTTTTTCTTACCACACTCTTTTCAGACAAAATAGGTAGTTGTTCCAATTCTGCAGGAATGCTGCTGGTATCAATATACATAGCTTTGGAGATTACCCTGAACTGCATGACATCCCTTACTTCATTTTTAGCCTCTCCACTTGGGAAAGGAGCAGGTGCGCCATTTATTAATGAAATTTTCCTCCCTTCCAAATTAGAGAAATCGATGATAATATCCGCCCTTTCAGCAGGTGCTAGAATAATTTCCTTTATTCCTATCGGTTGAGGCAAAAGTCCTCTATCTGTCCCTATCTGAAACATAAGTTGATCTCTATCAAGCTTTAATCTATAGAATCTACTGTTTGAGCCGTTCAGCATTCGGAATCGATATTTTCTAGGTTCCACCTCCAAATAAGGCCATACTTTTCCATTAACCAATATTGTTTCTCCGAAGAACTCAGGCACAATGGACGTTACAAGTCCTGGCACTGGTTCTTCTGGCTGTTTGGGATAATAAAGCGATCCATCTTGATTAAATGTCCGATCCTGTATCAATAATGGAATATCATATTCTCCTGCTGGCAGATTCAATGATTGTTCTCGTTTACTTCTTACTAAAAAGAAGCCGGCGAGGCCTGCATATATGTTTAACCTGGTAATTCCAAGTGCATGGTCGTGGTACCAAAGGGTACAAGCATCCATATAGTTGTCATATTGATAGACTTGTTTTACAAACTTCTCTCCCACCTGTTGATATCCATTTGTAAACCAGGCATCAGGGTACCCATCACTCTCCGGTTCTACAACCGCCCCGTGCACATGAACTACTGTCCTTACCTCGGGGACGTCACGATGAGCACCATGGACGGTAAAATCTATTGGCAAAAGATGCACAGGTGGCAATTGATTCTTCCACTTGATATACACCCTTTCCCCACTCTGCACTTGAATGGTCGGTCCTGGGAATATCCCTTCATAGCCCCACATAACCGTCTCGGGCAATTCACTATGCACCGAAACCTTGCATTCCTTCATACATACCTCGTAATATGTATAATCTTCCCCTTTATATAGGTGCTTTAAAACTGGTGGAACGGGGAGCGCATCCTTATATTTGGTCAAGTTATAAGCTGTTTGCTTCTGGTTTCTAGACAACATGCAATCCCTCCTTTCACTTACCCTCGGTTTAACATATTCCAAGAAACCGATGAATATCCGAAAAGAGAACCTATTTGAAAAGATAGGGTTGTATAAATATACGCATAGTGTTATTTTTATTTATATTATACTATCTTAATAATTAAAAAAGGAGACAAAACGTATGCGTACTCAATCCGCCAAACAAACTACCTACTCCAAACAAACAGATGCCCCAACCTATTCAACTTTACAAATCTTGAAATTCGCCATTCCTTCTTTAATTGGTATACTTCTTTTCCTAATTCCGGTTTCATTCAACGGAAATGTAACCATTGGTCTTGGAATAATGGCTGACTTGGTTTTGACTACTTTTGGTGGGGTTATTCCTTCCTTCATGGCAATTGTATTAGTTGTTTCAGCTATTAGCAGTTTGGTAGTGAGGTTTATTCCCTTACCATTCATAAAAAAGGATAGCTTTCTAGACTCCCTTTTGAACGTAGGAAGTATATGGCTTGCACTGCGCGTATTAGGTGCGGCATTCGCTGTTATGACGTTAACGAAATTTGGACCAGAAATGATTACATCAGAATTTACAGGTGGCATTGTCTTATATGACCTTATCCCAGTTCTAACTGTATGGTTTCTTTTTGCAAGTCTCTTCATGCCACTTCTGTTAGAGTTCGGTTTAATGGACTTCGTTGGTACATTGGTTAGAAAAGTAATGCATCCTCTCTTTAAGCTACCTGGTCGTTCGTCTATTGATGCAATGGCTTCTTGGATGGGAAGCGGGACCGTCGGGGTGTTGTTAACCACGCAACAATATGAATCCGGCTATTATACGAAAAGGGAAGCAGCTGTTGTAGCAACCAACTTTTCCATTGCTTCCATTGCTTTTAGTCTAGTTATAGCCAAGTTTATTGGAATTGATCATATGTTTGTACCCTTCTACTTTACAGTAGTCGTTACTGGAATTATCGCAGCAGTTATATGCCCAAGAATTCCCCCTCTTTCTCGTAAAAAAGATACATATTACGAGCCTGTTGGCCAGAAAATAGATGAAAATGTTCCAAGAGGATTGTCGAGCTTTCAATGGGGACTGCAGCAGGCCGTAGATAAAGCGGGGCAAGTGAAGAGTATAAATCAAATTGTAAAAAAAGGGATTTATAATGTAGTGGATATTTGGATGGCACTCATTCCACTTGTGATGGCTTTAGGAACAATTGCCTTGGTGGTGGCAGAATTTACGGAAGTCTTCAACATTCTATCTTATCCATTCATCCCGTTTCTTCAACTGTTGCAAATTCCAGAAGCCCAGGCTGCAGCACCAGCCATGATTGTAGGGTTTGCGGATATGTTTCTTCCAGCAGTTATTGGAAGTGGGATAGAGTCTGAGCTTACGAGATTTGTTATTGCCGTTATGTCATTGACTCAATTGATTTACATGTCAGAGATTGGCATTCTTTTAATAAAATCAAAAATTCCTCTATCCATATGGGAACTGTTCATCATCTTCTTGCAAAGAACCATCATTACATTGCCTGTTGCAGCACTAATGGCTCATTTGTTCTTTTTCTAATAATAACGCTCTGTTATACACCGCTGTTGATTTCCGCACTAGGCTTCGCTTTCCGCGGGGCACCTTGAGCCTCCTCGGGCTGCGCCCTGCGGGGTCTCAACATTGTCGCTACTCCCCCGCAGGAGTCTTCGCCCTTTGCTCCAATCAACAGCTAGGTTGGTCCAAAAATCAACAGTATACTTTAACAGATCCAATAATAAAAATAAAAGCTCGCCAAATCCCAATAGGAATTGGCGAGCTCTATTAGTTTCGTGCCTCATGCACTTTCAGTTGTTTGCCTTTAACGGTGCGGTTTTTCATTTCTTTTAATACTAAAGGTCCCTTTCCATTTAAGATATCAATATACGTCTGATTCTCCTGAATAGAAATAATCCCTATATCTTCTGGTGTCATACCATCTATTTGGCAAATGGTCCCAACGAAGTCCACCGCTCTAATTTTCTTTTTCTTACCGCCATTAAAATAGAGTTTCATAATATTCCTCGCTAATTTAGCGCCTTTTTCTTCTTTCTTTGTTGGTTTATTTTTCATCTTCTCTAAAAAAGAATTTTCAGCTCGGGATATAGTATCTCTATTAGGAACTTCACTTTTTAAAATCTTATATCCAATATAATTCTCTATTTCTTCTAATTGATGATTTTCGTCATTTGAAATAAGCGTAATGGCTTTACCAGATTTTCCAGCTCTTGCTGTTCGTCCGATACGATGTACATATCGTTCCTTATCAGAAGGAATATCATAATTGATGACTAAGCTTATATCTTCAATGTCAATACCTCTTGACGCCACATCCGTTGCGATCAGATATCGGAATTCTCCTCGTTTGAAAGCATTCATTACAGAAAAACGGTCTTCCTGTACCATGCCTCCATGCAACTTTCCGCAAGGATACCCACTGCGATGAAGTTTACGGTAAACCCTCTCCACTTCTTCTTGCGTTGCGCAAAAAACGATACAGCTATCAGGGTTTTCCACTACTGTAATGTCTTTCAGTAAAAGAAATTTCTCCCCTTCCTCCACCTCATACCAGACATGCTTTATTCGATTTGTCGTCAAACCACTTCTTTTTATTTCAACAAATGCAGGTTCTGTCATATATCGATTCGATAGTTGTTTAATATCTTGGGGCAAGGTGGCTGAAAATAACATGGTTACCCTATCCTTAGGTAGCTTTTGAATGATTGCTTCTACTTGATCAATAAAGCCCATATTTAACATTTCGTCCGCCTCATCAATGACAAGATACTTGAGTCTATTCACTTCAAGCGTACCCTTTTCAAGATGGTCCAGCACCCGTCCAGGTGTACCCACCACTATATGAGACTTTTGCTTCAATTCTATTTTTTGCCTTTGAAAAGATTGTTTTCCGTAAATAGCGGTTGCCTTAACTCGTTTAAAGCGCCCAATGTTTGTTATATCATCCTTCACCTGGGCGGCAAGTTCCCTGGTTGGAGTCAATACCAAGGCCTGTGGCTTATTTTCTTCCCAGTGGACAAGTTCACAAAGAGGGACGGCAAATGCAGCTGTCTTCCCGCTTCCTGTTTGTGATTGTACAATGATATCCATCTTCTCTAGAGCTTTTGGTATCACTTCTTCTTGGACATTTGTCGCTTTTATATAGTTAAGACTACTTAAAGCCCTGACAATGTCTTCTCCTAGATTAAATTGCTGAAAAGTTCTATTCATTCGTTAATAACCTTCTCTATCTTCAAATTCTACGACAATTTCCAATACTTCCGACCTGCTTCCTATTCTAAGTGGCGGCCCCCAGAAACCGAAGCCAGAGGAAACAAATGCATGTAACTGACCTTTTTTCAAGTAACCCCAATCCAGCTCAAACAGCCTTTTGGTAATAAAGTGGTTTGGCGCCATTTGACCTCTATGGGTATGACCCGATACGATGAGATCAACCCCACATTCCTGCGCTTCTTTCAGCTCTGCAGGCTGATGATCCATTGCTATTAATGGCAAGGAAACATCTATATCACTATCCTTTACCAGCTGTTGGAACGACTTTCTTCTTGAGTCTGTTTTATCTTTTCTGCCTAGCAAATAAAAACTATCTCCAACTTGAATAACCTCATCCATCAAAATACGGATATCAACCTTTTCCATCTCTTTTAGAAACTGAGGGATCTCTCTTCCATAGTATTCATGGTTACCTAGAACCCCAAAAATACCTAGTGGCGCATCGAGTTGTTTCATGATAGCCCCCATTTTCTTTTTTTGAAAATGTTCGGGCTCGTCATCAATAATATCACCAGGAAGCAGAATGATATCCGGCTTGATGCGATCTATCATCTTTACAAGCCTCTTGGCATGGGCGACGCCTGATAGCTTACCGAAATGCATGTCAGAGGCAACCGCAATATGAATTTTTTTCATTTCGGCTTTTTTTGGTATGGTCACCTCATATTTTCTGATTACCGGGCTGTATGCATTGTAGAGGCCAGTGATGAAAATAAAAGCAATCATGATAGCTGTTACGGTCCCAACCATTACAATGGAAGTCTGCGCTGGAACTCCCGTTATGTCAAGTATCCAAACAATAAGATTAGCTACCGGAAATAAAAGAAGTCCGTACTGAATATATCCAAACCATATTGAACCAACAATCGACAACCAGGAGAGCGGTTTAACCAACCTGCCAAGAATATAGGCATAAGAAAAAATGGTGATGCCTAACCAATATACAGTTTCTTGTTGGAACGAGAAGATGGCTTTTAACCAGACTAAGCCGTTCCAGCCAAGATAAAACATCAAAATATTATATAATGAGAAAAATGCGACGAATGATAATATCCGACCAACGTTCACGAAAGCAACTACTCCTTTAGTACGATAAATCTATACAACTCATTATAGCGAAGAATGATGGAAGAAGGGAAATGACAAGTATTTAGAATATGGTATTGTTTCTAGCTTTTCTATAAGACAGTCCCATGGGTTTCGCTTCGGGCTATTAATAACCATAGACCACTAACCTACACCATGATTAGCTCCTTACAAAAAAACTGACCCCCATCGAGAGAGAGTCAGTTCACAAAAGAAGATTTCTTCAAATAGTTGTCAAATACGATATTCCCAAATGGAATGAAAGCAACAGCTACAGCACCTGCCGCCCACTTTAGGGACCATCTTATCTTTAACGTGATATATGCAATGAATAGGACATAAGTGATGAACAAAAAGCCATGTAACGCTCCAACTACACTTACTGCTTGCGGGATGTCAAACCCATATTTCAAAGGCATTGCTATAAAAAGAAGGACAAGCAATGATCCGCCTTCTATTAACCCCATCATTCGGAATCTTCCCATAGTAGTGTTTGTCATTAACTATCAGCCTTCCTTATCCAACATGATTTCTTCTATTATAAATCACTTCTTACGTGCCTCTTTCACATACTCATGACAATCCTGTGAATTTACTAAAGACAGTGCCCGTCCACACTGCCTTTCCCAGAGCATTATTCGCTTTCTTGCTTATATTCCTTAAGCGCCTGAATGCCTTCATCCAGATAGATAAAAAAGCTTTCTTCTACTTCTCTATCTAACATTCCTGTCATATTTTCTTGTATTTTTTCAAAGTTATAGATGATCATATCTGTTTTCAAGCCTCTACTTACGAGTACACTATTAAGCCACATCACATAGTCCACGAAAGTTTGAGTGTCATTTAGCTTGTACGCCGTGTTGAGATATAAAAAGTGATAAAAGTTGTCCTCTATGGTTCTTTCTCTTCCTTTTTCCCCAAACTTTTCTTCAAGGAAAGGAAAATCATTGTAAATGGTTTTCACCACTTTTTCTACAATAGGCTCTACGTCCAAGTTACCTATGTCTGCTTTAATCTTTTGGACGGTTGAAGATTGTGTGGGAATGTTCATGTTGCCACCACCTTAAATTTTGTAATGGTTGGGATTATAGAGGCGAGCTCTTGGTCTGGGTATTTCTTTTCCAGTTCATGTATTCTTTTATAATCTTCACTGGTTACCCAAGAGATAAATTCTTCTTTTGAATCCCATTCCATGAAAACTGTAAGCTCCCCTGCTTTGTTTTCATTTTGTAGAAGAAGAAAGCGCTGAAAACCTTTCGCCTGTTCTACTATCCTAGATCTGTTATGATATATAGAAATAACTTCATCTGCTTTTTCAGGTGGAACTATAAAAGTTGAATGAACAATGTACATACTAAGTTTCTCCTTTTGTGTTAATTTTTGCAGCAACCTAGCTGGTGATTGGAGCAATAGGCGAAGACTCCTAAGGGAGATAGCGTTTTAGGGGAGACCCCGCAGGCGCTTTTCCGAGGAGGCTCCCCAAACGCCCCTAGGAAAGCGAAGCCTAGTGCGGAAATCAACAGCGGTGTTTAACAGAGCCATAAAGAAAAAAGATGCTGACTACGATCATCACATCTCTATCTGTGTTCTTCTATTGTTTTATCGCGTTATCGTTATATGTTGGATACAGGTATATCTATTTTTCTCCGCTTCATTTCATCAAGAATCAGCTTCAAGAACTCTTCATTCAAGTCATTTGTTATCGCTGCTTCATAAACTTCCATCAAAGATTCATCACTTAACAAATCCATTTAAACCCCTCCCATATAACGGTTATTTTAAGAATTGGATGTTTGCCACTTATTTAATTTTCAAAACGATTCGATTAACCATAACAAAGTATGTTTGTGTTTATTTTAAATAAGATAGCTCTTCCTCATCTTTTTAAAATTCCCATCATTTATATGTGAAGTAAAAGGATTCGTCATTTAGATTGATGTACAAAGTATCTTTATCTAGCATTCTAACGAAACATATTCCCTTTTGTCCAATTTCTCTTATACTTTTGAGCATTTCATTATTGCTTTTCGGCGCACTACTTTGCCATTTCAACCGTAAAGTTTCTACATTTAAGGACCATTATTGGAATTTTTATGAAAATATTACATTGTAAAAAAGAAAACTCAAACCACGAAATTCTATAGCGTTAAGATTTCGTGATTTGAGCCAATAGCTCTTGTACTTCATTTATTTTCAATTTGGAAATGTGTGCATATTTCTCATGATTACTAAAGTAGGCAAAATACGTTTCGTTCTTAGGTGTGATATGTGATAGCATCCTCAGGTTCACAATATAGGATCGATGTGTCCGGTAAAAATTTTGATCCAATTGTTTATAAATGTCACTAATATTTTCATAGGTTTCAATGGATTGGTTAGTTGTATATATGATACATTTCTTTCCTGACTTTTCAATGAAAATGATATCCTCGAAAGGTATATAGTAGAAAGAACTATTGGAACGAACAGATAACCTTTTGTTATGGTTTTTCTGATTTGTATCCGCCACCTCAGTAAGTAATTGGGCTTTTGCCCGCTCTAAAGCTTTATATAATCTAGTTTTTTCCATGGGCTTTACAATATAGTCAATTGCAGAAATAGCAAATGCCTCTACTGCAAATTCATTATAACCTGTTACAAATATAAACTTTAAACTAGGGTAAAACTCAAGGCATTCTTTTATTGCATCCAAGCCGCTTTTTTCAGGCATGTTTATGTCCGCAATAACAAGATCTACCTTGTTTTTCATGACACTATCAATCAATTGTTCTCCACTTTGACATGTATCTACAATTTGAAATTCCGTTAGATCTCCAATAAAAAAATTCAGTATTTCAAGAGAATCTTGATTGTCATCAACAATGACTACATTTATTGGTTTCAATCGAAGAAAACCCCTTTCTTTCGATGTATTATATTGGCACCTTCACCCAGAAGGTACTCCCTGTTCCCTCTATACTTGAAACGCCGACTGTTCCCTTCATTTCTAAAACATTCTGCTTTACGAGAGTCAAACCAATGCCTGTCCCTTCAATCCCTGGTATGGCATGATTCACTCTGTAAAATGGTTCAAAGATATTCTCTTGGTGTCTTTGTGGGATTCCAATTCCCGAATCTTTAACAAAGATAGCTAAATATCTGCCATCTACTCTCCAATAGAGGGTAACAGCACCATTCTTTTTATTATATTTAATGGCATTATTTAATAGATTGACCATGACTTGTTGAAAACGTATAGGATCAATTTCAATGGCAATATCTTCTACATCTTTTTCGATGTGAAGAGAAATCCCTTTATCCTTTGCATTATTACTAACAGAATGCAAGCTATCCCAAACAGCATCTTTTATATGAACTGATTTTACATTTGTTTTAATTGTTTCTGGTTTTGTATCAATTCTAATAAGCTCTAAGATGTTGTTGATTAGTTGCAGTAGATGCCTGCTGGAACTTAATATTTTGGCCAGCCTAGTTTTTTGCTTGTCTGTGAGAGGATCTTTTTGATCATTCTCTAAAACTTGACTGTATCCAATAATAGAGTTCAATGGCGTCCTCAACTCATGACTGATCATTGCCAGGAAATTCGTTTTGGTATTACTCTCTCTCTCTGCTTCATTTCTTTCAATGATAAGCCGTAACTTTTTCTCATTTTCTTTAAGATGCAGATTTGCCACTTCCAATGTTTCTGTGTTTTGAGTCAACTCGTCCACTTTTGTCATTCGATCTAAAACGATGGTTACCTGATGACAAATAGAATGAATTAAATCAAGTTCTTCTGATGTAAAAGAAGAACGTTTCTTAGAACCAAAGGAAATGGTACCAACAAGCTCTCCAAATGATAGTAAAGGTTCACACACATATGCTTTTATTCCTAAAGGACGGATTAAATCTAACAGCTGATCCTCGCACTCATCGACATTCTCAAAAACCATTCTTTTGTTATATTTTGCAACCGTACCACACACAGCAGATCCTTTTTCAAGATACCTGAAAGTTTCCACTTCTTCTTTGCCAATACCTTGATGGTTTGTTAACACAAGACAATTCTGCTCCTTGTTCCAGCTATAATTAATATAGATATCAAGGTCCAACACTTGTGATAGTTTATGAAATAGGGAATCTAGTAGTTCTTTCGGATCCTTTATTGAACTCAACATGGCAGCAGATTCATTTAACACGTTAAGATTATCAGTCTGTTTGCTAAGCTCTGCTTCCAACTCTTTCTGCCTTGTAATTTCTAAAAAGAGCATAGAAAAGTGACTTGCATCTATAGGGTAGATAATCACCTTAAACCATTGAATCGGATTTTCAGAAAGTTGTATTTCGTGTTGCGCGAAAATGCCTTCTTGTATTACACTGTATGTATATTTAAGTAATATATTAAATGCATCTTTATTCATAAGTTCAGAGAGTAATTTCCCTTTTACCAAATGATTTGAGTTTCCAAGTCCAAGTAAATTCATCGCCCCATCATCCATTGTATTTACTTTGAGGTCCGAATCAAAAAGGATAAATCCCTTAGATACATGAAGAGATTTACGTTCACGTTGTATTAAATTAACCCCGATTATCTTCAACCTCCTTATCTTTTCTTATTAAAGGATGTACTACAATCATATAAGAAACATATTATCAACATGACTTACCTCATATAAGAAAGTTTAAAGGTAGGTGATAGTCATAACCACACAAGCCTGTATTTTCTATGTAATAGCACATTAGAACTTGTACTATATGCATTATATCTTTTATACTCAATTATTTGAACCTAAATGTTTCTTATATTCATTATGTATGCTTAGCTATTTTACATCTAAACACTATTGAACAACCACTCAAAATAGCACTTTTCATGTAGCTATTCTGCTCCTTTCAAACCAATATACCCTTATTTCATAAGCTTTTTTCTACTTTTTGATAAATTACATAAAAATAAGATACCTTTTATTAAAATAATGTATCTCCTATGAAAACTTTACAATATTTACCGAGCTTAACATTCATTTTTGAATAAAAAAGAGAGAAGCAAAAAGCTTCCCTACTACTATTTTTCTTTTAGGCCTATAAGAAATTGAATAAAAACAGTTGCTCCAATTCCCATGTATTCTACATAGGGGCTCATGTCCCATTTTGAATTCTCATGTAAAACATTCATTAATCTATCCCTCCCATTTATGAATCTAGCGGTTCTGACCGCTCATGCAACCAACTATCCAAATAATCTGGGAGTCTACCATTTCTAACAGAAGTCCCTGTATGTCCGCCTGTTAATACGTGTGCTGTTTTATCAACACTTGCCACCTCATCCATAATAGGAAAAATGTGATTAAGCGGCACAAGCCGATCTCCTTCTGTCCCTACTACAAGTAGATTTGCTTTAATATTGGATAGCTGGGCTTGTTGGCCATTGATTTTACTTTCATTATTAATAAGCTTGTTTCCCTTTGTGAAATCCTCGATGATTTGCTTAGCAACACCACTTGTTAAAGGGATATGTCCTTTAGTCCATGTATTAAAACGGTGCCATTTCTTAACATAGGCTTCATCACCACTATTCAGCAATAGAGATAAATAAGGAGTAAGATAAATAGGCGATGTCATCAAACGTATACCTGCCTCAACATAAGATGGTGGAATAATTCCGAGCTCATCGATATAACGAGCGGGGTCCATATCCTCTTCCCTCAATGCTTTTACCCATTTATCAAAATAACTTGGGTTGCTGAAATCAACTGGAGTCACAAACAGTATCAGATTTTTTATTGGTTCCTTTGCTATAGATGCATACATAGCTGCAAGTGTGCCACCAAGGCAATAGCCCATTATGGTCACCTCTTTTGCAGAGGAGTGTTTGATTGCAGCCCTTACTCCAGCTTGAATATACGTTGTGATGTAATCATCTATGGTCATGCCCCTATCCTCTAATCCCGGCTTGCCAAAATCAATCATATATACATCAAACCCTTTATTAACAAGCGCTTCAATAGTGCTTCCTCCAGGTAACATATCTAAGATAAAGGGCTGATTAATCAGTGAATAAATGATAAAAATAGGCACATTATATTTTTTAGAAGGTGTTTTGTAATACCAGAGAGTGGCTTTGTTCTTTCTCCAAATCGCTTGTCTGTCCGTTACTCCATCCTTATATGGTGTTTCATTGTAATGAGTCATTTCCTTTTTCCATGCATCCAACTGAAAATCATTCATCTTGATCACTGACCGAAGAACGGACAATCTTTTCATCATATCCAAGCAAGGAAGATACTATCGCTTGACGTTCGGCCATATCTTCCAAGATTACTTTTACTATTTTCTTTTCTTGATTTTGTCCCGAGGGGGTTTTCTCTTCCTGTAACTGTACCTCTAGGCGATCAATTTTTTCTTCTATTTGGATAAGCAGCCTAGCAATATTGGCAACATCGTTTTTAGTAGGAAAATTATATTTCAA
The DNA here is from genome assembly GCF_012524115.1 of Bacillus sp. RO1. Lineage (GTDB taxonomy): Bacteria > Bacillota > Bacilli > Bacillales > Bacillaceae_I > Sutcliffiella_A. The sequence goes on along the minus strand of NZ_JAAZWB010000070.1, from coordinate 23,467 downwards.
CGAAAGCACTTCTACCAGTTCCCTCATCTTTCGTAATTTTTCTGCTTCTAACTCGCTTTCTAGGCCAACAATGCGAAATACCGACTCTTTGTTCAGTCCTGCCTTTATTGCTTCATTCCATGCGTTTTCCATCTTTATCGCTTTAACCTTTACCTTTTTTTTCCTTTCATCTTTTTTATTGCTTGAATGCAACATGGTTGATTCACCCTTTCATTTCAATTCAACCTCATATTAAGGAGGTCATCCCTCCATCCACCACCAAAATGTGTCCCACACAGTAATCCGATGCATGAGAGGATAAGAAAACAACTGCCCCCTTTAAATCGTGTTCACGCCCAAAACGTTTTGCGGGGATCTGTTCCTTTAACATTGGAGCGGAGTGTTCTATTATTTTTTCGGTAATTTTAGTAGGAAACATGCCTGGTGCGATGGCATTGACTTGTATGTTATAAGGAGCAAGTTTTACAGCAAGGTCTTTTGTAAATGTAATGACTCCTCCTTTGCTTGTGTTGTAAGCAATGGTGTCCATTAGTTTTGGGTCTGTCCCACCCATTCCGGATACAGATGCAATATTGATTATTTTTCCGTTACCTTGCTTTTGCATGACTCTTGCCGCTTTTTGACTAAATAAAAATAATCCCTTTAGATTAACATTCATTACTTTATCCCACTTGTCAGCCGGCAAGTCTAATGTTGGCGCCATCCAAGATGTTCCACTGTTGTTTACAAGGATGTCCAACGTTCCAAAGTGTCTTACCGTTTCCTCGATTACATGTTGAATTTCTTCCTCTTTTGTAACATCACACGCATATGCAAGTGATTTCACACCTTTTTGTTTCAAGTCCTCGCTTACTTTTTGGCAGGATGCCAGGTCACGCGAACATACAACAACGTTCGCCCCCGCCTCAGCAAGGGCATTAGCCATTTGTTCCCCAAGCCCCTTTCCTCCACCAGTCACAATGGCCGTCTTGTTCTTTAGATTGAACAAATCTTTTATATCCATAATGTGTCCCCCTCTGTATGCTAGTTTCCTATTTCAATCTAGTAACGATTAGTAGATTCCATATAGTATAGTAGCGAACTATTCAAGATGTGTATAAAATGATGAAATGGTGGAGGTGGAAAATACAATAACTATTAAAGGTAAAAAAACTGGCCCCCCAGTTCCTTTTTAGTTGCTTGGTTATGCTCCGCTATTGATTTCCGCAAATAGCTTCGCTTTCCGCGGGACGGTGTTTGAGCCTCCTCGCTGCGCTGTGGGGTCTCAAACTACCGTTTCCCCCCGCTGGAGTATTCGCCTTTTGCTCCAATCAAAGCTATAGATTACTAGAACGAAACGTTTGTGCTTTTACAGTTAATGCGAGTAAATACCCTCTTCATAATGCCCTAGGTAAATGAAATCACTCGGATCATTTACTCTCTTATCTTTAAAAAAAAGCATAAAAAAAAGACCCTCCATATGGAGAGCCTTTTTCTCAACTTATGTCAAAATTACTTTTGAACGTTAGTTGCTTGAGGTCCACGAGCGCCTTGCTCGATTTCGAAAGTTACTGTTTGACCTTCTTCTAAAGATTTGAAACCTTCGCCTTGGATAGCAGAGAAGTGTACGAATACATCGTCTTGTCCTTCAACTTCGATGAATCCGAAACCTTTTTCAGCGTTGAACCATTTTACTTTACCTTCTAACATTATGTTTCCTCCTACAGTGGAACAGTCCACAATTGTATTACCATTCTTGCTCTGCATAATCTTTCAAGACGAAAAACATTGAAGTAAATTCCTTCTATCAGCCTTACCGAACAAAAACAATTAACTTAATCATAGAGGTTATATATCAAAAAATCAAGTTTTATTTGGTTTTGCTAGTAACTTCCATTAGAAAAGTGTACTTTGTTACGGGTGAAGACATACAAGATTTGCTGCATCGATGGTGATTTTCTGTAGTAGTGTACCCATTATTAATCTTTTTATAAACCTATTTTCCTGAAAATTTTTCTTTCTATTACCTTTACATATTTGAAGTAAGCGTTTACTGGAAAATACTTTTTAAAAAATATATCATTTAGTACTTTTCTTTTTTTATTTGTTTTTGTAAGATAATACAATATTCACAAACCATATACAAATGTATTTACAGGGAGGACACTGACATCATGAGGAAATTCGGACTTTTACCCAGAATTATTCTTGCCATTATTTTAGGTGTGACTATTGGAAGTTTTGCACCAGAATGGTTCGTTAAGATATTTGTTACGTTTAACGAGATATTCGGAAACTTTTTAGGATTTGCAATACCTTTAATTATTATTGCATTCATTGCTCCAGGCATTGGAGAAATTGGAAAAGGAGCAGGAAAGTTTCTTGGTTTGACTGCTTCCATTGCTTATCTATCTACCATAGCAGCAGGAGTCTTGGCCTTTTTTGCTACGAGTAGGTTATATCCTACTATATTAAAGAACGCAAGCCTGACAGGAACAATGGAAAATCCAGAGGAAGCATTATTAAAACCTTTCTTAGAACTGGAAATCCCAGCACCATTTGAAGTGATGACTGCACTAATCATTGCATTTACACTAGGTTTAGGTATGTCAGCAATAAAAGGGCAAGCGTTAAAGACTGTCATGATAGAGTTCAGAAGTGTTATTGAACTTGTCATTTCTAAAGTGATCATTCCGCTTTTACCAATCCATATTCTGGGTATTTTTGCAAACATGACTTACGGTGGACAAGTTCAAACGATTATCAATGTGTTTGCAAAAGTATTTGTATTGATTATCTTATTGCATGTAACTATGTTAATTCTTCAATACTCCGTAAGTGGTGCCATGACACGAAAGAATCCTTTTGTGATGCTTAAATCGATGCTGGCTGCTTATTTTACCGCACTTGGAACACAATCATCTGCATCAACAATTCCAGTTACCCTCGAGCGAACCAAGAAGATGGGGGTAAAAGAAAAGACAGCAGATTTTACTGTTCCATTGCTTGCAAATATACATTTGTCAGGTAGTACCATCACAATTGTATCGTGCGCGATGGCGATCATGTTTATTAATGGAATGGATTACTCTCTGCTCATTGTATTCCCTTTCATCATGATGCTTGGTGTAACCATGATTGCTGCTCCTGGCGTACCTGGTGGAGCTGTGATGGCCGCTATCGGGCTATTACAGTCAATGCTTGGGTTTGATGCTACAATGGTATCCTTGATGATTGCTCTTTATCTTGCCCAAGATAGTTTTGGTACAGCATGTAATGTAACTGGTGACGGAGCCATTGCAAATGCCGTTGATAGACTTACAGCGTCTAAATAAATCCATAAAAAGGTGGTTCCCAAGTTTCTCTATTGGGGCCACCTTTTTTGTCTATCATTTTAGAGAACAAGCGACTCTATCGTAGCCAAATTGCTCCAAGAATTCGTTATACGCTTCTATTTTACCAAGGATTATGTCATGTTGAATGTCTCCTGCCGTAGTGGTCTCCATTTCCTTGCAATACTCCTCTATCCTCGATTTCACATAAGAAATAATCGCTGTTTCATTAAAAGAAGTCATTTCCTATCACCTCACATATTGATAGTAGATAGATACCCTTCTTCTAAATACAACAAACAAAAGCAAGCACATTCGTTAATAAAAACAAGTAGTACTGGCTTATCAGCCGCTGTTCCTTTCCGCATATGGCTTCGCTTTCCGCGGGACGGCGCTTGAGTCTCCTCACAGCGCTTCAGGGGTCTCAACCTACCGTTACTCCCCCGCTGGTGTCTTCGCCATTTGCGGAAATCAACAGCGGTGTCTTAACAACATCTAAAATCAATGACTATTTCAGTAGCCTCAACGGAGTCGGGGAGGCTAATGGACCGCAGGCAAGCGAAGCGAATGGAATGGAAATCAACCGTATTATATGTTTTCATTTAATTAAAAAAAGAGACTCAAATTTGAGTCCCACTCTAGTTATTCTCCTAATTCCACTAAGTCGGAAACAGCAACTTGTGTACGCTCTTCTCCAGGTCCACGAAGATGAACTGTTGCAGTCTTTCCATCCTCACTTACTGAATCAATCCATACCTTTGTCCCTTCAAAGGTCACCTCTATTGTTGCGGAAGAGGATAGTATTTGTCTTGCACGTGCTTCATCCATTCTCGTCACTCCCTATACATTATTCATTCATCATGTCATTCCCACTTATTTTTCCAATAATAAACCATTTTATCCCTTTTAAGTTTAAGTTTGAAGGTATTTTGTCAACAATGAAATAAGAGGTGAAGGAGATGAAGATAAGGAAGGAAGAAAAAGAACAATTGAGCGAAGCCATCGATCAGATGAATGAAAGTCTAGACAGGTTTATTGAATTCTATAATGAGTCTGAAGAAGATAAACCTATTATTTCTTTTAATGATGATGTCATTCAATTGATAGAAGCAGGAAAACAAAAGTACGGGGAAGAGGCATTGAACCAAAAAATCAATTCCATTGTTAAAGAAGTGCTCTCTTTTATATCTTCAGGGGATGAGCAATAGATGGATAGAATCAAGGAACAGACTTCCCTCATTTTTAGGTTTGTACATTGGCCTTTAATAGCAAGGATATTAGTCATCATAATTGTCATCAATATTACTTTCGGTTTTCTTATTCATTTTATAGAACCAGATGAATTTCCTTCCATTTTCGATGGAGTATGGTGGGCGATTGTCACTACTGCTACTTTAGGTTACGGAGATTATGTTCCTGTTACTGTCACGGGGAGATCATTAGCTATTATTCTCATATTATTTGGTACAGGTTTTGTCACTACATATTTTGTATCACTGGCTGCAAGTGCCATCGCAACACAAAATGATTACTTGGAGGGCAAAGTGGATTATCGAGGATCTGAACATATTATCGTTATTGGTTGGAATGAGCGGGTAAGAGAAACTTTAAGGCAAATTAATTCCATGAGCAATAAACCTTTATCAATTGTACTTATTGATTCAACGCTAGAGAAAAACCCTCTTCATGACCAAAACGTACATTTTATTAAAGGAAACCCCTGTAATGATCAAACATTACTTTCTGCCAATGTGAAAAGTGCTGGATTTGTTGTCATCTCTGCCGATCAAAGTAAGGATGAAGTTCAAGCGGATATGAGCTCCGTGTTAACATTATTGGCTGTCAAAGGGTTAAATCCTGAAGTTTACACAATCGTTGAGATTTTGACTTCTACTCAAGTCAAGAATGCTCAACGTGCTGGAGCTGACGAAGTAATCCAAACAAATATGTTTACAAGTTATGTGATGACCAACAGTATGATGTCTAATGGTATGTCCAATACTTTGTTAAATATGTTGAATCAGCTGAAGGGAAGCAAACTAAAGTATTTAGAAGTGGAGAAAGAGATGGTAGGAACAACATTTGAAAAACTAAGCAATCAGATGCTACAGAAGAAAATTCTCATTATAGGTATAAAAAGAAGAGGAGACACCATGGTCAATCCTCCTCTTTACACGTTAATTCAAGCAGATGATTGTTTACTTGTCATTAAAGACTAATTTCTGCCAAGCACTGCTTCTAATTCATGTACTAGTGTATGACCGAGTTCAATAAACTCTTTTGGAAAAGTGGCATCTGGATCTTCCGGTTCTGAGAACTGGTCAAATGATGCCGTTCTGTTCCATACGTGTACGTTGTCATCTATTCCAATCTGGTATTTGTGGGAGAGCAGGAACGGTCTTCCGAGCTCCACTGTGGTACCTTGTGAATCCAATTGCCCGTCCACAGATTGAAATGGGACTCTCAAAAATTGATAGCCGACCTCATCGTCTATTTTATAGTCAAAGTAGCCGTGGTCGTAGTCCCAGTTTCCCCCGATGGAATATCCAATGGCTTTTAGTTCTTGCTCTAATTTATACAGTTGAAACTCCGCACCTTCGATTTTTGAAGGAATAGGAATCATAGCAATCCCTCCTTTTATAAGGGTAGGTTTCCCTGTGGAGGGGTTTTCATGCATATTGAAAAAGGGATAGTTCCTTACAACCTGGTGGTCGTAGGAACTATCCCTTTTATGAATTTGGATTGGTTATAACCCCGCTGTTGCTTTCCGCAAATGGCTTCGCTTTCCGCGGGACGGTGCCTTGAGCCTCCTCACTTCGTTGCGGGGTCTCAAGCTACCGCTATCTCCCTCAGGAGTCTTCGCCTTTTGCTCCAAGCAACAGCGGTGGTGTACATAATCCAACATATAAGCTTTATAGCTTATTTTAAGCGTTTTTCTAGTTCTGCTTTGACTTCTTCGAAACCTGGTTTGCCTAGGAGTGCGAACATGTTTACTTTGTATGCTTCTACTCCTGGCTGGTCAAATGGATTTACTCCAAGAAGATAGCCGCTCATTGCGCATGCTTTTTCAAAGAAGTAAACAAGATAGCCGAATGTGTATGCGTCCATTGCTGGAATGTTAACCACAAGGTTCGGTACTCCACCATCTGTATGAGCAAGGAGTGTTCCTTCGTATGCTTTCGTGTTAACAAAGTCAACTGTTTCTCCCGCAAGGTAGTTTAAGCCATCCAAATCAGCCGCTTCTTCTTCTACTGTCAACTCATGACGAGGAGTGTCCACTTTAATAATCGTTTCGAAAAGATCGCGACGGCCTTCTTGTACATATTGACCCATTGAATGTAGGTCTGTTGAGAAGTTGGCAGACGCTGGGAAGATACCCTTTTGGTCTTTCCCTTCACTTTCACCGAATAATTGCTTCCACCATTCGGAGAAGTATTGAAGTCCTGGTTCATAGTTGATCAACATTTCAATCGTTTTTCCTTTGTTGTAAAGGACATTACGAACAGCTGCATATTGATAAGCTGGGTTTTCTTCCAACTCCGATGTAGAGAAGTCACGGCTTGCATCTGCAGCACCTTTCATCATTGCTTCAATATCTGCTCCTGATACAGCTATAGGCAATAATCCTACTGCTGTGAGTACAGAATAGCGTCCACCTACATCATCTGGAATGATAAAAGACTCATATCCTTCTTCAGTAGCGAGTGTTTTCAAAGCTCCACGGGCTTTATCAGTTGTAGCGTAGATACGTTTTCGTGCTTCTTCCTTTCCGTATTTTTCTTCTAAGATTTTACGGAAGATACGGAATGCCAATGCTGGTTCAGTTGTCGTACCAGATTTGGATATCACATTAATAGAGAAATCTTTTCCTTCTAACAGGTCCATTAGGTCTCGCATATAAGTAGAACTGATATTATTCCCAACAAACACAACCTGAGGAGTTTTTCGTTGCTCCTTTGTTAATGCGTTATAGAAGGAGTGATTTAGCATTTCAAGAGCTGCCCGTGCACCAAGGTATGATCCTCCGATACCTACAACTAACAAAATGTCTGAATCATTTTTGATCTTTTCTGCACTTTTTACAATTCGTGCAAACTCTTCTTTGTCATAATCTGTCGGCAGGTCAATCCAACCAAGATAATCATTTCCCGCTCCAGTTTTTTCATGTAATGAATGATGGGCAACCTTTACCGCATCACGTAAGTATGTAATTTCATGTTCGCCAAAAAAAGATAATGCCTTTTTATAATCAAAGCGAATATGTGTCATATAATAACCTCCAAAAAACATATTTGCATGCCAATTTTCACTTTACATAATACTGTCCGATAATTCAAGGATTCCTACGCCCTGTAAGCGGATACACCTAAAAATATTATTTCCTTTTGCTTACTCTCACAAGAAAACGGCTATACATAGTGTATAACCGCTCTCCATTTTCACATTGTCTCTACCATCAAGTCGGTTCGACTTCCACTTCTTCTTTTTCCTTTTTTGCCACGACAATTCGGATATATTCCCGTGGTTTAAATGGTTGGATGACATTCGAGCTTTCCTGTTGATTAGACCCAATGAGCACTATGGAAGAATTTCCATTGTAATAATGGTCCACATAATCTCTTTTTTGCTCAACATTCAACCACCATGCACCAGCAAACAAAGTAGAAAATATGGATAATGCAACAGCTGCTTTTCTTTTCACCATATCTACCACCACCTACGACTAGGATGGCTAAAATATCGACATTTTATGCAATTGGAAAAAAATTTTTTAGGGGCGTTTTGACTAGTTTCTATCATATTTAATATGCAGGACAAAATCGGTCCATACTAACAAACAGTAAGGATGCAAGCGCTTATGATTTAGTATATAATTTGATTTAGTAATTTTTCTTTACAAATAATAATTCCTTTTCACTTGCAACAAGGCAGGTACCAAACCGTTAAGGTGATACTACCTCATCTTAGAAAAAAATGGTATTTGGCGTTGTTTTCTTATGTTTTGAAGGGAATACTATTATTTATAGAAGAAACAGAGGAGGTTTGTGTCTTGTCACTGATTCATTTAGTGATTCTATCGCCTTTTTTGTTGGCGATTCTTGTGCCTTTTGCGCATAAGTACTTTAAAAACATACATACAGGGTGGTTTGTACTGGGCTTGCCACTCGTTTTGTTCATTTACTTTCTCCAATTCTTAAGCACCACCATGAACGGCGAAACGTACACAAGCACCATGAAATGGATTCCTTCCATAGGGATAGATTTTGTTGTTTATTTAGATGGGCTAGGTTTGCTTTTTGCTCTGTTAATCACAGGTATTGGCGCCATGGTCGTTTTATATTCCATTTATTATCTTTCCAAAGAGAAAGAAGCCCTAAATACGTTTTATGTTTATTTACTCATGTTTATGGGTGCGATGCTAGGTGTTGTACTCTCTGACAACCTACTTGTTATGTATTCCTTCTGGGAGTTGACTAGTATTTCTTCCTTCCTGTTGATCAGTTACTGGTACCATCGCGAGAAGTCTCGCTATGGGGCACAGAAGTCGATGTTGATCACAGTGTTTGGTGGACTAGCTATGCTCGCTGGAATCATCCTCTTATACTTAATGACTGGCACGTTTAGCATTCGAGAAAACATCGCCAATGTGGATCTTATCACTAGTCATGAACTATTTATACCGGCACTTCTTTTGTTCTTGCTTGGTGCCTTCACGAAATCAGCACAATTTCCATTCCATATTTGGTTACCGGACGCAATGGAAGCACCAACACCTGTCAGCGCATATCTTCATTCTGCTACCATGGTTAAGGCAGGTATTTATCTTGTAGCACGTATGAGTCCTGTCTTTGCAGGTGCACCAGAATGGTTCTGGCTTGTATCTGGATTCGGTATAGCCACTTTATTCTGGGGTTCATTTTCAGCGGTCAAGCAGACTGATTTGAAAGCAATATTGGCTTTCTCTACTGTCAGTCAGCTAGGATTGATTATGTCCTTGCTTGGAGTAGGAAGTGCAGCAGCATATTATGACTACATTGGAGAAAATGCTTATACGATTGCAACCCTTGCAGCCGTGTTCCACCTAATAAACCATGCGACCTTTAAAGGAAGCCTGTTCATGATTGTGGGAATTGTCGATCACGAAACAGGCACCAGGGATATTAGAAAGCTCGGCGGTCTGATGAATCTGATGCCGATTACTTTTACCTTGGCTATAATTGGGGCATTCTCTATGGCTGGTTTACCCCCTTTCAATGGATTCCTGAGTAAAGAAATGTTCTTTACAGGCATGTTGAAGGCATCGGAAATAAGTGCTTGGAATATGGAAACGCTAGGTATGATTTTTCCGGTACTTGCTTGGATTGCAAGTGTATTCACATTTATCTATAGCATGATTTTAGTTTTCAAAACTTTCACAGGAAAATACCAGCCTGAAAAGCTGGACAAAAAACCGCATGAGGCACCGATTGGCATGCTTATTCCACCAATCATCTTAGCTTCATTAGTTGTTATCTTCGGTTTCTTCCCTATGTTGCTAAAAGGGGTGATTGAACCGGCATTATATTCCATCCTTCCATCAAATGTTTTATCGGTGGAAGTGAAAATTTATCATTGGCATGGCTTTAATACCGAGCTTTTTATGACCATTGGAGTCATTTTGGTAGGGATTCTTCTCTACCTTACCGTTGCGAAGTGGGGGAAAATCTACGAATGGTTCCCACAGAGACTTACACTTAACAAATTATATGACGGTGGGTTAGTAGCATTAGATAGAGGTTCTTCTGCATTTACTAAGTCGCACATGACCGGTTTTATCCGTGACTACCTTGTGATGATTTTCGGATTCATGATTGTTTTGTTAGGAATTCTACTATTTGCAACCGATGCATTTAATGTGAATCTAACTAACGTAGCACCCGCGGGAATTTATGAAGTGATTTTAGCTCTTGTTATGGTAATTTCAGCAGTTACCATACTATTTGTAAAATCCAGACTAGCTGCTATCATTGCGCTCGGTGCAGTGGGTTATTCCATTTCCCTGTTTTTCGTATTGTTTAGAGCACCGGATTTGGCATTAACGCAGTTAATAGTCGAAACAGTCTCGGTAGCATTGTTCTTGTTATGTTTCTATCACCTTCCGGAGCTATCAAAGAAAATGGACAAACTTCGCTTTAAAGTGACAAATTTCATTATTTCTCTAGGCGTTGGTCTTGTCGTCATCTTTATCGGTCTTTCCGTTAATAGCTCAAAGCTGTTTGAATCCATTTCTAGTTATTTTGAGGCTGCTTCCTATAAAGAGGCTGGTGGAAAGAACATGGTAAACGTGATACTTGTTGATTTCCGTGGCTTTGATACATTATTTGAAATTGCGGTGCTCACCATAGCTGCATTTGGGATTTACGCCATGATTAAGCTAAGACTTACAGATAAGAAGGGAGGAGTAAATGGTGAAAGTAAATGATTTAATCTTACAAACCACCACTACACTTTTAACTTTTATCATCTTAATCTTCTCTGTCTATCTTTTCTTTGCTGGGCACTATACGCCAGGCGGAGGTTTTATTGGCGGGTTGATGACATCTGCTGCTCTGGTATTGCTTTTACTTGCTTTTGATAGAAAAACTATACAAAAAGCACTTCCATTCAATTATCTATCGATTGCAGCGGTTGGTTTAATGATATCCGTCATTACAGGGGTCATTGCTCTTTTCTTTGACGTACCATTTCTAACACATACCTTTGGCTATGTAGAATTGCCCCTACTCGGGGAAACTGCATTAACTTCTACTTTACCGTTCGATTTAGGTGTTTATTTAGTTGTAGTAGGAGTTGCAATGACCATTATTCAAACGATAGGAGAGAGTGAATAATGGAAATTATTATGACGATTGTGGCGGGTGTACTTGTCGCAACCGCTACTTACTTGATGTTATCCCGAAGTATTTTACGGATTATTATTGGAACAGCACTATTATCCCACGGAGCCCATTTGTTGTTATTGACCATGGGGGGATTAAAAAGAGGAGCTGCACCTTTACTTGGCCAAGAAGCAAATGCTTATAGCGATCCTTTGCCACAAGCCTTAATTTTAACAGCTATCGTTATTGCATTCGGTGTTACTTCCTTCTTATTAGTTCTAGCTTATAGAGCTTACCAGGAACTAAAAACTGATGATATGGATCAATTAAGGGGAAATGAAAATCATGAATAACTTAGTTATATTACCGATACTGATCCCTTTAATTACAGCAACACTCTTATTGCTGATACCTAAAAAGGTGAAGCTTCAGAAAGTGATCAGCGTCATTTCATTAACGGCTACAACCATTGCAGCAATGGTTCTTGTCCATAATGTATATATGAACGGCATTCAAACATTGGAAATAGGAAGTTGGAGGCCACCATTTGGAATCGTGCTAGTAGCAGACATGTTTGCCGCCCTACTTGTATTAACTGGTGTAATTGTGAGTTTCACTTGCGTACTATTTTCCTTTCGTAACATTGGGAAGGACAGAGAAAACTTTTTCTTCTATGCATTTACACAATTTTTAATTACAGGAGTTATGGGAGCATTTCTTACAGGCGACCTGTTTAACTTGTTCGTATTCTTTGAGGTAATGCTAATGTCCTCCTATGCATTGATAGTACTTGGAGGCACTAAAATTCAGCTAAGAGAGTCTATCAAGTATCTATTAGTTAACATTATTTCTTCTGCTTTATTCGTTATAGCACTAGCATATCTATACGGATTAGTCGGCACACTGAATATGGCAGATGTTTCGGATAAAATTGCACAATCAGGGCAAACAGACATCGTGACAATTGTGGCCATCCTTTTCTTAATCGTATTCGGATTAAAAGGTGGGATTTTCCCATTATACTTCTGGTTGCCTGGTTCCTATCAAGCTCCACCGTATGCCATTACTGCCATTTTTGGTGCACTATTAACAAAAGTCGGTGTGTATTCCATCTATAGAATATTCACTTTAATCTTTTATCACGAGCCGCAAATCACTCATCAAATCATTGCTGCATTGGCAATTATCACCATTCTTATTGGTGCTATCGGAGCAATCGCATATTGGGACGTTAAGAAAATATTGATTTATAACATTGTTACAGCAGTTGGAGTGATCATTTACGGAATCTCCATTGCTACTGAAACCGGTTATGCAGGTGGGATTTATTATCTTGTTCATGATATGGTCATAAAAGGAGCTCTGTTTTTATTGGCAGGAGCGATGTTTACCATTACAGGGACTGATAATATAAAGAAAATGGGTGGATTAATTAAACGTCATCCGCTATTAGGATGGATGTTCTTCACTGCTTGCCTGGCGCTTGCCGGCATTCCTCCTTTAAGCGGGTTCGTTGGAAAAATACTACTAGCTCAAGGCGGTTTAGAACAGGAACATTATATATTCGTTGCCGTGATGCTTTTCAGTAGTTTGTTGGTATTGTATTCCGTTATGAAAATATTCATGAACTGTTTCTTTAGGGAAGAAGTGTTAAGTCCAAAAGAAGAAAAAGGTACAACCAAGGGCCTTGTTTATCCATCGGTTATTTTAATCGCACTCTCTGCTTTCCTTGGTCTAGGAGCAGAATTCGTATATCCATACGTTTTTGAGGCGGCAGAAACATTGATGGATCCATCCATCTATATCCAAGCAGTTTTAAAGGAGTAGTTTCGCATGGCTTTTCAAATTTTGATAAATGTAGTAATTGCATTCAGTTGGATGTTTCTTAAAAACCAATGGGCCATCCCCGACTTCATCATTGGATACTTTTGGGGGCTTGTTATCTTATTTTTAATGAGAAGGTTTCTTCCCGGCCGGTTTTATTTTGAACGGGTACTTGCGGCCGGACGACTATTTTTCTTGTTTTTACGGGAGCTCGTTCTTGCAAACGTACAAGTAATCCGCGATATTCTGCGCCCTAAACTAAAAATTGAACCTGGGATTTTCGCCATGCCGACAGAGCTTAAAAGTGATTGGGAAATTACGTTACTTTCCCTTTTAATAACTTTAACTCCAGGTACATTGGTAATGGATATATCTGATGACAATAAGATTCTTTATATCCATGCCATGAATATTCCTGATACAAATCAGGCAATAGCAGAAATAAAAAACACCTTTGAAAAAGCTATTATGGAGGTGACCCGATAAATGATTGAAAGTACGTTTGACTTATTACTATCTATCAGCTTAATGATCCTTTCCATTGCAACTTTAGGACTTGTGTATCGGGTTATTAAGGGGCCTTCCGTGCCGGACCGGGTAATGGCATTAGATTCTATTGGAATCAATCTAATTGCCATTACAGCCATTACGTCTATCATGTTAAGGACAGATGCCTTCTTAGAAGTCATACTTTTAATCGGGGTCATTGCTTTTGTAGGTACGGTCGCGTTTTCTAAATTTCTGCAAAAAGGAGAGATAATTGAGTATGACAGAGACAATTAACATATTTATTGGCCTTGTCGTACTACTAGGCTCTCTTCTTAGCTTAGTAACGACCATTGGCTTGATTAGACTCCCGGATGTATATACACGCAGTCATGCAGCATCCAAGAGCGCTACACTTGGTGTCTTGTTAATTCTAATTGGGGCTTTACTATATTTCTGGTTTGCGGACAATTATTTTAGTGCACGATTGGTACTTGGAATAGTGTTTGTATTTATTACAGCCCCTGTTGCAGGTCACCTAATATCAAGAGCAGCCTATTATACAAATGTTCCACTATGGGAAAAGACCGTTCAGGATGATCTAAAGACAAAAGAACGTCCTAAAACAAAAAAAGAAGTAGAAAAAAGACAAAAAGTCCATACTGAGGCATAAGCAAAAAAACTGGCAGAACCGTATCCGGTTCTGCCAGCTTTTTTTATTTTATAGAGATGCTTTCAAGATAGAAGTGACATCCTCATGTGATAGTGATTTAAAGTTCCCCACTGCACCTCGTGACATAACATGCTCAGCCATTTTGTCAATGTTCTTACCATCAATATCATAATCGGCTAATCTTGTTGGAGCTCCAAGGCTTGACCAGAATTCGCGTAGTCTGCGGATGCCCTCCAAAGCTATTTCCTTGTCAGATGAGCCATTATCCTGCACGCCAAACACTCTTACAGCCAACTGTTTAAATCGGCCAAGATTCGCATCCATTACATGCTCCATCCAATTTGGGAACAGAATAGCCAATCCACCTGCATGCGGAATATCATAGATGGCAGAAACAGCATGCTCAATGCCATGAGTTGCCCAATCCCCACGATAGCCCATCTGTAGCATACCATTAAGCGCGATAGTCCCATTAAACAGTATTGTTTCGCGGTGTTCATAGCTTTCCAGATCTTCTAAAAGCTTGGGAGCCGTTTCCATCACGGTAGTTAGAACTGCTTCACACATACGATCTTGCAGTGGTGTATTGGTTGTCTGATGAAAATACTGCTCTAATACATGTGACATCATGTCAACAATACCATAAACAGTGTGATCTTTTGGCACAGTAAATGTATTAACTGGGTCTAGAATAGAAAACTTGGGGAACGTCACAGGACTGCCCCAACCATATTTCTCATTCGTTTCCCAATTTGTAATAACAGAGCCTGCATTCATCTCAGAGCCTGTTGCAGCTAGAGTCAATACGGTTCCAAATGGCAGGGCTTCTGTAGCAATATGCTTTCTAAGTACAATATCCCATACATCGCCATCATACTTGGCACCTGCAGCGATTGCTTTTGTACAATCAATTACACTACCTCCACCGACTGCTAAAAGGAAATCAATTTGATTTTCATTACAAAGTTCGATTCCTTTTCTGACTGTGGATAATCTAGGGTTAGGTTCCACACCTGCAAGCTCCGTTATTGTTGCGCCTGCTTTATGTAAAGTATTTATCACATTATCATAAAGCCCACTTCTTTTAATGCTACCTCCACCATAAACAAGGAGAACATTCTTGCCGTATGCCTCCATTTCTTGAGGCAATGTTTCAAGTTGCCCTTTTCCGAATATTAGCTTTGTTGGATTATAAAAAGTAAAATTATCCATTACTATTACCTCCCTTTTGCCATGATTATGGATGATTTTTTCATTGCTTGCAAAGATTTAGCTTCGAGGCCGTGATTGCCCACTGTTATCATGCTTCAACTAAAAAATTTTATAAATGAATAATTTCTGCTCATTTACAAAATATATGAGGGAAAGCACTTATATTCTCAAGGAGGGAATGTTATGAGTACTATTCAACGTATTGCACTAGTATTGACTATTGTCGGAGCTATTAACTGGGGATTAATCGGATTTTTCCAATTCGATCTAGTAGCAGCAATCTTTGGTGGCCAAAGCGCAGCCTTGTCCCGAATCATATACGGTCTAGTCGGAATTGCCGGACTGATCAACCTAGGACTTCTTTTCGTGCCATCTGAGCAGCATGAAAGTGAAGTTGAGCCAAGAACAACTCGATAATGAACCTAAGGACCGCCTCCCTCACAGGGGCGGTTTTCATTTTTTTAGCGAAGTTGTGGCACATGGGAGGGTATTGTAACTTTTCGGAGGTTGATTGTAACTAATTTCAAGGTTATTGTAACTATTTTGGCTATGATTGTGACTTTTTTATGGGTTATTGTGATAATTCGGTATGCGAAAGAATTGGACGTTACAAGGATAAATGATAATTGTTTGGTTAATTACCGCTGTTCCTTTCCGCAAATGGCTTCGCTTTCCGCGGGACGGTGCTTGAGCCTCCTCACTTCGTTGCGGGGTCTCAACCTACCGTTACTCCCCCGCTGGAGTCTCCGCGATTTGCTCCAATCCACAGCTAGAAATTACGTTTAAGAATTGTTAATGCTTTTTAGCTAACTCATTTAGACTCCTTTTGTCTAAACAATTTCAAAAATCAAGGACTTTTTCTCTATCATTAAAAAAAGACACCCCTCACAGGATGTCTCTCTCACTTAATCAAGATTACTTCTTAATTAGGTCGTTACGGTTGGATTGCTCAATCCACTCTTCTAATTTGTCTTTAAGCGTGTTGAAACCACCAGGAGCCTCTTCTGTGTGGTTTTTCACTACAGTAGCTTGGCGCTTCTTAGGCTTTCTTTGTGCAGCTGCTGGAGCTTCAGCAGGCGCTTCTTGAGTAGCTTTGATAGACAAGCTAATTTTGTTAGACTTCTCGTCAACAGAAAGAACCTTTACTTGAACCTCATCGCCCATTTTCAAATGTTCGTTTACATCTTTCACATAACCGTGCGTAATTTCAGAAATATGAACAAGACCTTGAGTTTCTTCGTCAAGCGCAACGAACGCTCCGTAAGGTTGAATACCTGTTACTTTACCAGTTAATACACTTCCAATTTCGAATTTATCAGACATGAAAACACTCCTAAATAATTTAATTTTTATACACATTGAACGCAATAAAAGATTATACCACAAATTCGATACTTTATCAAAAATACTTTTTTGGATAATTGGAGTCCTCATTATTATTTGTGCATTTGGTCACTAATATCCTTTAAATGTAGAAAATAACCTTTTGTTCATGAATTACGCAAATATTTATAAACTAATGATGAAAGAGTAAAAATATGTTCAAACTTTCTCTAGATTAAACATGGTATGATAAAAGTAAGAAATTGCTTACATTGGAGGTAATCGGAATGAGAAATATTGGGGAAAACATCCGTTTTTATCGGGAACGAGCAAAAATGTCCGCTGCCGAACTTGCTCTCAAGATCCGCGTTGGAACAGGCACCATTGAAAAGTATGAAGCTGGTCTACAAACACCCGACATGCAAACCATCCTAAAAATTTCTACGGTTTTAGATGTACCTGCTTCTGAACTACTAGAATCCTTTACTTCCAAAAACACTACAGGTCTAGATCCAGAACTAGAGGAATTAATTAAAGAAGTAGGGGTTAAAAGAGCCAAGTTAATTCTCAGAAAAGCCAAAGATTATTCAGATGAAGACTTCTTAAATGTCATGCAAGTATTGTACGAAAAAAAATATAGCACTCAATAAAGAATTTTCTAAAAATCATGTTTTAAAAATAATTTAGATGGGAATACTTATACCATCAAGGCTTTCTAGTATTCCCCCTTTTGTTAGGACCAAGTCCACGTTGGACTTGGTCCCTTTTTTTGTACTAGCGATACTTTGTTACAAATCGCTCCATCCTTTTAATCGCTTCTTGTAGCTGTTCCAAAGACGATGCGTATGAGCATCTCACATACCCTTCACCGCTTTTTCCAAACACATCTCCAGGTACCACTGCCACTTTTTCCTCTAACAGTAATCTTTCTGCGAATTCCTGAGAGCTAAGTCCAGTATGCTTGACAGATGGAAAGGCATAAAATGCACCACCAGGATTGTGACAATCAAGTCCTATCTCATTTAGAGAAGACACAAAATAGTTGCGTCGTCTACGGTAACTCTTTTTCATTGCTTCAATATCCTGACGACCATTTCTTAACGCTTCTATGGCGCCATACTGTGCCATAGTAGAAGCACACATCATCGCATACTGATGGATTTTTAGCATGGCTTCAATAATGTCGGTGGGTCCAGCTACAAAACCTAATCGCCAACCCGTCATTGCAAAGCCTTTTGAGAAACCTGATATTAGAATGGTTCGTTCCTTCATTCGGGGAAGAGTGGCAAAGCTGGTAAACTTCTCATCAAAGCTTAATTCAGCATAAATTTCATCTGATAAAACGAGCAAATCATGTTTTTCAACAAGTTGACTTACTTCCATGAGTTCGTCCTTTGAAAGCATTGTACCGGTCGGATTGTTAGGAAAACAAAGAAGTATTGCCTTCGTCCTGTCTGTAATGGCCTGTTCTAATTCATGGAAGTCGATACCGAACCCTCTCTCAGCATCTGCTCCTACTTTAACCGCAGTGCCTCCAACCAATTCAATGAGGGGGGCATAGGAAACGAAACACGGTTCAATCACAATCACTTCATCACCAGGATCAACAATTGCGCGTATCGATAGATCCAACGCTTGACTTGCTCCCACCGTGACGATTACGTCGGTTTCCGCTCTGTACTCTACTTCAAATTGCTCGACTAAATAACGGCTGATTTCTTTTCTTAATTCCAGCAATCCTGCATTTGCTGTATAGGACGTATGTCCATTATGTAAAGAAGCAATGCAGGCTTCCCTCACTCCCCACGATGTTACGAAGTCTGGTTCGCCCACTCCTAAGGAGATAACACCTTCCATATTCGCAGCTAAATCGAAAAATCGACGAATCCCGGAAGGCTGAAGGTTTTGAACATGTTTTGCGACTCTGTTTCTCATGGCGACACCACAATTCGACGATCATCTTCTCCCTGATCAAAAATCGTTCCATCATGTTTATACTTTTTTAAGATGAAATGGGTAGTCGTCGAGATGACCGAGTCTAAGGTAGAGAGTTTTTCAGAAACAAAATTTGCAACCTGAGAAAGTGACTTTCCTTCTATTACGACTGATAAATCATATGCCCCCGACATTAGATATACTGATTTGACTTCTGGAAACCGGTATATATTTTTTGCAATTTCATCGAAACCGACCTCACGCTTTGGTGTCACTTTCACGTCAATCATCGCTGTCACACCTTCGAAATTGTCGACCTTTCGCCAATCAATGACTGCCCCATATTCCACGATCACTCGTTTTTCTTCCAACCTTTTTAACATACTATCTGTTTCTTCTTCTGTTAGTTCCATCATTTTGGAAAGTACATCTATATGGATCCTTCCGTTTTCTTCAATAATTTGAAGCAAATCCAATTCTTTTTCTGTTAATTGCATACGCTCATTCCATCTCCTTCATATAAACATTGACTCATTATAGCAAATATTCCGCCTAAATGTATTACGATTATTTTACAGAACATATTCAAGAAAATACAAAGGTTTGAAATAGCAAGGAGAGGATAAAATACCTATAACAATTCAAACCAGGAGTGACAGAGATGAAGACCAATCAATTCACGACCAATATTGGGGGGATCAATGTGTTTTATGAGTTTCACCATGACTCAAACTCTCCCTTTACCAATAAACCAACACTTGTCCTTATCCACGGGTTTCTTTCGTCTTCTTTCAGCTTTCGCCGCTTAATCCCATTGCTAACAAAAGAATACACGGTTCTTGCCATTGATTTACCGCCATTTGGGAAAAGTGGGAAATCCAAAAAATTCGTGTATTCCTATGAAAACATGGCGAAAGTCGTGATATCCCTTCTAGATAAGCTAGGGATTAAACGCACTGTTTTAATTGGACATTCAATGGGTGGACAGATATCCTTGAACATCAGTAATCAGAAACCTGAACTCGTTGAAAAAGTGGTCCTGTTGTGTAGCTCAGGTTATTTAAAAAGAATGCGCAGGTCCATCATTTATTCATCACGCATTCCATACTTCTATGTATGGTTAAAATATTGGCTGGCAAGACAAGGCCCTATCCAAAATTTATTGAACGTGGTGTATGATCATTCTTTAATTGATGACGAGATGATTGCGGGCTATACAGAACCTTTTTATGATGACCAAATTTTTGTAGCACTAACGAGAATGATACGCGATCGAGAAGGAGATCTTGCTGAAGAGATATTAAGAAAGATTGAAACACCAAGCCTATTGATTTGGGGGGAAGAGGATAAAGTAGTTCCTCTTGAGGTCGGGAAAAGACTCCATAAAGACTTGCCGAACTCCCGGTTAATCACTTATAAAAAAACCGGTCACCTACTTCCAGAGGAAAAGCCGCAAGATGTGCATAATAATATTTTAGACTTTTTGCAAACCTCTCCATAAGAAAGGAGAAAAGCTCTCACCGGCTTTTCTCCTTTTTATGAGGAAGCTTATTTTCATGACAATTAAGAATCAAGGGCTTATTATAAAGAACAAGAATCCTCTTCGTTTTTTATGACCAATAGCTCTATCGCCTTTTCTTTACATTTGGATAGCGGAATAAATTCCTCAAAAGAAAATTCATAAATATCTTGGATTTTTTGTGCTAATATTTCTGTATCGTCAAGTTCATGCACAGCTTGAACAACGTCCACACATTCCGTATCATAGGCATCAACACCATAGCCCAGTGGATCCCATTGCAATAAGTTTTCCATTAATCGAACATTCACACTTGCTTTTATCATGATACTTCCACCTTGCTTTCAACAACATTTACTGCATATTATACCTTGTTTTTTGGAAATTGTTTAGTAGACTCAGGTCGAATTGATTGGAGGCGATGAACATTTATGAAAACCTATGATTTCAGCGAACACATCAGCAGAAAAAATACTTCCAGTGTCAAATGGGATGAAACTGCTCGGGTTTTCGGAAGTAGTGATGTATTGCCCATGTGGGTGGCTGACATGGATTTTCAGGCACCAAAAGAGGTAACCCAAGAAATTATGGAGAAGGCACAACATGGTATTTACGGATACACTTCCATTTCCCCATCTGTCAATGCTGCCGTTGTAAGCTGGTTTCAAAAACAACACAACTGGAAGCTTAAACAGGAATGGCTCACCTATATTTCTGGTGTGGTTCCAGCATTGAGCGCGACCATCCAAACCTTTTCCAACGCAGGGGACAAGGTTATCGTTTTTTCTCCTGTCTATTATCCTTTTTATGACATGGTAACTTATAATGACCGGAAATTAATTACTAGTCCTATGGAATATAGAGATGGTCGGTATCATATGGATCTTCATCACTTTGAAGAACAACTAGATGGAGATGTAAAGCTTCTTTTATTATGCAATCCTCATAACCCAGGTGGCACAGTTTGGTCTCGGAAGGAATTAAAGAGCCTTGGGAAGCTTTGTGTAAAGCACAATATAATTATCGTTTCCGACGATATACATGCTGATCTAGCATTCAATAATCACAAGTATTATCCCATTGCATCTATTTCTGAGGACATTGCTACGCAGACTGTTACTTGTATTGCTCCGACCAAAACCTTTAACATCGCTGGATTACAGGCGGCCGCAATGGTCACTTCAAACCAATCACTTCGTGAAAAATTGGAGTTTTTCTTAAAAAAGCAGGGCCATTTCTTGTTGAATATGCTAGGTGTCTCTGCAATGGAAGCAGCTTACAGGTATGGGAAACCGTGGCTTGACGAAGTGTTGCATTATATAGAAGACAACATGGATGACGCAGTGGAGTATATTGATAAAGAGATTCCAAATGTACACGCACGCAAGCCGGAAGGGACTTACCTGCTCTGGATCGATTGCAGGAAGCTAGGTTTAGAAGAGGAAGAACTAAAGCGCCGCCTGCTTCATAAAGGAAAGCTTGCCCTTGAGTCCGGAAGCAAGTTCGGCAAAGAAGGAAACGGTTTTCTTCGCATGAATGTCGCCTGCACAAAAGCAACCTTGCAAGAAGGCCTTCTAAGACT
This sequence comes from Bacillus sp. RO1, assembly GCF_012524115.1. Taxonomy (GTDB): domain Bacteria; phylum Bacillota; class Bacilli; order Bacillales; family Bacillaceae_I; genus Sutcliffiella_A. Next base: position 1,743 of record NZ_JAAZWB010000070.1, on the reverse strand, counting down.
AAAAACTGCCCTGAGTTAAGAAGATAATAATATAAAGAAAACCTAGCTGGTGATTGGAGCAAAAAGCGAAGACTCCTCGAAAATGCTACGCATTTTCTTCGTGCGATGTTACGCTGTCGAAGCCTTTCTTGTACTGAGTGAGATAGCGTTAGGTGGAGACCCCGCAGGCGTAGCCGAGGAGGCTCACGTCAGCCCCTAGGAAAGCGAAGCCATTTGTGGAAATCAACAGCAGTGTTATTTAGAACAAAAAATATGGGTTATGCAGCACAACGCTTGCATAACCCGATTACATATTATATAAGTGCTCTGAATCATTCAATGATACAACAGATAAACCTTCATCATTTTTCCTGATAATGTGCATTCCTGTATCTCCTGTCGGGAACTTAATGTTCGAGTGAACAGGTAACTGCAGCAGTGCTTTCAATAAATTAGAAGTAGTCCCCCCATGTGACACAATCGCAATTCTGACAACAGCAGAACTCTCTGATAAGATTTTTGATAACGTCATTTCGGCCCTCATGCGAAATTCAATTTCAGATTCTCCATTCTGGATCCTCTCATGTGGTTTTCTTCCTCCAGGCGGCAATGGATACTTAGTAGCTGCCACTTCTCGAGGTAAACCTGCCAGTACCCCGTTGTTATATTCCATCAGGCCTGGTTCCTTAATTACCATGCAACCTACTTCTTCAGCCAATATGGCGGCCGTTTCTGACGCTCTTTTTAATGTACTGGTCCATATGATATCTGGAGGACAATGCTCGTTTAATCGGCAAGCCAGCCTTTTTGCCTGCATCTTTCCAAGTTCCGTCAAAGGGTAATCTGCTCTCCCCTCATGAACTTGGAGAATATCTGCTTCTGATTGTCCATGCCTTATTAATAGTATCTCCAAAGATGCACCCCCCTTTTATCTATAAATTTAAAATTATCTCAAAACTATGAACTGTGTCAATAAGATTACGAATATTTCTTTAATAATACAAAGGAATTCGAACAAAAAAGGCAGTTCCCCTCAGCTAACTGCCAAAATTAAATTATGGTCCCAGGTCCTTTGAATATTGGGCGGACCTTCCCTTTGTGCTTCGATCTATAACGAATGAAGGCTTCTCTTGTTTTATTTCCTTGTCACTCAGGTCTTTATATCGACTATGAGGACTTCCCTACTCCTCTTATCTCGTCTTCGAGGTCTTCATCACGACTATGAAGACTCCTCTACTTCTTTTTCCTTGTCACCAAGGTCTTCATACTCGCCATGAAGACTTCCCTACTTCCCTTATCTCGTCTTCGAGGTCTTCATAACGGCTATGAGGACTCCTCTACTCCTTTTTCCTTGTCACCAAGGTCTTCATACTCGCTATGAAGACTCCTCTACTCCTTTTTCCTTGTCACCAAGGTCTTCATACTCGCCATGAGGACTTCCCTACTACCCTTATCTCGTCTTCAAGGTCTTCATAACGGCTATGAAGACTCCTCTACTCCTTTTTCCTTGTCACCAAGTTCTTCATACTCGCCATGAGGTCTTCCCTACTTCTCTTATCTCGTCTTCGAGGTCTTCATAACGGCTATGAGGACTCCTCTACTCCTTTTTCCTTGTCACCAAGGTCTTCATACTGGCTATGAAGACTTCTCTACTCCTTTTTCCTTGTCACCAAGGTCTTCATACTCGCCATGAGGACTTCCCTACTTCCCTTATCTTCTCATCGAGGTCTTCATCACGGCTATGAAGACTCCACTACTCCTTTT
>NZ_JAAZWB010000007.1 GCF_012524115.1 Bacillus sp. RO1 | reverse complement strand
TCCACAAATGGCTTCGCTTTCCTAGGGGCGGTGCTTGAGCCTCCTCGCTCCGCTGCGGGGTCTCAAGCTACCGCTATCTCCCTCAGGAGTCTTCGCCTTTTGCTCCAATCAACAGCTGGTGCAACCCAAAAAACAAATGTATCTCTTAAACGAAAAAAGACCCGAACTAATTTAAGATTTTAAATTAGTTCGGGTTTTATTTAGACTAAAACACTTTTGTCCCAGCCTCTACTGTGTCTTTCTTCGATTAATTCTTAATTCGAAATCCTTAGTTCATACTAACCTTTTCTATTTAAATATAAATTTCAAAACTTCTTACGATTGATTTTCTAATTAAATGAGCCTAGAATCAAAAACGAGCGCAAATTCTAGAAACAGAATCACGCCCGACAGTTGAGAATCTTTTTTTAATTAATATCTTAATAAAGAAAATCTCCTAGTTAAATCTCAATAATAACTCTCCTTACTCAAAATACTTCAAATCTATTTCGGATAATGGGCCTAAAATTTAAACGGAGCGCTGATCTTATTTCAGATTAGCGCCCTTTTCATGAATAGACAAAATAAAATATTTAAAACTTTATCCCAGTATTTTCGGAAATATCATCACTAATTATTCCAACGCCTTTTATCTTTCCGTTTTTTACATCTGGTTGAACAGAGGGGTTTAATGGATAAGTTTCACCATTGAACTTTAGCTCTTTATAACTTGGTGTAATACCACCACCTGCAACATACATCATAATATTTTTCCAACCATTTGTCATTTTCTCTTGAATAATGATAGGAGTTCTTACCAAACTAAACCTTGATACAAGTTTATATTCATCATCAACTTCTTGAAAGATAAGACCACTGCAGCCACCCGTTCCACAAACATAAGGACCTGACAAATAAACAAATGTTTCAGGCTTCTTATCATTATTAAGATCTATTCTATTATAATAATACTTAATTTTATGTTCTCCGCGTTTTAAATTATATACCTTGCTAAACGCTTCTTCCAATTCAATATCCCTTTCTGTTTCTGATTTAATATAGGTTATGTTACTTAAATCAATCTCACTATGTTGGGTATCTTGGGAGGCATATACTATATTGGCCTTCATTTCGAAAGAAAAGCTTGCGAATATCAATGATAGTAGTAAAAATGTGTATTTTATTTTCAATTCGTTCACCACTTTCTATTGAATCCTTTAATCAATAGGCTAACCAAAATACGATTTTCTACCTACACAAATTTAAAAATTTAAAGTCATCTTCAAATAAACTCCATTATCAGAGAAAATTAAAGTCGTCTAATTCTTGATTATGATGGTTACTTGTTAAAGGATAGCCCTCTTTAGCAGACTCGAATTCAAGATAATATTAATAATGGTGGGTTCTGTGAAGCCTATCTGAAAGGTATGTCATTTTTTATAAACGCCCCTCCTCCTGTATCGGCAGCACAGTCGAATCCTTAATCTCCCTTAGTGCCAAACTTGTCTGTATTTTGGTAATCCCCAATTCATTCAACCTTCTAATGAACATCTCTAGCCCCTTGCGATCCTTGCAGGCTACTTTTAATAAATAATCGTACTCCCCTGTTAAACAATGACACTCCAGAACCTCCTCCATTGATTCCAATGTTTTCTCAAGGGATTCCAGTTTTTCAGCCTGATGCAGATTTGTACTCATAAACACGAAGCACAATAAATCAAAGCCCAGCTTTTCATGACTTAAAATGGCGACCTGCTTTTTTATGTATCCTTCCGCCTCTAACCGCTTGATTCTTGCATGTACAGCTGGCGCCGATAAATTGACCCGTTTTGAAAGCTCCAGATTGCTTAGTTGAGCATCATTTTGCAGTAAATCCAAGATTTTAATATCCACATTGTCCAAAACTTTGCTTACAATCGATTCCACAATTAATTCCACCTTTTCAATTATTCCAACAACATACAAAACCACGATCATAAAATGAATTATTTAAACTAATAATCTATTATTCTTTCATTTATTTTGATTTTATTACATTATACAAAATGTTCTTTTGTTTTTGAAGGTAAATGATAAGATATTTCATATAGATACTGACATTGTGCATTATAGCTCTTATCTCTACGCTCTAGGCAACAGGGATTCAAAAACAACCAGTAAGCTTTAACACATCCTATAAAACGAAAAGGGGCTAAATGCTTTGAAATATTATTCTATATTGCTATTAACCAGCTTTCTTTGGGGCGGAAATTTTATAGTGGGAAAAACCCTTGTAGATCATGCTTCTCCTGGAACTTTGACAATTTTAAGATGGGGGATTGCGATTATTTGCCTTTTCCCACTTGTTTGGCGAAAAGAAAAAAAGCTGTTCCCAACAAAAGAAGCCCTCCTGCCCCTGTTTTTAATGGGCGTTACAGGTGTAGCCCTATTTCAGGCACTGCAATTCATGGCCCTAGAAAAAACATCTGCCACGAATGTTGGGTTAATCTCAACCTTAAATATGTTTTCAATTGCTGCTTTTTCCTTCTTTTTTCTAAAAGAAAAAATGAATCCACTTCAGTTCCTTTCCATGTTCGTCTCATTATTTGGAGTTATGCTTGTCCTTTCAAAAGGGAACTATGAAATGTTATTTATGATGAAGTTTAATGTGGGAGACCTCTATATGATGGTAGCCGTGGGAATGTGGGGAATTTATTCGGTCTGCAGCAAATGGGCGATGACCACCGTCACACCGATGATGTCAATTCTTTACTCCGGGATATTCGGTCTTATTGTCCTGCTTCCTTTTAACATCTCAAACTTCAAGGTAACGAACATAGATACTTCATTTGTTCAATCTATTTTGTATACTGGCCTGGTCTCAACCGTCCTGTGTATGGTCCTTTGGAATATCGGAGTGAATAAACTGGGACCCAATACTTCAGGATTGTTCTTGAATTTCAATCCCGTTTTTACAACCGTTTTAGCCTTTGCTTTTCTAGGAGAGAAAATGACATTGATTCAAGCTGTGGGCAGTATCATTGTTATTGCTGGCTGCTTTTTATTTACAGTTCTAAAAGACAAGCCGGTTAAAATACTCAAAAGCACACCCAATCCCTTCATACCTAGAGAATCGGTAAAACAAAGCCATTAAAAGAATTATGTAAACATTTTTTAAATAAGATACTTAGTGACTGGAAAACTTGTGAGGTGCAAACAGACAAAAATCATGGATAGTCTCATAATGTAATTACCAATAAGACGCTTGCTGATTCACAAGGAAATTCTCATAAAAAGACCGACTTTACAAAGAGTCGGTCTTTTTATGAGTGAATATTGGCTTATTTAAAAAAGGCTCCTATATAATGGAAGATGGGGTTTATAGTACCTCCAATTAGTTTAAACTTTTTTCATTGCTACTAAATTCCTTTTACAGCCATCATACGAACATTAATTTATAATGTGAAACAATGTCTTGTAGTCCAGCAACTTCCTTTTTTGGAGCAATTATTACACCTTCTATTCCATATATCATATTTCTTAAAAACTCACCAAAAACAAGTGACTTATTATTTTCATTTAACATCCAGTTATCTCTAGTTATGGTTGTTTGACCATCAAAGCTAGTGTCAAATGGATACGGAATAAATTCTATATTCGATGGAAGATGCTTTGTTAAAGTACGGTACTGCCTCCCTGTGGCAATACTTTTACTAACGAACAACAAACGATCTAAACCTTCGAAATTAAAAATTTTTTTCGATTCAATTACATTTGCAATTGAGTGCATAGATGAAGTTTCATAGCTAATAACATCTCTAGGAACACCATTTTCAATTAAGTTTTTAACTATTACTTCAGCTTCAGACATCCCGCTATTATTCCATTCAGGATGCCGCATATTAGACGAACTACCTCCACCAGTTACAATAATATGGTCTCCTAATCCCTTATCATATGCTTCTAAAGGTTTCATCCAATTACCAGGGTGTGAACCTCCGAAGACAAATATTGCATCGCATTTTTTAGGTTCAACCTCTTTTAAAAATACTATTTCTGTTATATCGTTAATTTGCTTACTTGTTAACTTAGGAACTACAGGATATTTAGGTATTCCCATTACGCACCACCATTTTTAGTCTATTGTTCTGTTAGTACATAGAATCAGCTCAAATTAAACAATCGCCCTATTTAATAGAATATCTAAAATATTGGCTTATTCCTAAAATAGCTTATAGCTTGTTGAACAAAAGCACCCGTTACTTCAGGTTATCTTTTACTTTTTTAAATTCACCCAAGAGAAATGCGACAAATGAAACTATTAGTCCAGCAAATGATGTAAACAGTCCGAACATAGTTGCTGAACCACTTGATGTTAAAATAAGAGCTATTCCGAATAAAGATGTTGATATTCCAAATAGTGATAAAAGCATATAATCCCCCTAATAATAAAATTGTTTTTATTCCACTAAACTCCCTCTATAAAGAAAGAGATAACTCTTGTTTTCTCGCTTATTCTCAATATTTCTATAAGGTTTAATTTTTCATAACATTTGAAGTGTGGTTAGATGTTGAAAATAAGGATGATTTTGGGCA
>NZ_JAAZWB010000069.1 GCF_012524115.1 Bacillus sp. RO1 | reverse complement strand
AGTGGCTTCGGCGTAGCCGAGGAGGCTCTCGTCAGCCCCTAGGAAAGCGAAGCCATTTGCGGAAATCCCAGCGGTGTTTAGTGAAATTTTATAATCCAGCTCTTTTTCAGTGGCTTCGGCGTAGCCGAGGAGGCTCTCGTCAGCCCCTAGGAAAGCGAAGCCATTTGCGGAAATCAACAACGGTGTACATAAGAATCTTAATAATTATTTCACTGTACACACAAGAAATATCTTCCATATCCCCCTTAAAGTGTTTATAATAGTCTCTTGTTAGTGCTTTCATTTAGAAAGGACCAGGAGGTTGAAAACAACATGATTGAAGTGAAAAACATCAGTAAGCATTACCGTTTGTTCGAAAGAGATCCAGGACTTACCGGCGCGGTTAAAGCTTTATTCAAAAGAAAATATATAAATAAAACAGCAGTTAACGATATCAGCTTCACCATTCCAAAAGGTGAAATTGTGGGTTACATTGGTTCTAATGGAGCAGGAAAATCCACTACTATTAAAATGATAAGTGGAATTCTTACACCAGACGAAGGCTCTGTAATAGTAAATGGAATCACCCCATACTCAGACAGAACTAAAAATGCGAAAAATATTGGAGCTGTTTTCGGACAACGAACACAGCTATTCTGGGACATTCCAGTCCAAGAATCTCTTGAACTATTAAAACATATCTACGAAGTTCCACAGGATGTGTATGAAAGAAACCTTGCGAAATTTAAGGAAGTGTTAGATTTGGAAGCGCTTTTGCCTATACCGGTCAGACAGCTTTCTCTTGGGCAAAAGATGCGCTGTGAGCTCGCAGCAGCATTTTTACACAACCCTTCTGTTGTCTATTTAGATGAACCTACCATCGGTTTAGATGCCTCTGTAAAGATTAAGATTCGCCAGTTTATAAAACAAATGAACAAGGAACATCAGACCACCGTCATATTAACCACCCATGATATGCAAGACATTGAGGAGCTTTGTCATCGTATCATCATTATCGATAAAGGCAGTGTCATTTATGATGGCAGCCTTCTTTCTCTTAAGCAGCAGACAAGATTTAACCGGACAATCAAGCTTGAAATTGATTCCAATGACGCTTTCACCCTTCCCTCAGCCTTGAAGGCTTCTGTTCACTTAGAAATACCGGAGGAAGAACATCACTTTTTGCTCCATTTTAATAATACGGTTATTTCCGGCAGTGAAATCATGAAAGAGATTATGAGAGATTATCTCGTTCAAGACTTTACGATAACAGAACTAGGCATTGAAAAAGTGGTACAGGAAATTTACGAACGGGGGCCTGAACATGCGGAAGTACTTGGAGCTGCTAAAGTCTCAAATTAAAGTCGAGACCGCTTATCTCGCTTGGTACTGGGCGGATGTTGTCTCCACCTTGCTTCGATTGGTTATTATGTATTTTTTCTGGGTGGCAGTTTTCCAAAATAGAACAGAAATCTCCTCCATTACCTTTGAATCCATGATCACATATGTAGTGATTGCGATGATGCTAGAAAACTATGTATCTGGTGCAGGAAATGAAATGGCCAGAAATATTAAGAATGGCGATATAGCGTTGGAGTTATTAAAGCCTTACGATTACTTGACTAAATTAATCTTTATGGACCTTGGTTCTAAAGCAAACAGCTTTGTTCGGACGACCATCCCTCTTTTCCTTGTGGCCATCATTTTCATCGGTATTGAAGCTCCAATATCCTGGGAGGTCGCTATTTTGTTTTTGGCAAGCATGCTGGTTGGAATTTTAATCGGGACACAAATTGACCTTATTATTGGCGTATTAGCTTTTTGGACAGTCAATGTGTGGGGAGTGAGAGTGCTACGAGAGGCGATTGTTAAATTCTTTTCCGGAGCACTCATTCCACTTACCCTATTCCCGGGTTGGTTTCAGGAAGTGAGCAGCTTCCTGCCTTTTCAATCTATGATTTTCGTACCTGTAGCCATATACACTGGCCAAATTCAAATGGGCTCTGATGCCTTGATTGCCTTTGCAACCCAATTATTTTGGTTTGCCATCTTATTTGTGGTTGTCCGAGTTGTTTGGGCTCAAGCTGTAAAAAAAGTAACCGTGTTTGGAGGATAACCTATGTGGAAAAAGTGTAAACGATATACATTCTTATATGGAAAATACTTCAGCAATCACTTAAAGGTGATGATGGAGTATAAAGCAGACTTTTTCATCGGATTATTCTCGGTCATGGTCCAACAATTTACTGCTCTCTTTTTCTTAAAAATTGTGTTTGATCACATAGAAGTTCTTAAAGGCTGGACATTTTATGAAATACTTTTCATCTATGCCATTGCCTTTTTAGGTCGCTCGATCCATCATATTTTCTTTGATAATTTATGGACGCTCGGATGGCAGTATATTCGTTCTGGTAACTTTGACAGACTTCTGCTAAGACCAGTAAATCCACTTTTTCAAATTGTGGCAGAAAGAGTGCAGCAGGATGGTTTTGGACAATTAATCATCGGTGGTATCGTTTTAACAATTGCTAGTGTGAATTTACAAATTGAATGGACGATACAGAGTCTGCTTTTATTAGTTGTTTTCATTATTTCAAGTGGAATCTTATTTGTGGCCATTAACCTATTTTTCATCACTTTTTCATTTTGGATGGTAGACAGTCTTCCGATTGTGGTTTCCGTTTTTCAATTAAGTGAGTTTGCAAGATATCCTTTGACCATCTATCCAAAGGCTGTCACATTGATCATCACTTGGCTGATCCCTTATGGGTTTACTGCTTACTATCCGGCAACCTATTTTTTCGAAAAAGAATCGATAGTTATGATGGCACTCCTAACCCCCGGCATTGCTGTGCTTTCATTTATTATTGCCTACTGGTTCTGGAACAGAGGAATTCGAGCATTTACTAGTACAGGGAGTTAAAGATAAAAGAAAAAACAGTAATATTGGAGTATAGTCGCTGTTCCTTTCCGCAAATGGCTTCGCTTTCCTAGGGGCGTTGTTGGAGCCTCCTCGGCTCCGCCTGTGTGGTCTCCACCTAGCGCTATCTCATTCAGGAGTCTGCCATTTGCTCCAATACACAGCTAAAAATTACATTAAAGAGGGAATTTCTAATAACCTAAATTAGAGAAACATTTCATCACATTTAGTTGAAGGAAGTTACCTTGTTGATTGGAGTGGAAGGCGGGCAGACGCCCGCGGGAGGAAGGGACAGGTTAGACCCCTGAAGCGTTGTGAGGAGGCTCACGGACCTCCCGCAGGCAAGCGAAGCGCCAGGAACGGAAATCAACTGGCTCCAATACATTTTTCTTAACATAGCCATTTCTGATGAGGTGGCTTTTTCAATTTCACCTCAATCTTATAAGCTGCTTTCTATTGTTAAACAGTGTTGGATAAGACAATAATCCGAGCATGATGCTTGTGACAGATGCTGTCGTCAGTAACAAGAATACGATAAGCAGTTGAAATTGTACTGCCTGAATAGGACTTGCTCCAGCGATAATCTGCCCGCTCATCATTCCTGGCAGTTGCACAAGTCCAATCGTTTTCTGACTTTCTATTGTTGGAATCATACTGGCTTTAATTGCCTGCATCAATTGGGTATGTATGGCCTGTTTGGTTGTCCCACCAAGGGAAAGAATCAGATCGATTTCATCCTCCCTTGCTTCAATCTCTGATAAAAATCTATTGAGAAAAAGAATGCCGAGTACCATAGAGTTACCAATAATCATGCCACTTATTGGTATAATATACTGTGCAGTTGCAGGGATAATATTGAAACCAATCAAGATTCCTTGTGTCAATACTTCAATGAAAATGAATGTTACTGCCACCTTCCAAGTGATTCCTTTAATTGGCGTCTTTTTTCTTGCAACATTTTGAACGGCTGCCCCAATGATAACGAGTACCATTAAAATGATAAAAGCATATCCTTCCGACTCAAACACAAATGTCAGCAGGTAACCGACGATAAAAAGCTGTACAATAGACCTGATTACAGCAACTATCGTATCTTTTTCAAGTCCAAGACGAAATGTTTTAGAGAGGACGACAGGTATTAGAACAAAAATGAGGGCAATTGCGAGAGTAAAGACGTTCATTTCATCTCCCCCTTAAGAAAAGCTTGAACACGATCGTTCGTTGAGTTTTGTAAATCCTGACTTTTCCCTGCTTCTAGTAATTCTCCATCCATTAAGATCCATGTGTAGGTTCCGACTGTTAAAGCCTGATTTAAATTATGAGTAATCCATATAATAGTTGTGCCATATTTTTTGCTTACCCTTTGGATCAATTCGTCGATTTCTTTTTGGGAGGTTTGATCCAATGATGATGTTATTTCGTCCAACAGTAACACTTTTGGACGATTAACAAGTGTTCTTGCAATCGATAATTTTTGTCTTTGTCCACCTGATAGATCTTTTACATTTTGATGCAAATGGCTGTCATCTAGACCTACTATATTTAATATGTTGATTGCCTCTTCCTTGTCAAGAGAGCGCTCTTGTAGCCGCAAAGGTAAAGATAGGTTTTCAAACACATCTCCTTCAACCATTGGAGCACTTTGTAGGGCAATACCAATCTGTTTGCGAAGCTCTGTTGGTTCGTAGTTATTTAGCTCTTTGCCATCTATTATTATCTCACCGGATGTAGGAGTCAGGAGACCGTTAAACATCTTCAACAAAGTTGTTTTACCTGCTCCAGAAGGTCCGACAAAGGTTGTAATTTTCCCTTCTGTTATGACTCCAGTAATTCCTTTGAGAATAAGCTTACCGTCTTTCTTGTACTGAACGTTCTTTAACTGTATAGCCTCCTGCAACGGTACCCCTCCCATCCTTTTAATAGTACATACTATACCCTTGTTTCAAAAAAAAATAAGGCCAAGCATCTCACACTCGACCTTACCGTAATTTAAGAAAGCTAAAATACAAATTGTAATTTATCTTCTTTCCATTCCAATGAAGCATTAAATACCTTTTCTCCTTTTTTAAAACCCTTAATTTCAGCTGTTCTTCCTTCTGTTAAGAGTTTTTTCGCATTTGAAGCAGAGATGGTTTTTCCGAGTATTTTTTTTGAAATGGTTAAATTGCACTTATTTGAATTGTAGTTCGAACATCCATAAAATGATCCTTTGTCCACTACATCTCCGTTGCATTTTTTACATGTACCCACCTTTGTGCCGACACCTGCAGAACCTCGCCCCCTGCGCTTTCCTTTTGAGTATTTGAATTCACTAATATCCATTCCTTCAAATGACCATTGACCGCTTTCATTCTTAGCATCCTCTATCAATTTTATTGACAGCTTTTTTGCCTGTTCCATGAATTCTTCAGGTGATGCTGTACCTTGACCAATTTCATGAAGACGTTGCTCCCATTTTGCAGTCATTTCTGGACTAGCTAGAATGCTTGATCCAATGGACTTAATAAGAAGTTTTCCTTTGTTGGTAGCAAATACTTGGTTTCGCTTGACATCAATATATTTCCTGTCTTTTAACACACCAATTATTCCAGCTCGGGTCGCTTCTGTGCCGAGTCCCTCTGTTTTATTAAGGACTTTAGTGAGCTCGCCGTCCTCTAGGTGTTTTCCAGCAGTTTTCATCACCGTTATGAGTTGCCCTTCCGTATAACGTTTAGGAGGCTGGGTCTTTCCTTCTTTCACTTTTACATCATGTACATGTCCTGTTTCTCCATTTTCAAGAGAAGGAAGATCTTGTTCATCTTCATCTGTTTCTTTTTCTTTTTTGTTACCATAAATGACCGTGCGCCAGCCTGCCTGAACTTCTTCTTTTCCTTTTGAAAGGAATGTGGCGCGACCGTCTACTAGTGTATGTATTGTCGTGTAGTCAAAAATCGCTTTATCATAGTGTGCAGCAATGAGACGCTTAACGATAAGAGAATATATTTTCTCTTCATCTGGTGACATTTTAGAAGGATCCGTCACCTGTTCTGTTGGAATGATGGCATAGTGATCTGTCACCTTTTTCTCATTTACTACCCGTTTATTATTCATGACGGATGAGAATGGAAGTGGAAAATAATCCTTAAATTCTTTAAATACGCTCAATTTTTGCAAAGTTTCAGGAAACATCCCTGCTTCTTCTTTTGTAACAAAGCTTGAATCAGAGCGTGGGTAGGAAATGATTCCTTTAACATAAAGCTTTTGTGCAACCTCTAATGTTTTTTGTGGAGAGAACTTATAGAGACTGTTGGCAGTAGCTTGCAGAGAGGATAGGTTAAAAAGAAATGGCGGTTGAAATTCTTTCCGTTCTTTCTCGATGTTTTCTATTTTTGCGTCTTTTCCTTTACAGAACTGCACAATCTTTTCGGCTAAGTTCTCATCATCCAGCCTTGATTCTTCCTCCTTATGCCATTTACCTTTATATTTCTTTCCATCCATATTGAAGGTGGCCAGTACTTCCCAAAAAGGCTTGGATTCAAATTTTTCAATTTCTAATTCCCTTTTTACAATTAAGGCAAGTGTGGGAGTTTGTACCCTCCCGGTAGAAAAAACATCCGAGATTCCTTTTTGCTGCAAGAGCAACGTATAAGCTCGTGAAGCATTCATACCGACCAGCCAGTCTGCACAAGATCTACTCAACGCTTCATAGTAAACATTTCTCGTTTCATGTTCCTCTAAAAGATTTTCAAACCCTTTTTGAACAGCCTTTGGGGTCAAGGAGGAAATCCACAAACGCTTTAATGGTTTATGACAATTGCTAACAAGGAGAATGATGCGTATAATCGCCTCTCCTTCCCGCTCCGCATCGCCTGCCATAATAACTTCTGTCACTTCAGGATGATGAACTAGTTTCTTGACGGTTTGAAATTGCTTCCATTTGGATTTGGTTACTTTGTGTTGGAATTTTTCGGGTATGATTGGGAGAGTTTGCAGGGACCAGCGTTTCCACGCCTTATCGTATTCTTCCGGAGACAATAGTTCACAAAGATGTCCAACAGCCCATGTAAGCAAGGCACCTTTAGGGAACATCGGTTGTGGGGGGATCTCTACATAGCCATCCTTTTTCTTGTAGGAAAATGGAGCAGCAAGCTTTAATCCTTGATCTGGCTTTTCGGCGATTATTAATTTCACTACTTCTTCCACTCCACTCTATAAAAATAAATGTAGGAAAAGAGTGTGACTTCCCTTCTCTTTTCCTACTTTTATTATAAAAGCAAAACATTTGTTTGTATAGTTACACGGTCACTATATTTTTTCTGGGCACTATGTTCTGGACGGTGATTAACGGGTATGCACTTTGTTGTGTTTCTCCTACTAGAAGGTATTCACCAACTTGCAACGCGAAGGAATCCATGAAATATATGATTTGTAAAGACTCGCGCAAGCTGTTGTAAATCGTATCCTCGTCTAATGAGTACAAATATAGGTTCCTTTTGATTCGCAATATCATTTCTCTACCTTCAAATTTTGTCCGCAGCATAGCTTATACCTCCTTTACCTATATATATGAAAGGAACAAGAAAATAAAACAGGTACAAAGTTTGAAACCTTGACTCTAATACAGGAAATATTGTATATTGAAATTGTCATTTAACCGCTTTCTTTTCTGATGGAAATTGGTTATGATAATACAATTTCACAGCACATCGTGCGCTATTTTTAGGAGGAAAAAGAACAATGCAAAACGGTAAAGTAAAATGGTTCAACAACGAAAAAGGTTTTGGATTTATCGAAGTAGAAGGTGGAGATGACGTATTCGTACATTTCTCTGCAATCACTGGTGAGGGTTTCAAATCCTTAGAAGAAGGCCAAGAAGTTTCTTTTGAAATCGTTGAAGGAAACCGCGGACCACAAGCTGCTAACGTTACAAAACTTTAATCTATAGTTGTAAAACATATATGTAAAAAGGGAGAGACCATCATTTGATTGATGGTCTTTTTCGTTTTAGTGAATATCTTTTGCCTCTTTTACTTATTCTAAAATAAGAAGGAGGCTGTAATAATGGATAAACAACAATATAATAACAATACTGAATTGCACACAGGATATAATGATTTGGCTCAAGTTCAGGTATCCATTCAATCTGCAGAAAAAATGGTGGGCTCGGCTACTATGAGTCTTGATCCTGAAGCTATGGATCATGCTGAGAGAGCCATCTCAAATGCTAGATCTTTACTTAATGATGCAAAAAGTTCGGGAACGGGACTTGACACAGATTTCCTTCAAAATTGTGAATTATCCCTATCCCAATGCGAACATCAGCTTTCTGAAGCACGAAAATAACCGCCTAAATGGGCGGTTTTTTTTGCGGCAAAAAACCAGCCGGCGAAGCGCTAAATTACTTACGCTCCACTAACTGGTCTCCTAATTTCTTGATTTCAGCACCTACTGTACATTCATTGATACAAAATGCTTGAGCATGTGTTTTCCCATAGTCTTTTCGCAACGTTTGCTTCACCAGGCATTCCGTACAGTACGTATCTAAAATTTCACCAACTTCCAAGAGTATCTTTTTTCGATTAATCATTATTTATTGTCACTCCTATATATTCACAATTGCAATTTGCTTTCAATTGGCGTTCCTTCTAGTGCCTGTTTGGCCAGTTGATGAGCCTCTGTATTATCTTTTCTTGATACAGGTTCATATATTGGCCTTATCTTAAGCTCCTTCAACTTCTCTTCTATCTTATCAAGCCAGCGGTTAAAAAGTTCATCATAACAAGGCCATTCTCCTGAAAGTTGATTTAATACAACAAGAGAGTCGCCTTTAAAAGTAACTTCCATCGCACGAATTTCAAGATACTCCAGTTGTTGAACCAAAAAATAAAAAGCAGCATACTCCGCCTCGTTGTTTGATTCCAATTCTTCAAGCCTTGCATTTATTCTGTATCTGTAGTCTTTTCTATTTTGATTATAATAAACCACATTTCCGATTCCCGCCAGTTTTGTGTCTGCGTCGTATCCACCATCAAAGTATGCAACAACGTCAGATACCCCTACTTCACTCTGCTTAATCCATTTATTTATTTCTTTTTTAGTCCATTCTGACCCATCCTGATCAAAAAAAGAAAGACGTTTTACTCTTCCTGTCTTTTCTATATCTTCAGCAAGCCTAAGCGCCAGCCTAATATCAAGTTCATCACTTCTGAAAGTGGTCTCAATATGTTTTGGATTGTGGTAATGCCATTCTAAGGTCAATTTCATGGTTTGGAAATCCCCTTTACTTCTAAGTGATTCTAACTTATACCCGTTGCTCGTAAAAAGTATGAATAATATATCTTTAATACTTCGTTATTTATGTGTATTCTTATCTTATCACAGGACATATCGAAATATGTTCGTGTAACACTTATTTAATAGGCAGGCGAATGCAATGATTGAAGTGTATATAGACGGGGCAAGCGCAGGAGATCCCGGCCCTTCCGGTGCTGGCATTTTTATAAAGGGGAATGGTTCTGTAGAACAATACAGTATTCCACTTGGAATGATGTCAAATCATGAAGCAGAGTTTCATGCGTTAATTGAAGCATTGAAGATATGTAAGATGCAAGGTTATCAAATTGTTTCTTTTCGTACTGACTCTCAGGCCGTGGAGAGTGCAATGGAAAAGCGTTTTGCCAAAAAACAGCAATATCGCGTGTTGTTGGAGGAGGCGTTAAGCCTATCCGATCAGCTTGATTTATTTTTTATAAAGTGGGTACCTAGTAAAGAGAATAAGATGGCGGATGAGTTGTCGAGGAAGGCGATTCAGCTTAATAAATAAATTGGGGTCTCTGTTACCGTTTGGGCTTTTCGTGACCGGGTTCGGGCTTTGAGACAACCTCTCTGTTACCGTTTGAACTTTTCATAACCGACTTCGGGCCTTGAGACCCCTTCTCTGTTACCGTTTGAGCTTTTCTTAACCGGGTTCAGGCCTTGAGACCACCTCTCTGTTACCGTTTGGGCTATTGCAGTCCGGCCTTCGCGCCTTGAGAACGCTTCTCTGTTACCGTTTAAGCTTTTCGAGAACGGGTTCGGGCCTTGAGACCCCTTCTCTGTTACCATTTGAGCTTTTCTTAACCGACTTCGGGCCTTGAGACCACCTCTCTGTTACCGTTTGGGCTATTGCAGTCCGGCTTCGCGCCTTGAGAACGCTTCTCTGTTACCGTTTAAGCTTTTCGAGAACGGCTTCGGGCCTTGAGACCCCTTCTCTGTTACCATTTGAGCTTTTCGTAAACGGTTTCGAGCCTTGAGACCCCTTCTCTGTTACCATTTGAGCTTTTCGTAAACGGTTTCGAGCCTTAAGACCGCCTCTATTTTCCTCTCGAGCCCTTTACAGAACTACTTCAGGCATATAAAACTCTCCAATAAAAACAAAGAAAACTTTCCCAACAAAATGGGAAAGTCGCTTAAATGATCTGCTTTTCCTTAGCCAATTCAAATGCTGCACGTTTAGAATGAATCTGTTCTTGTTTAATCATTTCCAAAAACGAGACAAAAAAACTGCCGTCAAACTGCTTTTGTGCTTTTAAAGTAATTTCAATAGCTATGTTGACCAAATAATCCGAACTGTCTGTATAATGTTTCCCAAATTCTATAAAACCGAGAGAATCTTCTCCGAATTTAAAACCTTTTGCGGTAAGTTGCTGAAGGTAATCTTCTGTACTCCATGATTTGTTCAAATTTATCCATCCTTTTGTACGTCCCCTTCTTCAATTTTACCGCAAAATTTGTCGTTTGCCCATCAAAGTTTGTCCCAAAGTTCCAATTTTTTCTTTTTGGGTAACAAGCGCATTCCTAAAAAAGCTAGAGCAATACCGAATATAGCTCCTCCAACTACTTCCTCTGGTTGATGCCCCAGCCGTTCCTTTAATCGTTTTTCTAATTTGTCATGGACATTCTTGTCAGGTTTTCCTTCAAGTCTATCCAATTTTTCAGCAAGATCATTTACCGCAAGAGTTATCTCTCCTGTTTGTCTTCTAACTCCCTGTGCATCATACATAACAATCAGACCAAATATGGCGGAAAGCGCAAAATCTATTGTTTTAAATCCCCTTTTCATCGCGATGATGGTGGCTAATGCAGATACTCCAGCCGAATGTGAGCTTGGCATCCCTCCCGTTTCAAAGAAGGTATTCCACTCCCATTTGCCTGTTCTTAAAAATTTTATTGGAATCTTTAGGAATTGTGCCAATGTGATAGCACTCAAAGCAATTTTAAGTGGTCGATTCAAACTAATCACCTCTTGTGTAGTTTGAGTCATTTCTAACGTCACAATGCAACATAATTTTTAGATGGTAAAGGAAAACTATGAACGGAGGTGAGAAGCATGAGTAAAAATAATTCAGCAAACAGAGGTAAGAAAGCTCCTGGTGTAAACCCTCAAGGTTACGGCCAAGATGCGGAGTTTGCCCAGGAAGTCCATTCCAAGCTTGAAAATAAGGCTAAAAAAGACAATACAAAACGATAAGAAAAGAGAAGATGACTTGTTCATCTTCTCTTAACAAACTTTATCAATAAACCCATGCAAATTCTTGAATTCCAACTCATCAAATTTACTAGCGACTTTGCTCCGGTCAATCGTGATTGTTGCATCATTCAATTCACAGGTAACCGGTACATCACACTTAATCGTTGCAAGTTCCCTTGAGAGATGCAATAACTCCAGGCTGTCTTCAAATTTCTTACGTTGACTTTTTGTAAGAGCAGACAGATTTTCTAGTATCCCGTCCACTGTCTGATACTCCATCAACAGCTTTGTAGCTGTTTTTTCCCCGACACCTTTAACTCCAGGGTAATTATCACTGCTGTCCCCCATTATTGCTTTTAGGTCGATGAGTTGTTGAGGTGTAAGGCCTTTCTTCTCGTAGAACCCATTCTCATCTAACACTTCGTAGTTGCCATAACCTTTCATTAGCAACGCTACTTTAATATTTGGTTTAATCAGCTGAAGAACGTCTTGATCACCCGTTAGGATAATGACCTCAGCTTCTTCACGATAAAGTTCCGCAAGGGTTCCTAAGCAATCATCTGCTTCAAATCCTGCAAGTCCAATATTTGGGATGTCAAACGCCTCTACCACTTCTTTTACAAGGTCAAATTGTGGGATCAACTCTTGTGGTGGTGCAGGTCTGTTTGCTTTATAGTCATCAAACATTTCTGTGCGGAATGTCTTGCTTCCCATGTCCCAGCAACAGACAACATGTGTTGGCTCGAACGTTTCCATGGATGTAATCATATGTTTAACAAATCCCTGAATTGCATTCGTGGGGATTCCGTTGGATGTATACATGAAGCGATTATAAACACTGGTTGCATAAAAAGAACGGAATAATAAAGCCATTCCATCTATCAGTAGTACTTTTTTCAAAAGAACACTTCCTCTCTATTCCGATTTTGATTATAGCATATTTTAGAGTTGGAGGACAGGCATTCGAGGAAGAGCAAATGTTCAAAAAAAACGTTGAATTAGTCAAAAAAGCTGGTGAATTCATCAAAAAAGCCGCTCAATTAGTCAAAAAAAACAAGTGAATTTATCGAGAATCCATTTATCTCCTAGTAATATGACATTCTCTGTTCCATTTCAATAAAAAACTGCCCAAAGTCAAAAAACCGACTTTGGGCAGCGTTTTAAAGTTCGAAGCCATCACCCCATAAAGTGAGGATGGCATAAAAATTATTGGTTTTTCTTATTTGTCATTTTTGCTGCTTCGTATTCCGCATATGAAGCAAACTCTGTATCCATGTTGCCTTTTTGTTTAGCGTTATTATTACGCTGTGCATTCGCATTTCCTTTTTTCGTACGTCCCATTCTCAATCTCCTCCTTCATATGGTGCATCCCTTATAGTTTGCTCAAGAGAGTAAGAATTCAGTGAGGGTAAATTTAGTTGTTAATTTTAGATACTGGGTTATCTGTGTAACTTATCCAGTCGCTCCAGCTACCAGCATACAGCTTTACTTTTTCAAAGCCAGCTTCCTTTAGAGCTAAAAATGTGGGGCATGCTGTAACACCAGATCCGCAGTAGACTACAATTTCTCTCGAAGGATCCAACTGCGAAAATCTTTCTTGCAGCGCTTCAGTCCTTTTCCATTTTCCATTCTCCATATTCTCCATCCAGAAAAAATTAAGTGCTCCGGGAATATGACCGGCAACCTTATCAATGGGCTCTTCTAACCCACTATACCGATTAGACTCTCTTGCATCCAGAAGGTAAGCTTCTCCACTTTGAAAAGATGATAACTGGGATTTAACCTCTTCCATATGCATGACAAAATCTTTTTCTTTCACCTTGAATGTAAAAGTCCCACGTTTTTCTTGTACGGGCACTTCTGCCGTAACAGGGTATTCTTGCTTCACCCATTCACGATAGCCGCCATCCATTATCAGAACATGCTCATGTCCTAATATCTTTAACAAAAACCACAGCCTTGAGGCCATCGCGCCGTTTTGATCATCATAAAGAAGTACTTTGCCTCCATCATGAACTCCAATGTTTTGAAGTTTTTGATGAAGTTCCTGCAAGTCAGGCAAAGGATGTCTGCCTCCATGAGTATTGACTGCACTGGATAGATCTTTATTCAAATCCATATAATATGCCCCTGGGATATGACTATCTTGATATTCTATAAGTCCTTTATCAGGTGCTCCAAGATGGAAGCGACAATCCATGACTGTAAGCTCGTCTAAGTGCTCCTTCACCCAATTCACTGAAACAATATGATTCATGTTCTCCCCTCCACAATTTAGTGACTTCGAGAAACAAACTCTTCTACCATTTCTTTTGATACGAGTTGTCGCTGAGGTGCAATCCCTTTACGTGCCAGTTCGTTTATTCTTTTTGTTACTTCATTAATTTTTTCGGTTGTAAATGGTTTGTTTTGACGGCAAAGTACGATTGCCTCTTCTATGTATGCTTCCCTTTGTTGTTCAAGTTGTAAAAAATTCATCACCACTTGATTTTGTTTTCTAGAATGCTCACTTATTGCTTTATGTACGCTCATGGTTGTTCCTCCAATTTATCTGTTCTTTTTTCATTAATTGTATTATGTTCTCTTTCGGTTGCCAACAATCAAATTTGTAATGTGGCTTTGTGTCAAAGCCAAGTCTACTGCAACGGTAGATGGTACGAGTATTTATTTTCAGCACTTGATAATGCTTGCAGGTAGCACATGCCTGGAATCGATTAACTTTTGTAATCACGTTCACCCTCTATTCCCAGCTGTTGAAAAAACAGCTCCTCTAACACGCGAAGATTCATCGTTCCTTCTTTTAAATGAGGTAAAGACGGTTCAGAAGCTGTGATAAAATGACTGACTTTAGCACAAAGTTGAGAAATAAGTGGAAGTCCGGTTACTTCCTCTCCAGTCTTTAAGCAAAATAAAAGCGATAGCTCTTCATTGGTAAATGTGTTGCTTTTCTCTGTTAGCTCTTGAAAGTTAATTGTATCAGGGTCATTATCAAAGTGGATAACCTGTTCTAACATTAAAGATGCACGGACGGCATGAACAAGGTGAGATATTTCATTTTTTCTGCTCCAAGCTTGGAGGTTATTTTTAATCATATTTGAATAATGAAAACCAAGAGCTTTCTTTGAGTAGTGTGTTAAAACGACGTTTATCATAGAAGTCATGACTGGATCTAACTTTCTATATACAATTGGAGATAGCATCCATTCGTATAGGGAGGGGTTGGATTTACTAGCCAATAACAAAGCCTTCTTTAAATCCCACCCCTGCACGTCATACTTGTCATCCTGCTTTGTAATGGTTTCTTCCTTTTTCGTTAAGGAAAGATACTTTTTAAGGGGGGCAATATAGATAAACCTGATATCATAATCACTGCTTTCGGTAGCAAAGCCGTATGCCCTGCTACCAGCTTCACAGGCATAAAGGATCTTCACATCATGATGTAATTCCATATTCGTGAGCATTTCCTTTATTGGGTTCATCTGATTTTCCTCCTTACTTTTTATTCTGTTGTAATTGTGCTAACACTCGTTCCAAATGTGGGATGTCCTGTTCTTGTTCAAGTGCTGCCTGCATTCCTCCAAAATAATCCTCGAGCTGTCTTAGTACATACTTCTTGACCTCTTCAATAGATATCTGCATTTCATTTTTGTAATGGTCTGTTAGTTTTTGACCACTTTCTTTCAAGAATGAGTCCATTAAAGGTGACAGCTGCTCTTCCAAAAACAGGGCCATTTTTTGCTTTTCGTTTTTCTCGAAAAAGGCTTTCGAATTTCGGTAGTAGCCTAACATTTGTTTTTCCAGCTTTGGAGAAATAGAAGGAAACGAACTATTCACTTTAAACGGTGTATATTCTTCTGCTTCCAACACACGTAAAGAAAGCTGATCTTCTAGCCGTTGAGCTTCCGCTTCTAATTCCTTTTGCCAGGACTCTAACGTTTTGCGAATAAAGTTCTCTGTACGCACGGTAGTTGCTCTAACTTCTTGGGAAAGATTGTGAGAGATATCCGTTACAAGCTCGTGCAGGCAACTGATAAGCTGCCCCTTGATATTACGTCCGTCCTCCCTGATTACTGCAGGGTTGAAACTTTCTTTGAAGAAATCGGAGAAACGTAATAATGTTCGTTGCTTAATGTAATATACAAGTTCGTTTATTTCTTGCTCAAGTAGCGTATAGAAACTTCCCGTTGCGTACCCTATAATTTGAGCTTCCAGGTTCCTTTTGTTACTAGCATGTAAAAGCTGCAATTTTTCTTTTTCCTCAGATCCAAGCTTAGCCTGTTGGACAAAATGTTCGAATAAGGCAACTGCTTTGTTTAGATCGGTTTGCGCTGCATGTAGACTCATCTCGACTAAATCGGATTGAATGAAGTCAGTAAATGCCTGCTCAAATTCATTCATCAAAGAGCTTTCCAAAAAAGGATGTTCGAATGGACGGTTTTCTTTTTCCTTCAAGGCAAGAAGACTTGAAACTGGATATAATCGTGGATGACGAATTCCATAAGCGGTCAATTGATCTTCTACATAGTCACATACGAGTTCAAGTTCTTCCTCATTATTAGCCAGATCAGCCGCATTTACAAGGAAGAACATCTTATCCATTGCAAAAGCATCTTTTACCCTGCCTAATTGTATCAAGAATTCCCGATCTGCTTTAGAAAAAGCGTGCTGATAATAGGTGACAAACAGAATGGCATCAGCATTCTTAATATAATCAAAAGATACATCGGTATGTCTTGCATTAATAGAGTCCGCTCCAGGTGTATCCACCAGTGTTAGACCCTGTCTGGTAAATGGACAATCATAGAACACTTCAATCCATTCCACAAAACAGGATTTCTCTTCTTTGGCGACATATGCTTCAAATTCACTTAGTGACACTGTTTGAAGCGTTCCCAATTTCGTCTTCATATCCTCCCAACCTGTTAAAAAGGCCTTTAGAAAATGAAAATGAGTCTTCTTATTTGCATCCAGTTCTAGGTACTCATTTTTAGAGATGATACGCCTAATGGTCGGTACAGCTTCTTCAAGATTCCTTACATCCGTGTTAAAAATTTGTAAGGCTTGTTGAACATCCTGAAACATTTGTTCCACTGTTTTCATCTGTACATTAACTGACCCATGTGGTTTATCCTGTGTTACAGGCGAAATCTTGTTGATGGAGGCAGTTGTTGGGTTTGGGGAAACAGGAAGCACCTTTTCACCGAATAAAGCATTAGCAAGGGATGACTTCCCTGCACTGAATGCACCGAATAACGCTACAGTAAATGTTTGGGTTTCAATCTTTGCTGCTCTCTTTTTCAAGTCATCAACAATTGTCCCGAACCCATTTATTCCCTTTAAAGAACTTGATGTTTCAATAAGTCCTTTCACAACTATTTCCGGGTCACTATGGTTTTTAATATCTGTACTGACTTCTTGTGTTTGAATAGCATTCTTTTGCCTATTTGTAGAGGAAGGAAATTCATCTCCACGCACCCTTTTATACGAACGGTTCAGATATTGGGTAGCCAGGTTATCCGTCTTGCCTTGTTCCACTGTAGTGGCAGTTGTAATCAGGATATTGTTTAATTCTTCGTATTCTTGTTCTAGTTTCATATGCAACTGTGTAATCGCTTCTTGGGCATGGTGAACTGACTCTAGCCTATCCACTTCCACTTTTAATTCTTTCGTATTTTCTTGCATTTGGTTTTCAAGCTTTTCAAAGTAACCTTCCATAAATCTTTGTACTTGTTTCTGGTAATCTAATTTAATGGAATGGGCTAAATCTTTTGTATAGTGCAAGACGGCGTTTCCAGAATAGCCTGCACCAGGTTTCACATGGCCGAATACAAACTCTTCCGTAATAGGAACAGTAAGCTCCTGCACTTTATCAAAAATGGATGGAGAATAAAAGTTTTGCTCTTTTAAGAAGGCAAATATATGTTCATGAATGAACTTCTCCACCTGAGTTTTCACACGCTCTTCCAAATCACTTCGAAAAGCGGCACTTCTTTGCTCACGCACTTCTTGTGTTTTTTTCCCTGAGAAAAGCATTCCCACCTTAAATCCTTTTTGTTGCGATTCTAGATAATGTTCAGCTAGCTCCCTCATCTCGAATGGTGTGATATTGGCATTTTCCAAGATCCGTTTTGTCTGATTAATAAAGTCTTCTTTTAATTCGGCAGTTTCAGACTGGACCGAAGAAAGTTTCTTTTTTCTTTCCCTTAATCTTTCTAATACATCTTTTGGAAGATCATCTACAGATTGAATGGTTTGCTCATGTCTCTCGATTTCCTCTGCCTTTTGGTCCATCTGCCATTCTTTATGTTCCTCCAGTACTTGAATGAGCGCTCGCTCAATAGTCTTTGGCAGTATATCCAATTTGTCTTGTCTTAAGATTTGGATCGTCTCTTTCACTATAGGAAGGTCATTTAGAGAATGATCGGTATCTTTCAGGCTTGTAAAATAGATGCTCGCAGGCACAATTCCCCAATCCCCAAAGGACTCCATTATTCTTTCGTTATAGGTGGAAAACGGGATTTCTTCCTCCCGATGCTTATCAATTTGGTTAACAATTAAATAAATCTTTTTTTCTTTGTCCTGAAGATCCTTAATAAACTTAAGGTTTACCTCAGACTGGACATGATTATAGTCCATCACATAGAAAATGACGTCTGCCAAATGCAAGGCTGATTCTGTGGAAATGCGATGAGCATCGTCTGTGGAATCCACCCCTGGAGTGTCTAATATGACCATGTCTGCAGGAAGCTTTTCAAAAGGAAATTGGTATTCAACGGATTCTACCTGGTCACCATTTTTGCAATATGCTTTTACATGTTCAAATGAAACTGGTGGAAGAATCTCAAGGGATTCCCCCTCAAAGAAATGAACATGCGCAAGCTCTTCCCCACTTCTTATCTGTACCACATTGGCGGAAGTTGGTATCGGACTTGCTGGCAGGATTGCTTCCTCTAATATTTCGTTGATGAAGGAGGACTTGCCCGCTGAAAAATGTCCGCAAAACGCAATACTTAATTCTTTCGTTGAATGTTTATGTAAAAGTTCTGCCACTTTTCTGGCACTTTTAAGATCACCGTGATCGTGTAGCTTTTCTAAAATTAACTGTAGTTTTGTATGGAGCTGACTTGTCTTCTGTTCTATCTGCTGTAATTGCTGTTTTGGATTGTTTGATCCCATTTCTTCTGTCCCCTTAGCTGTGTATATCATTTCTCCGCTTCTTAAGTCTATTTTACTTGATGTTGCAGTATTTTCCCACTTAAGACGCCTTATTTATTAATATTTTTGTTCAGCAAACATGTGCATCGTTACCGAATATGCAATGAAATAAAAACAGGGCCTTCTACAAGAATGGTTGTAGAAGGCCCTGTTATGTATTATTTAACCGTTCTAGGCTCGCATGTTTGCTTTAAAACAACTTTCATTAATACGGAATACGCTACCACAGTAGTACCAATTAACAACAATGTCATGTTGGTATGTCCCCCTCGTTGATAGTGATAATTATTATCACCATCATATCAGCTTACAGCCTAATTGACAATGTGTTTCAATCAGTTTCTTTTTGAAAAGTTGGAGAAAACCTGTTTCGATCCTCCATATAGGTGGAATAATTGGAAGTGAATTCTGACAATGCTTGCTCTTCAAGCGGAATTCTTACACTTAACATCCAAGCATTTAAAACAGTAAAAACTATGGCTGTGTAAAATGCATGAAACATTAATGGAATCAGCAGAATCTCTAACACCAAAATGGTGTAGTTGGGATGACGTAGAAATTTGTATGGGCCTGTTTTCACGATGGATGCATCTGGCAATATTAATACTTTCGTGTTCCAAAACTTTCCCAATGACTTGATGGACCATACTCGAAGGGTTTGAGTCAGAATAAAAAAACTCAGTATAACCGGCCATAAAGGACTTAGTGTTCGTTCGAGTAGGGTGACCTCTATTAGAAAACTTGTTAAAAATGCAACATGCAAAATGATCATGTATTTATAGTGGTCTTTCCCGTATTCTATAGCCCCCATTGATTTAATCCATTTCTCATTTCTTCTTGCAATTCCTAGTTCCACCACTCTTTGTGTGACGATAAATGCAAAAAACAATGCGAAGATCATGTTTCCTCACTCCCATTCCAATAATAGCATTTCAGAACTGAAGCCCGGTCCTAGTGCAGCGGCAATCCCTTTTTCTCCTTTTTTTGGATCCTTTTCCATGATTTCCTTTAGAACATACAGGACAGTGGCTGAAGACATATTGCCATATTCCTTTAGCACCTGTAATGAAGTATTCAGCTTTTCTGCTTCTAATCCCAAACACTCTTGATATGCTTCTAATACTTTCTTTCCACCAGGATGTAAAACAAAATGGTCCAGTTCTTCTAGGTTTACTTGGTGGCCATCAAGGAACCGTGTAACATTAGGCGCTAGCCAGTTCGTAATGATAACGGGGATGTCCCTTGAAAAAACAACATACAGTCCTTCATTCTTTATCTCCCATCCCATCACGTCTTCTGAATTCTCCATTAATGTAGACTGACTTCCTAACACTTTCGGGTAAGATCTACTACTTTCGATCTGCACCTCATCTCCCACCATTAACACACAGGCAATACCATCTGCAAAAAGAGAAGTTCCAACTAGATTACTTTTGGATCGATCATTCTTCTGAAAAGTTAGACTGCAAAGTTCCACACATAATACGAGCACTTTGGCTTTTGGAAAGGCTAGGCAGTATTCATATGCTCGTGATAGCCCGGTAGCGCCACCAGCACATCCGAGTCCCCAAATTGGAATTCGCTTTGTATATGGGGAGAAAGGAAGGATATTCATAATTCTAGCTTCGATGCTTGGAGTGGACATGCCTGTAGTAGAAATATAAAAAATAGCTTCAATATCTTGATAATCTATAGATTGTGAGAGTGTAGCAGAATTGTGTAAGCATGCATTAATTGCCTCTGCCCCATAAGCAACTGCCTCTTTTATGTATATATCGTTTTTTTCCTGTAGCGTATGCGGCTGTTTGAACCAATCAACGTCCCTGGCGAAATGACGTTTTTCTATTTGGCCATTTTGAAAGACTGTAAGGAGGCGATTGATATCTCTAAACGACTCTTCAAATAGTTCTTTCGCAAATTCGACAACGGTATCTTGTTGGATCGGATATTTGGGAATGGACGTCCCAACAGACAATATCTTTGGCATGATAAGAGCACCTCATCCGGTTTGGTACAGTTAATTTTTCCAAATTTTATATATTTATACCAACAGAACCATTGCTGGGAGGGAATAATAGTGGAATAAACAGAAAAAAACCTTCCCAAAAAAACTCGGGAAGGTACATGTCGTTTTAAAGGAGTTGTTGTGTTGTGCAATTTTATTATAACGAATACCGCAAAAATTATCACTATAAATAAATGGAAATCATTTTTTGTAGAACTTTGCCATCCAAATCTCATCAACATATTCCCCATTGATAAAGGCTTGTTCTTTTTGATTCCCCTCTTCATGAAATCCATATTTCTTATAAAGTTGGTAGGCAACCTGATTAGATGAGAAAACGGTTAAAGATAATTTTCTGATATGCTGTTCACACCACATATCGGTGTAGTCCATGATTTTTTTTCCTATCCCAAGTCCTTGTGCTTCCTCAGCTAACCAAGTCCGAAACAACCCAGTATGTCGTTTCATTTGAATTTCACCCCGAATAACGCGGGCTATCCCTATAACCTTTCCATTACGTTCTACTCCAATATACATATTTTCTTTTTTCTTCATGTCACGAATGAAAAGTTGTTCTTCATCGGGAGTCCGAGGGACATCCTTTTGTATGTACTGACCCGCAGCAATAATACTTTCCACTGCCGTCACGATATCTCCTGCATCCGATTCTTCCACCGGCCGTAATATTACCGATGACTCATCTTTCGCTGTAAATTCAAAACGTAGATCTAACATGATGTTCCTCCTATAAACTCTTTAGGTACTACATCCTACTTCATTTATGTTTATTCTTCAACAAAAAACCCTTTATCAACCGTGAAATTGTTGAAATTTGTTGAAAAATAGAAAGAGAATTATGGTATGATAAATTTGTACTATTCAAAAGAATCAAAGGAGGTGCCAAATGTCACTTTCAGAGAACTTAACTCAAGTTTTCGACAGGACTTTAGACTCGTTTAAGACGGTTATACCGATAGAGTTTACCTTTGATCAACCTCGATTATATACGGAAAATCTAACAAATGTTTCGTACGGTGTGCGTATCATGTTAACCGGTGACATTCGTGGTCAGTTGATTATTCAAGGGGATCGACATGCTTTTCAGCACATCGGAGAAATGATGTTTGGCATGCAACTAGAAGGTGAAATGCTTCAATCCTTCACTGGGGAACTTGGAAATATGATTGCAGGGACCTTATCATCGAAAGTGGCGGGCAGTGGCATCAATATGGATATCACTCCACCTGATGTATTAAGCGAACAACAAAAGGAGTTTCATCTATTGTACCGCATACATACTCCTGTTTATTTAAAAGATACAATGCACATGCAAATCATTATGGAGTTGGAAGAAGCTTCGTAATAATTGGACCCTCCTTTATGGCGGGTTTTTTGTTTATCCAACAATTAAAAAGACCAGAGATACTCCCCTGGTCCCCTTAACATTAATTATGTTAATTGATAAATCTTATTATACTTATCTTCCAAATAGTTAATAAGGTGGTCTGCATTCAACTCTTCACCTGTTACATCCTTCAAAATTTCCAATGGTTTCTTCAATTTACCATGTTGATGTATTTTATCTGTTAACCATTCTTTCACCGGTTCTAAATTTCCGTTTGCTAAGAGCTCATCATAGTTTGGCAAATCTTTTAACATTGCTTGTTTAAATTGTGCCGCATACATATATCCCAATGCATAGGAAGGGAAATATCCAAAGCTACCACCAGACCAGTGTACATCTTGTAATACACCTTTGGCATCATTTGGAGGAGTAATGCCCAGATAGCTTTGGTATTTTTCATTCCAAGCCTGGGGAAGATCCTTTACCTCCAATTCATCATTGAATAGTGCTTTTTCCAATTCATATCGAATCATAATGTGTAAAGAGTAGGTCAACTCATCTGCTTCAATTCGAATAAGCGATGGTTTTGATTCGTTAATTGCAAGATAGAAATCCTCTAGGCTGATTTGATCAAACTTACCTCCTGCATAACGTTGAAGACTTTCATAATGACGTTTCCAGAAGTTTTCATGACGACCTACAAAGTTCTCATAAAATAAAGATTGAGATTCGTGGATGCCCATAGATGTCCCCGTGCATAACCCAGTACCTTGAAGTTCTTTGGAAATATTCTGCTCATATAGTGCGTGCCCACATTCGTGTATGGTACCGAAAACAGCCGTTCGGAAATCCTCTTCATCATATTTAGTCGTAACACGAACGTCACCAGGGTTCAGTCCAATAGCAAATGGATGAACAGTCTCATCTAGTCTGCCTGCATCGAAATCATACGAAAGTTCCTTTAATATTTCTAAGCTAAAGTCGCGTTGTTTATCTTTTGGGAAAGGTACTAATAATTCATTTGCCCTTGGGTGGACAGCTGAACCTTCAATATTTCGAACAAGAGGCACAATTCTTTCTTTTAGTTTAGCAAATACCTCATCCAATTTACCTACAGTAATACCCGGTTCGTACATATCTAATAATGTATTATATTTGTTTCCCTCATAGCCCCAGTATTCAATGAACTTTTTGTTGAACGCGACCAATTTTTCTAAGTAAGGTTGCAGGAGAGAGAAATCCGATTTTTCTTTTGCTTCTTCCCAGACGGACTCTGCCTTTGTGGATAAGACTACATATTCTTGGTATTCATTTGCCGGTACTTTCTTGTTGCGGTCGTAGTTCTTTTTGCTTTCTAATAGTGAGGCTTTTGTAATGTCATCTAGTTCGTTGAAGATTTCTTCGTTTAGAAGTTGTGTTAAATAGCTGGCCATTTCTTCTGATGTGGACATATTAAATACTTCTGAGGACAGGATTCCGATAACGTCTGATCGACGATCTACTCCTTTTTTAGGAGCACCTGTTCTTAAGTCCCAGAAAACAAGAGATAGCGCTTCATTATAACTATCCATTTTATTAATGTGATTTACGTATTCTTCTTTTACTTTGCTGATTTCTATCATATGTATCTCCCCCATTTATTTATAGAGCTGCTGTGGTGCTGAACACCGCTGGTGATTTCCGAAAATGGCTTCGCTGTCCGCGGGGCGCTGCTGGAGCATCCTCGGCAAGCCTGCGGGGTCTCCCACCTAGCGCTATCCCCCACACGACAAGGAAGGTTCCGGCAGCGATACATCGCACGAAGAAAATGCGTAGCATTTTCGAGAAGTCTCCGCCATTTTCTCCAATCGCCAGCTATATATTACTCTAAAATATTTATAACGCTGACATAAATTAATAATAGAGCTCCTGTTAAGAATACACAATTTTCTCACTAGTTGGCAACAGGTTTTAGGGAGAATGGAAAAAGCACCGAATTAAGCTTCGGTGCTTTTGGTGTTTGATAACTATTGGGTTACTGGGCTGGTCGGTAAGACGCCTTCTATTTTTACACGTACTGCATCCTGTAATCCGGATGGAAGATAGACGGTAATTTCTCCGCTATCATCTGTGGTACGGATAAGTCGACCCATTCCTTGACGAAGACGAAGCAGCATATACGGAACATCTAGTTGCATATATGGATCTTCAAGTCCTTTTCGCTTGGCAGCAAAAACTGGATCATTTGGCGGAAAAGGCAAGGACCAAATAACAACATTAGACAACGAAGGTCCAGGGATATCCAATCCTTCCCATAAATGATATGCACAAAGAACAGCACTTTCTTCATTCTGGAATTCAGAAACTAATACACTGATTTCCTTTTCTCCTTCATATAGGAATGGATAGTCCATGTTGTTGGCATTTTCCGCTTTGAACCTTATTAATTCCTCTTTGGTCGAGAACAAAACAAGCGTTCTTCCGCCATTTCTTCTGATGGATTCCATAGTCTTGTTGAATTTCGTATGAAAATTCTCTTCGACCTCTAATGAAAGTTTCATATTTTGGTCATAATCAAATGGAGAATTAATGGAAAAGGATAAATAGTCTTCTATGCCCAATGAAGAGGCAAGATAACTAAAGTTCTCATTGTCTGATAACGTTGCAGATGAGAAAATAAAAGGAATGCGTTTAGAAAAGACATTTTCCTTTAAAACCTCTTCAACAGTCTTAGGCATCACAACAAGTGTCAGGTCCTTATTTGCATGTTCAGCCCAGGCTATCACATCTTCTTTTGATAAAAGCAGTTTTAGTAAATATTCGATAGAGTCCAAGTACTCCTCCACTATGTGCAACTGGTAGTGATCTACTGTGTGGAGTTCCCCTTCAAAAACAAGCTGATTTCCTATCTCTTCTATTTTTGCAAGGAGGTCTTTGGCACTTTTCACAAATCGGTTATCCATCGTGATGTCTTTTCGATCAGAGCCCTCAATGCTTGTCAGGCTTCCTTCCAAAATATCAAAAAACAGGTCGTTTGCCTGTAAAGAATCCTCGACTAAATAAGCAAACTCTTCCCTTAAATCGTTACCTAATAAGCGGGTAAGAATTTCTTCCACTTGCTGATTTTTAATTTTATACGTTAATGCCTTTTGGGCAGCAAACTCCAATAAATGGCCTTCATCAAAAACGACACTAGATGCTTCTGGCAAAAGAGGAAGCTGACCTTCTCTTTTTCTTTTTTCAAATGTCCAAACATGTTCCATGTAAAAATCATGGGAACAGATGATCAAGTCTGTTGATTTTCTGTAATGATCGCGGGATAGAGTTTGTCCACAACGATGGCGTTTCTCACAACTGAAACAATCTTGGAACGTGTCCCATCCGACCATGTCCCATTCTTCATCATTCAGTTTTGCGTAATCTTTGCGATCTCCATAAGGATGGAAAGACTGCATCGCAGCAGGTTTCGTCACAAAGCTTGGAAGTGCATCATACACTTCATCTATGTTGTCATTATCATATTTATTTACGGCATAATCTAATTTGTTCAAGCACAAGTATTGTTCTGGAGATTTTGCTAGACGCACGTCCATTGTAATGTCTAGTACTTTTGAAAGTTTTGCTATATCCCCTTCTTTTTTAACAAGCTGCTCAATCAATGACTCATCGGCACAGGTAATGATAGCAGGCTTCCCCATGTATCTCGCATAACAGATTGCATATAACAGGTACACCATCGTCTTCCCGGTTCCTACACCAGCTTCTGAGAAAATGACCTTCTTCTCTTTAAATGCTCTTTCCAGTTGGAAAGCCATAAAAATTTGTTCATCACGTAATTCGAATCCAGCTTCGGGTAGGATGTCGTAAAAAACATCCCCAATCCATTCGTTCAGGCGATCAAAAAAAGCATCCCCTTTGTTCATTGTAAATGGCAGACGATTGTTCATTCTATGTACCTCCGAGAAAAAGTTTGCATCTAGACATTATCTACTATTCAGGGAGTACTTGTCAAGCGAGGTATTGGAGATACCTTCATTCGTTTCATTATGAAGACCTCCCTACATCGATTTGGGTTTAAGTGGAGTTTTCATTCACTCTATGAAGACTTCTACTTCTAGTTTTTCGTTTCACTGAGGTCTTCATACGCTCTATGAGGACTTCTGTTCCTGGAATTTCCCTTCCCTGAAGTCTTCATTCACTCTATCAAGACTTCTCCATCTCGTTTCCCGCTTCAGTGAGGTCTTCATTCACTCTATCAAGACATCTCCATCTCGTTTTCCACTTCAGTGAGGTCTTCATTCGCTCCATGAAGACTTCTCCACCTCATTTCCAGCTTCAGTGAAGTCTTCATTCACTCCATGAAGACTTCTCCACCTCATTTCCCGCTTCACTGAGGTCTTCATTCACTCCATCAAGACTTCTCCACCTCGTTTCCCGCTTCAGTGAGGTCTTCATTCACTCCATCAAGACTTCTCCACCTCGTTTCCCGCTTCAGTAAGGTCTTCATTCACTCCATGAAGACTTCTCCACCTCGTTTTCCGCTTCACTGAGGTCTTCATTCTGAACTGCCCCCTGTCAAGTAGACACTTGAAATAATAAAACAAGACTAAGCTGTCTTAGCCCTGTATTCTAAAGGGCTAAGACCGTTTAATCGTTTTTGATAACGGTCATGATTATAAAAATGAATG
>NZ_JAAZWB010000068.1 GCF_012524115.1 Bacillus sp. RO1 | reverse complement strand
GGGTGTGTCAAATAAACTGTGTAAGTTTTCTTAATCGAGGTACTTAACAGCTCTTCCCTTAAGATTATCATTGATTAATAATTGGTTCATCACTTGTGGCCAATTTTGGACGAAGCCCTTTTCCCATTTCTTCTCTAATTCTTTAATACGTAAAAAGAGCAGCTTTAATAAAGCATAATCGTTGGGAAAGGCGCCTTTTTTGGTGACCTTTCTAAAGCTAGAGTGGATACTTTCTACTGCATTTGTGGTGTACATGATTCTTCGAATCGCACTGCCGTAATCAAATAGTTGTTCTATATGGTGGAAGTTTCTTCTCCAAACTTCAATAGCGCCAGGATACTTATTCCATTGCTTTTCAAATACCTCAAAAGCATTTTGGCAGGTTTTCAAATTTGGGGCACCATACAAAGTTTTCAGTGACTGAGTAAATGATCGATAATCTTTAGTTGGAACATAACGAACAGAGTTGCGAATTAAGTGTACTATACAACGTTGAACCAATACTTCAGGGAAAATGGCTTTTGCGCCTTCCTCTAAACCACTTACTCCATCCATTGAAATGAAAAAGATATCTTCTACACCTCTGGCTTTAATTTCATCAAAGATTTGCATCCACTTGTGCTTACTTTCTGTTTCATTTAGCCATATTCCCAAAATGTCTTTTTTTCCTTCCATCGTATAACCAAGGATAGTATAGACGGCATATTTCCTAGTTTCATGATGATTTCGGATTGTTGTATACATACAGTCAACGAATAAAAAAGCGTAACAACTGTGCAACGGACGAAGCTGCCATTCTTCAAGTTCAGGAATAATACTGTCCGTGATGTCGGAGACCATCTCGTGCGAAATAGAAAAACCGTAAATTTCCTCAATGGTAGAGGAGATATCTCGCTGAGACATTCCTCGTGCATACATGGCAATCACTTTATCTTCCATTTCAGAAATATTCTTTTTTCGTTTTGGAATCAATAGAGGCTCAAAAGAGCCATCTCGATCACGTGGCACCTGTATATCTACTTCTCCTGAGCTTGTTTGAAGAGTTTTCTTCCCATAACCATTACGTCTATTAGGTGTATCTTTCTTCTGTTTACTATTAGATTCGTAACCTAAATGGTGATTCAATTCACCCTTTAGCATTGATTCAAACATAGGGCCAAAAATATCTTTTAAAGCTTCTTGCATATCTTGTACCGATTCAGGTTGGTAATTCTCTAAGATTTGTTTCGCTAAATCATTAGCTTTAGCATTACGATCTTTCTTGGTCATACCGATCATCCCCCCAGTTAGTTAAAATAATTTTAACAAGAAAAAAACTAAACTGCGAAGTAAAAGTCGTACGCTCTTTTACTTACACAGTTTAGTTTACAAGACC
>NZ_JAAZWB010000067.1 GCF_012524115.1 Bacillus sp. RO1 | reverse complement strand
ACAGGGCGATGAAGACCCGAGTGACGGGAAAATAGGTAGAGAGAGGTCCTCATCAGGGCGATGAAGACCCGAGTGACGGGAAAATAGGTAGAGAGAGGTTCTCATCAGGGCGATGAAGACCAGAGTGACGGGAAAATAGGTAGAGAGAGGTTCTCATCAGGGCAATGAAGACCTGAGTGACGGGAAAATAGGTAGAGAGAGGTCCTCATCAAAGCAATGAAGACCCGTGTGGCGCGGAAATAGGTGGAGAGAGGTCTTCATCAGGGGAATGAAGACCCGAGTGGCGCGGAAATAGGTGGAGAGAGGTCCTCATCAGGGGAATGAAGACCAGAGTGGCCCTGAAATAGATGGAGAGAGGTCCTCATCAAAGTAATGAAAACCTGATTGGCGCGGAAAAAGGTGGAGAGAGGTCCTCATCAAAGCAATGAAGACCAGAGTGGCGCGGAAATAGATGGAGAGAGGTCTGCAAATGTCTTTTCCATCCAATCGACATAAAAACCACTCATAATCTAGGACAGGTTGTGCATAAACTTGTACAAAAATAGATAAGGGATGGGATTGGATGTCTCTCAAAAGAAAAATGTTCAGCATTGCGTTAGCTTCGCTGCTGATCTTCTCCATATGCACCCCAAAGAATGTATTCGCTGAACAAGTAGGGGTAAGTGCTCGAAATGCAGTCTTGATTGAACAGGAAAGCGGCAGGATCATTTACGAAAAGGATGCACATGACAAGCAGAGAATTGCCAGTATCACCAAGGTCATGACAGCTATACTGGCAATTGAATCCGGAAAACTGGATGAGATTGTGAAGGTCAGTGATAAGGCTGTTCGTGCAGAAGGCTCCTCCCTGTACTTGAAACCAGGAGAAAAAATTAAATTGGAACATCTCGTTTATGGGTTGATGCTTCGATCTGGAAATGACTCTGCTGTTGCGATAGCCGAACATGTTGGAGGAAGTTTGGAAGGCTTTGTTTTCATGATGAACGAGAAAGCAGCAGAGCTTGGCATGACTAACACAGAGTTTGCTAATCCACATGGTTTGGATGACCATGAGAACCATTACTCTACAGCTTTTGATATGGCGCTGTTAACAAGATATGCTATGCAACATGACAAATTCAAAGAGATTGCAGGCACAAAAGTTTACAGAGCACCTGCTGCACCTGGTGAATCATGGGACAGGAGTTGGACCAATAAACACCGTCTAGTAACAGGTATGTATCAATATGCAACAGGTGGTAAAACGGGATATACAAAACGGGCAAAACGAACCCTTATTACGACAGCATCCAAAGATGGATTAGATGTTATTGCAGTGACATTGAATGGTCCAGATGATTGGAAAGATCATATTTACATGTTTAACCGGGCTTTTTCAGACTACAAATTGTATGATATTGCCCAAAAGGGAGAACTCGACAATGTGGAAGATGATTTCTATAAAGGGAAAGTCTCTCTCTCCCGTGATGTGAAATATCCTATGACGAAAAAGGAAAGAGAAAATGTAAGAATTAAGGTGACTTTAGAAAAACCAAAAAAAGAGTGGAAAGATGAGAGAAATGTACCGGAAGTGGTAGGGGAATATACAATAATTATCCATGATGAGGCTGTTGTGGAAACACCGATTTATTTCGAACAAAAACAAGAAAAGGAAGGCGGTTTCTGGAGTATCTTCAAGAATATCTTTTTCATTATGGCAGGAAAAACCCCATGGTAAACATTATTTGGGTGGCTATGACCATTATCGGAATCTTGTTTGCGATGATTAATGGAACGATGGATAAAGTGAACGAGGCAATTTTTACAGGTGCAAAGGAAGCGGTAACGATTTGCATCGGTTTTATCAGTATCCTGGTTTTTTGGCTTGGACTAATGAGGATTGCTCAGGAAGCGGGACTACTTGAAAAATTAGCATCGCTTTTTAAACCAGTTGTTCGAAGGGTTTTTCCGGAGGTACCACCAGATCATCCAGCAATGGGTTATATGCTTTCTAATATGATTGCTAACATGTTCGGCCTTGGAAATGCTGCTACACCAATGGGTATTAAAGCGATGGAACAACTTAGGGAACTGAACGGAGGGAAAATAGAAGCAAGCCGTTCTATGATTACATTTTTAGCTATAAATACATCAAGTCTTACTTTGATTCCTACCACGGTCATTGCCATCAGAATGAATTATGGATCTGCATCTCCTACGGAAATAGTCGGCCCCACACTTGTTGCTACACTTTGCTCCACTATCGCAGCCATAACCATCGACCGCTTATTCTATTACAGGCGAATGGCAAAAAGGAGGTAGGCCATGCAACTCATTTCGCTCATATCCTTATGGATGATACCTCTAATCATTGGGTTCATTCTTTTGTATGCTACGTTTAAAAAAGTTCCTACTTACGAAACTTTTGTTGAAGGAGGAAAAGAAGGAATCAAGATAGCGATATCTATCGTTCCATTCTTAGTTGGAATGTTGGTTGCCATCTCCATCTTCAGGGCTTCCGGCGCATTGGATTTTCTTGTAGAGTTTGTCAGACCGGCCATGCAGGCAATTGGGGTTCCTGCTGAAATAGTTCCACTTTCCATCATCCGGCCCATTTCAGGTACAGCAGCCCTTGGTATGACTACAGATATGATTGCAACCTACGGACCAGATTCATTTATGGGCAGGTTAGCTTCGGTACTCCAAGGAAGCACCGATACCACGCTGTATGTCATAACAGTTTACTTTGGAGCGGTTGGTATCAAAAAAATGGGAGATGCCTTAAAAGTAGGTTTGCTTGCGGATGTAGTGGGAATAGTTGTATCTATCTTAGTCGTTACCATTTTCTTTGCAATGTAAATACTTTACGCCGAGTCAAATATCGGCGTTTTTATTTTTTTTGAAAGCTATTTTACTGGTGATTTCAGTTCCAAGCGCCGTCCCGTGGAAAGCGAAGTTATTTGCGGAAAGGAACAGCGGTGTATGAACAAGCAACTAAAATGGACCGGGGGGTGTGCACGGTTTTTTCTTATTCTAATCCCCTTAATACGGTTATCTATTATTTCCTCTTTCTTTTTGCAAACAACAACAGGTATAATTAGAGTTTGCAAACATTGGGAATCATAGAAGTAGAGAAATCTTGGCTTTTATTGTGAAAGTCGGGTAAGATGTTGAATGAGGTGAAAGATATGGAACGGTTACAAAAAGTAATTGCACACGCAGGGATTGCGTCCAGAAGAAAAGCAGAAGAATTGATAAAAGAAGGCAAAGTCAAAGTTAATGATAAAGTTGTAAAAGAACTAGGCGTAAAAGTTAATCCAAATGACAAAATTGAGGTAGAAGGAATTCCAGTTGAACGCGAGGAACCAGTTTACTTCTTACTATATAAACCACGAGGGGTTATTTCTAGTGTGAGTGACGACAAAGGGAGAAAAGTAGCGACTGATTTCTTTCCTTACATTGAGGAGCGTATTTATCCTGTTGGTAGACTAGATTATGATACTTCCGGATTGTTGCTCATGACCAATGACGGCGAGTTTGCCAATGCACTAATGCATCCCGCTTCAGAAGTAGAAAAGGTCTATGTCGCAAAGCTAAAAGGAATTCCTACAAGAGAAGCTATCAAAAGCCTGGAAAAGGGTATCAAGCTAGAGGACGGCAAGACGGCACCAGCTCGAATTAAGTTGCTTTCGATGGAGAGAACGAAGAACACGTCTATCTTTGAAATTAGCATTCATGAAGGCCGTAATAGACAGGTTCGTCGTATGTTTGAAGCGATTGGCCATCCTGTCATGAAACTGAAAAGGGAGCGTTATGGCTTCCTGAACTTGCATGGACTTTCTGCGGGCGAAGCAAGAGAGTTGACTCCGCATGAAGTAAAGCAACTTCGTGTGATGGCGACAAAACCGAAAAAATAGTAGTGAAAGCGGAGGAAGCTTATAGGGCAGCTTCCGCTTTTGTTTGTTGCTGGCACCAGATGTCAGGGAACCTATGTTTTTCAGTCACAAAACCTTCATATTCTATTATCTATGCAAAAAGTAGTAAATGTTATAATAACAAGGATGAAATGTCTCAGTTTTAGGAGAGTATGTATATGAATAAAAAGAAACGTTTGCTGATGCGGACAAGCATACTATTGATTCTTTTAGTCGCAATCGGATATACCATGTATACAAACTTCTTCCAATCTAAAGAAATAGTGGATGTGGGAGATGAGGCACCAAATTTTGTACTCACAGATCTTGAAGGTAATGAAGTGATGCTTTCGGATTACCGTGGAAAAGGTGTGTTCCTTAATTTCTGGGGAACATGGTGTAAGCCGTGTGAAAGAGAAATGCCATATATGGAAAATCAATATCAAGCATTTAAAGACCAAGGCGTAGAAGTAATTGCTGTAAATATTAGAGAAACGAACCTGGCAGTCGAGAAATTCAGAGATCGTCATGGATTAACCTTTCCTATCCCGATGGATAAGCGTGACCAAGTAAGACAGGCCTACGGAATTTTACCATTACCGACGACTATTCTTCTGGATGAGAACGGCAAGGTCGTAAAAAAACATTCAGGTGAATTAACTGAGGAAAGAGTAAAAGAATTCATGGAAATGATTAAACCTGAATAATAGGGAGTTTTACGAATGAATGAAATAAAATGTGAATGTGGACACATTAATCCAGAAGGTACCATACTTTGTGAGGCGTGCGGAAAACCGACGGAAAATGATCAAAGTAAGGAAAAACTATTGGATATGCGCTATGAGGGTAGTGCTAGACGTTCACAAACCTATAACAAAACAATTATAGATAAAGTATGGAATTTCTTTTCATCTGTAAAGGTTGGTATCTGGATTATCTTTATCATTCTAGTT
Organism: Bacillus sp. RO1; assembly: GCF_012524115.1. Classification (GTDB taxonomy): domain Bacteria; phylum Bacillota; class Bacilli; order Bacillales; family Bacillaceae_I; genus Sutcliffiella_A. The sequence goes on along the minus strand of NZ_JAAZWB010000067.1, from coordinate 12,901 downwards.
GCCTCTTCCATCGGAACCATTTTTCCGCAAAAAGATTATATCAATCAAGCAATTCCAGCTGAAATGTACTATGAGCAGGAATACGGGTTTGCAGGAAAGTTGTATTATACGTTAGGTTTCCATGATTTATACGGGTCATGGTGGTATATGCTTTTGATTGCAGCCTTAGGAATTTCCTTAGTTATTGCTAGTTTAGACCGATTTATCCCTTTACATAAATCGCTGAAAACACAAAAGGTGACCAGACATGAGAGCTTCATGAAACGCCAGCGTGTATATGGGATAACAGTGGTAGATAAAGATCCAAGTGAGGATATTGAAAAAGCTAAGCAAGGTTTACTTAAGCGTAAGTTTAAGGTGAGAGAAGAAGATGGAAACATTTTAGCAGAGAAAAATCGATTTTCCAGATGGGGTCCATATGTGAACCATATCGGAATCATCATCTTCCTTATTGGTGCTATGCTTAGGTTTTTCCCAGGTATGTATGTAGATGAAACAGTCTGGGTGCGTGAAGGGGAGACAGAGCTTATCCCTGGAACTGGTGGTCAATATTATTTAAAAAATGAAGGATTTATTTTTGAAACGTATAATAGTGAATCATCTGACGAAATTTTTAATTCCGCCATCTCCAGAGCGGGAGAAGATGCCATTGCGAGTAACTTCCAGACCAACGCCGTATTATATGAGCGAAAAGGAGAATATATTGTCGGGGCTGAACCTGAGCTTGAAAAAGTAAAAGAGCATGCCGTTCAAGTAAATCAGCCTTTGAAACATGATAACTATGCGCTCTATCAGGTAGACTATAAGTTAAACGAATTTAAGAGCATGTCATTTAACCTGGAAAACAAGGAGTCTGGTGAAAGTTTTGGTCCTATAAAAGTGGACTTGCTAAATCCGCAAGAAACATACGACCTTGGTGAAGGCATGTCTGTGGAATTGGTAAACTACTTTCCAGATTTCACTTTAGAGGGTGGAGAACCAGCAACTAAAACTCGGGTGCCAAATAATCCTGCATTTGTTTTCAGAATGATAACACCTGAGACACCTGAAGGGGAAATTGCACTTGTAGCAATACGACAAAACATTGAACCTAATGGTACAAACCAGAATAAGATGACATTTGCTGGAGTAGAGACGCGTAATGTATCAGGATTGACTGTTCGAAAAGACCTGACGTTATGGATACTTGGCACAGGTGGAGCCATCTTTATGATAGGTGTCATTCAAGGAATGTACTGGAATCACCGTCGTGTTTGGATTAGAAAGAACGGTAATGAAATTATGTTAGCAGGTCATACGAACAAGAACTGGTTCGGATTAAAAAATGAAATTAACAAAGCATTAGAAAATACTTCTATTTCCATTCCTGTCGATCAAGTCGAAGCGGAAAAAGCGCAGGAACAGAAGATAGAAAAGAAAGAGGAGGCATAATTATGGCTCAGCTAAGTGGTAATTTGCTTTACACTGCATTTATACTTTATCTGATTGGTACAGCCTTCTTCGGTGGGGCCATCCGTGGTAAAAAAGGAAATAAAGCCGCTAAAATAGGAATTTTAATTACAATCCTAGGCTTTACAGCTCAACTAGGCTACTTTATTACCCGTTGGATTGCTGGAGGGCATGCACCTGTAAGTAATCTATTTGAATTTACAACATTCTTCGGAATGATGATGGTGTTGGCTTTTATCGTCATTTATTTCATATATAAAACTAGTACACTGGGAGTTTTCACTCTCCCAATAGCATTGCTATTGATTGCTTATGCAGCGATGTTTCCAAGCGATATCTCCCCATTGATACCAGCACTACAAAGTCATTGGCTTGCCATTCACGTATCAACGGTAGCACTAGGAATTGCTATTCTGTCGGTCAGTTTTGCAGCAGGTTTAATATATTTGGTCAAAGTGGTAGATTATAGTAAAAAGGGTCAAAAGCCTTTTTGGGTGGAATTTACCCTATATGTGTTAATTTCATTCCTAGGATTTATTCTTATCTCCATTGGTTTTGGTGCAATGGATTACGAGGCGCAGTTCTCTTATATCAATAAAGATGGTGCACAAGAACAAGTAGTATATAACCTATACCCAATCGTTGGGCCAAATGAAGGGGAGTTACTGACGGAAAACAGAATGGATTCCCTTGTCAATCTATCCCCATGGATTAATACAGTAAAACTAAACACAGTAATATGGTCTCTTCTTGGAGGAGCATTACTGTACCTATTATTTAGAGTCGTCCTGAGAAAACCAATTGGAAAAGCATTAAAGCCTGCAGTAGCTAAGGTAAATCTTGATGTGGTAGATGAAATCGGGTATCGGGCAGTAACAATTGGCTTCCCTGTTTTCACACTCGGTGGACTTATCTTTGCCGCGATTTGGGCTCAAATAGCCTGGTCAAGATTCTGGGCTTGGGATCCTAAAGAGGTATGGGCGTTCATAACATGGTTATTTTATGCAGGATACCTACATTTACGTCTCTCTAAAGGATGGGAAGGCGAAAAATCCGCATGGCTTACGCTTGTCGGTTTTGCGATCATCCTATTCAACTTAATCGGCGTTAACTTAATCATTGCTGGTCTTCATTCCTATGCAATGTAAAACAAATAACCTGCCTTCACAGTATTGTGAGGGCTTTTCTTACAGAAATTCAAAGGGGGTTTACGGAAAATGGAAAAAGAAGTGAGAATTCTTGTAGTGGACGATGAGGATCGTATTAGAAGGTTGCTAAAAATGTACCTTGAGAGAGAAAATTACGTGATTGAAGAAGCAGATAATGGAAACACTGCGTTAGAGCTGGCACTTGAGAAAGAATACGATGTCATCCTGCTGGATGTTATGATGCCAGGAATGGATGGTATGGAAGTGTGTAAAGAAATCAGGGAAAAAAAGGCCACTCCGATCATTATGCTGACAGCCAAAGGGGAAGAGACAAACAGAGTACAAGGTTTTGAAATGGGAACTGACGATTATATTGTAAAACCGTTCAGCCCAAGGGAAGTAGTGCTTAGAGTGAAAGCGTTATTACGTCGATCTTCTAGCACCACCTTCCTGACTACGGAAACAACAACAAAGGATGTCATTGTCTTCCCCCATCTGACCATCGATAATGATGCACATAGGGTTACATCAGAAGGGAAAGAAATAAATCTTACTCCTAAAGAATATGAGCTACTATACTTCCTTGCAAAATCTCCGGACAAAGTTTTCGACCGCGAGCAGCTGTTAAAAGAAGTATGGCAATACGAATTTTTTGGGGATTTACGTACAGTCGACACGCATGTGAAACGTCTTCGCGAGAAGTTGAATAAAGTGTCCGAACCAGCCTCTAAAATGATTGTAACAGTATGGGGCGTAGGCTATAAATTTGAGGTTGGCAATGAGTCATGATTTGGAGAAGTGTAGTTGGTAAGCTTTGGCTTACCGTGTTACTCCTAGTTTCATTTGTATTATTTGTTTTAACCATTCTTTTACTAGAATTCTTTGAGAACTACCATGTGCAGGAAGCGGAGAAGGATTTGACGCAGGCAGCAAGTAAGATTTCGTTAATTCTTGAACAACATGAAGGCATGGAGCAATCCAAATCAATAGCATGGGAACTTGTTGATGAAGTGTCTCGGGTGGTCATTTTTACAGATAAAGGGGAGTACTCTCATTCCCCGACATCTCAATTTGACCATCTACCCGCTGAATTCTTCCTAAATGATCCGGATCTTTCCCTTGTCTTTGAAGATCAGCCCATCGTGACGAAAAAGACATACCTGCCTGATTTCCAAATCACAGATGAAATGCAAGGCGAAGTGATGATTGTTGGCATTCCCTTGCATATCAATGAGGATAAAGATGGAGCCGTATTCGTTTATCAGTCATTGCTTGCAGTTAAAGAAACTACAAAGCAAACAACGAAACTCATTCTGCTTGCCGCAGGCTTTGCGATTTTCTTAACGACTATTTTCGCATTCTTCTTATCTACAAGGATTACAGCACCGCTGCGTAATATGCGAGAGGCTGCGTTTGAAGTGGCAAGAGGGAAGTTTGATACAAAGGTTCCAATTTTAACTTCAGATGAAATTGGAGAGCTTGGAATGGCCTTTAATCAAATGGGACGACAACTCAAATTTAATATTAATGCATTAAACCAAGAGAAGGAACATCTGGCTAATATTCTAAGCAGTATGGCGGATGGGGTTATCACCTTAAACCGAGATGGCACCATTCTTGTAACGAACCCTCCTGCAGAGAAGTTTTTACAAGCCTGGTTCTATCAAGAAGGCAATGCCAGCGGGGAAGACCTTCCTGGAGAAGTGAAAGAAATGTTCCAGCGGGCTATTTCTGTTGAAAAAGAACAAACTATTGAATTAACCTATCAAGGGCGTACGTGGGTGATCGTTATGAGCCCACTATATGCCCAAACCCATATTCGTGGTGCAGTTGCCGTAATCCGGGATATGACCGAAGAGAGAAGGCTAGACAAACTACGTAAAGACTTTATTGCCAATGTATCCCATGAATTGCGTACCCCCATTTCCATGCTCCAAGGCTATAGTGAGGCGATTGTGGATGACATTGCGGGAACCGATGAAGAGAAAAAAGAGTTAGCTTCTGTTATTTATGATGAATCACTCAGGATGGGCCGCCTCGTAAATGATTTACTTGATCTGGCAAGAATGGAAGCAGGACATATCTCATTGAACTATGAGAATGCCAATATTGTCGCTTTTGTCGAAAAAATAACCAGAAAGTTTCAAGGCCTTGCAAAAGAGAAGTCAATTGTGTTGCAGTCTCATGTAGATGGTGATGGAGCTATCCAAATGGATGTAGACCGTATGGAACAGGTAATGACGAATCTAGTGGACAATGCGATTCGCCATACAGCAGATGATGGGACCATTACCATTCATGCAAAATTAATAAACAACGGTGTCAAAATAGATGTAAAAGATTCAGGTCACGGTATTCCTGAAGAAGACCTTCCTTTTGTTTTTGAACGGTTTTACAAAGCTGATAAGGCTCGTACAAGAGGCCGTGCTGGAACAGGTCTGGGTCTCGCTATTGTAAAAAATATCATTGAAGCTCACCGTGGTACCATTTCCGTTCATTCAAAAGAGAACGAGGGAACGACATTTTCTATGTATATTCCGCAGAATCCCTCTCAAAATGGAGACCTGTAGCGAAAAATCTTGTTTTCTATGAAACATTTTCTTGTCAAGACCAGACATATCTTGTAATATGAATCATAGCGAATTGAATAGCGATATGAAATAGTTGGTGTCACTTTTGTGACTTAATAGGGAATTTGGTGCGATGCCAAAACTGTCCCCGCAACTGTAAATGTGGACGAAATGAGATGACCACTGTATGAACGGGCTTAAGAACTAGGTCCCCATATGGGAAGGCTCAAAGTAGGAAGAAGCATAAGTCAGTAGACCTGCCAATTATGATACCAGTTTCAATACTTCGGGGGTTGAGTAGGAGAAACGGCAGAAATCCGTCTTTTTTGTCGTATTATGACATTGCCGTTTTTTACCTCATCCTGAATTGGGTGAGGTTTTTTTGTTTATACTCAACACACATTGATTGAGACATTCAGGGGTAAAGGTAGGGGAGAAAATTTCATTTCACGGTTCTACTAGCTGGACAAAAATTCATTACATAAGGGGAAAAACAAATGAAAAAACTTTTACTTACACTATTACTCACATTAACTCTAGCAATTACAGGGTGCGCTAATGCCAGTAATGAAACAAATCAAACAGGTAATAATGAAACACCTGCAGAAAATCAAGAACAACAAGAAAGCAAATTATCTACAAGCATTAAACTGACTAATCAAGGTGATGAAGTCATTAGTGAGGAAACAGTTGAGTTTGAAGAAGGTGAGTCCTTAATGGATGTTATGGACCGAAATTTTGATCTTACTACTGGATTCGGAGGAGACTTCATCGTCGGAATTGACGGCCTAGGGTCGGAGGAAGAATCTGATTATTATTGGAATATCTCCGTTAACGGTGAAAGTCTAATGGTCGGGGCAAGTGATTACGTGCTAGAGGAGAACGACGAAGTTCATTTTGATTACCAAAAGGTGGAATAATGATGGCAACCAGAAAAATAGCTTTGCTAGGTGTTCTAATAGCATTATGTGTGGTTGGAAGAATTGTCTTTGCCTCCGTCCCTAACGTACAGCCAGTCACAGCGATCATCATAATATGTGCTTTTTGGATGGGGCCAGTTTCAGGTGTGATTCTGGCAGCAGGCACGACCTTTGCAACAAATCTTGTTCTGGGCACTGGCATGTGGACATTTACACAAATATTTGCATGGTCTGTTATTGGATTGTTAAGTGGAGCAATTGGGATCTGGTTTAAAAGAATACCAGTATTCATTCTTTCCATCTATGCTGGACTTTGCGGGCTCTTTTTCGGTTTAGTTTTTTCTATTCAAAACATGATAGTCGGTGGATTTCCTTTTCTGCCTTATTACCTGGCAGGGCTTCCATTTGATATCAACCATGCAATAGGAAACGTCGTATTTTTTATCATTCTCTATCCGATACTTTCCAAACTCTTAAACGAACGAGCTTCCTTTGTAATACAAAGAAAAGAGAGTATAGCTGAATACCAAATGAGCAGTTCGTACAAGAAATGATATGGAGCGCCAATCCCATAAGATTGGCGCTTTTACTTTTATTTGGTAAGGTCCCTGCGGAAATAAACAGTGGTGTCAGCATACACCTCTAAATACGAAAATAGGTCGAAATATGTATGAAACCTCTTTGGAAAAGCCTACAAAAATCCCTACAATCCTAGATGGACATCCCTTATACTTATATTACAAACAAAAAACTAAAAGAAATAATTACCATATAACCCTAGGCAAATTGTAATTTTTTTAATATATTTGTAATGTAACTTTCTTAATATAATAAACGACTAATGAAATGAACGGAGGGAAACTATGAATACCGTTTTTCAAGAGCTCTATGAAAAATATCACCAGGATGTTTATCAGTTCTTATATTACATGGTGAACAACAAGGAGCAAGCGGAAGACCTCGTTCAAGAAGTTTATATAAAAGTTTTGCGTTCCTATGACCGTTTTGAAGGGAAAAGCAGCGAAAAGACCTGGCTGTTTTCTATTGCCAAGCATGTTGCCATTGATTCCTTTCGCAAACAAAAAGGATGGAAAAACAAACTACTTGAAACTTTCGACTGGAATAAGCAACAGGTCACAGATCATGCTCCTCTTCCTGAAGAGATAGCCGTACAAAACGAACAAGTTCAACAAATGTACCGGTGCTTGGATAAATGTAAAGTCGACCATCGACTAGTCCTTGTCTTGCGGTACATACAAGCCCTTTCTATTCAAGAAACAGCCCATATTCTTGGCTGGACGGAAAGTAAGGTGAAAACAACTCAACATAGAGCCTTAAAGGTCTTGAAGGCATATATGGAAGAACTTCAAGAGAAAGGAGGAAACAGCAATGCGTCATAATGATGAAGACCAAATGGAAAAGCTGTTAAGGCAAATGCCTAAAATTAAAGATGATCGTGATCCGAAACAAATATATAGAGAAATACAACCGAAACTAGTGAATTCCCCACGCCGTTCAAAAGTAGTACCTGCTTTTGCATTGGTTGCTGCTTTAGTCCTTTTCGCCCTTGTGGCCCCGATGTTCATTAATAACATGCAATTTGACATGAGTTTAAGCGGTTCTGATGCGAATAGTGGCTCAGAAGAAAGTATGGATATGGCAACAATGAATGCAGATGAAACGTCAGATGATTCGGCGGCAGACACCAGCAGGGAAGCGCTAGAGGATAAATCTTCATTAAAGGCGGAGGGAGAAGAGGAAACAAATGCCTTTGCTGCAGCGGAGATCCATACAGCAGAAGGAAAGAGTTTTGTTACATCTTCGTTTAATGAAGAGTCAGAGTACGCCGTTACCATTGGGGTGTCATTGATGGATGTGGATAACATTAAATACGGAGGTTATACTACGCCATTGACAGTAATCGTTCCTCGTGGTGAAAATGACACATACGTGGATGCTCTGAATAAGGTTCGAGGGGCAATTGCATATCAGGATTATGGGACTAATGCCCCGATTATCAATGACAATGTAAAAATATCTGAAGGGGACATAGGGTTAGCTAGTCCGATGCCAATATTAGATGTAAGTGATATGGCTAAAGGATTAGCATCATACCAAGAGATACTTTTCCCTAAAGAACTTAGTGATACTTTCAGTACTAACTATACTCACATCTTGTTTAGTGACAATGGATCAACTAAAGGTGTGGAGATTGGCCAAAATGTATATGATGGTCCGGTAGAGTTACAGACTAAAAACAAGAGGGCTTATTTCAAATATCATACAGGTAGCTTACCTTTACTTGTAGCCGGAAATGATCGGTATTTATCAATTGGGGAAGCTCTTAAGGCGATGACCGTTGCACCTGAGCAAGCTGATTATAGTAAGCTAGAAGCATCCATTCCAGAGACGGTAAAAGTGGAAGGGGTGGCGTTGGAAAGTGATGATGCGGTAGTTCGCATTAAGCTAGCAGATAGCAGCGTACTTGAAAATAACGACGAAACCATTTTTGCCCTTGAGGCGATGATGATGGTAGCTAAAGAGTTTGGATTGAGGGCCGTGGTTTTTGAATCCTCTCAAAATGGAACGATTGGGACCATTACACTCAATGAAGAAGTAAGGGTTCCTTATTCGCCGAATCCAATTCCATATAGTGAGTAAGTTGAAAAAGCGTGCCACCTGGGCACGCTTTTTTACTTTTTTTGCTCTATCAAAGCCCGAAAATCCTTCAGGAAAGCAAAAACGGTAACAGAGAAGGGTTCTCTCTGCCCGAAACTCCTTCAGGAAAGCAAAAACGGTAACAGAGAAGGTGTCTCACCGCCCGAAACTCCTCCAGGAAAGCAAAAACGGTAACAGAGAAAGGTTCTCTCTGCCCAAAACTCCTACAGAAAAACAAAAAAGGTAACAGAGAAAGTGTCTCACCGCCCGAAACTCCTCCAAGAAAGCAAAAACGGTAACAGAGAAGGGTTCTCTCTGCCCGAAACACCTCCAGGAAAGCCAAAAAGGTAACAGAGAAGGTGTCTCACCGCCCGAAACTCCTCCAAAGAGTCAAAAACGGTAACAGAGAAGGTGTCTCACCGCCCGAAACTCCTTCAGGAAAGCAAAAACGGTAACAGAGAAAGGTTCTCTCTGCCCAAAACTCCTACAGAAAAACAAAAACGGTAACAGAGAAAGTGTCTCACCGCCCGAAACTCCTCCAGGAAAGCAAAAACGGTAACATAGAAGTAGCCTCTACCCGAAACTCCTCCAGAAATATAAATGAGGGCATTTCACCGCACTCCCCCTCAACTATATACATATTTAAATTCAGTAAGTAAATACTACCCCCATATATAGGAAGAATACCATTTCTCCCACTTAAAGGAGGGTACATATGTTCAGTATTATTGTAGGGCTAGTGCTTTTAATGTTACTAGCATACCTCGGCTGGTCCATTATCTGGATAGCTCCACTTGTTTCTGCAGTTGTAGCGTTGTTAAGCGGTTTGGACCTCTTACCAGCGTATACCCAAACGTATATGACGGGCTTTGTTAATTTTGCCAAACAATGGTTTCCGGTATTCTTGCTTGGCGCCATCTTTGGAAAATTGATGGAAGACACAGGTGCAGCTCAAGCTGTTGCATTTAAAATCACTAAATTGTTAGGAAAAAAGAGAGCCATTCTTGGAGTATTAATAGCTGCAGCAGTACTGACATATGGCGGGGTGAGTTTGTTTGTTGTGGTGTTTGCCATTTTTCCGCTGGCCATTGCGCTATTCAGGGAAGCGGATATTTCTAGAAAGCTGTTACCTGGTACATTTGCTCTAGGTGCCTTCACATTTACGATGACTGCTTTGCCAGGAACACCTCAAATTCAAAACCTGATTCCTATTCCCTACTTTAAATCAACACCTTTATCTGCCCCTATTATGGGTATTGTAGCCGGCTTAATAATGGCTGTCGGGGGTTATTTCTATTTGAAGTGGAGAGAAGGAAGATTAACCAAAGCTGGTGAGACATTTGATGAACCAAAAGGCGGCCAAGAGGTTAAACAAATTAAAGAAGAAGAGTTGCCTAACTGGATTTTATCCTTTCTACCATTATTAATCGTGGTGATCACACTAAACGGATTTAAATGGGACATCATTCCATCCCTAATCGTTGGAACATTGGCTATTATGCTTTTTAACTTAAAAAAATACAAATCTTTTATTGGGGCTATAAATGGTGGTGCATCAGGGTCAGTAATGGCCATCATCAATACAAGTGCTGCTGTAGGTTTTGGGGCAGTCGTAACAGCGGCTCCGGGATTTGAAACATTAACGGATATTTTACTTGGTATAAAAGGAAACCCCCTTATTTCTGAGGCATTGTCTGTTCAATTAATGGCAATGATTACAGGTTCTGCATCCGGAGGTATGGGTATTGCCTTGGAAGCTTTAGGAGATCAATATCATCAATTGGCGCAATCTACGGGGATGAATCCAGATGCTTTTCACCGTATAGCTGCCATTGCGTCAGGGGCCTCAATTTTACCTCATAATGGCGCATTACTTACGCTTTTTGCTGTAACGGGTCTTACCCATAAAGATTCATATAAAGACATCGCAGTAGTGGCATTATTAATTCCTACTGTAGCTGTTGTGGTAGCCATTATTATGGCAAGCATTGGGATCATGTAAATTGAAATGGAGGAAGTAGGATGGTTGAGAATAAAGTTGTATTTATAACTGGAGCAGCACAAGGAATAGGGTATGAAATTGGAGAGCGTTTTGCTGAAAATGGAGCAAAAGTGGCTATTTCTGATATCAACGAAGAAGGAATTGAAAAAGCAGTTAAACAATTGAAGGACAAAGGACATCAAGTGTTCGGAGTTAAATGTGATGTGACAAACGAAGAAGAAATAAAAAGCGCATTGGACCAAACCTATGAACACTTTGGGTCCATAGATATCTTAATAAATAATGCAGGGATGCAACATGTTGCCCCGATAGAAGAGTTCTCTACAGAAAAATATGAGCTGTTGCTAAAAATAATGCTCATTGCACCATTTATGGCTACAAAACATGTCTTTCCTTTAATGAAAAAGAACGGATTTGGAAGAATTTTAAATATGGCATCCATAAATGGATTAATAGGTTTTGCCGGTAAAGCGGGGTATAACAGTGCGAAACATGGTGTAGTCGGCCTTACGAAAGTAGCCGCATTAGAAGGGGCGGAACATGGAATCACTGTGAATGCATTATGCCCTGGTTATGTGGATACTCCACTTGTTAGAAATCAGTTACAAGCTCTTGCAAACACAAGAAATATTCCATTAGAAAAAGCGTTAGAATTGGTTATATATCCGCTTGTTCCGCAGAAGCGTTTATTATCGGTAGATGAAATTGCTGACTATGCTTTGTTTTTAGCAAGTGATAAGGCGAAAGGTGTTACTGGCCAGGCGGTTGTCATGGATGGAGGGTACACCGCACAATAGAATGGAGAGATGAGGGAATGAAGAAGGAATCCAAAGAGAAGCTGAGGGCGCAGGAAGAAGCCACGGCTACAAACATGAAACTTGAGCAGCAGTTCTATCATGAGTCAGATCATCAGGACGGCAGCTTATACAATCTGGGAGATAGTACTCCGCTATTAAATGATGAGGAAAAAGGTGCTGATTAGGCATCTTTTTTCTTTGCGAATTTTTTGAAAATATGTATCAACTTTCTCTGGATAAATAGTATAATTAGCAAAAAAGATGAGAGGGGATATAAATCTATGCTTACTGATTATCATAACCATCTGGAGAGAGGGACATTAACGTTAGACTATTTGAAACAGTTTACGAGAGTAGCTCAAGAAAAAGGCATTCACGAGTTCGGCATCTCAGAACATGCCTATCATTTCTATCAAACAAAGGATATCCTCAGTAATCCTTGGGTGGAAGAACGAAGATATTATGATATGGCAGATTATTATCAACTTTTTCAGCAGGCGTGGAATGAAGATATCAATGTGAAAATGTCCATAGAGATGGATTATACACCTGGCAAGCACGCGGAGATGAAAAAGTTTATTGATACATATCCTTTTGACTATGTGATAGGTTCCATACATTGGGTGGAAGACTTTGGGATTGACTTGGCTGAGTTTCGTAAAGAATGGGATCGCCGAGATACCAATGAGGTATACACTAAATATTTTGATCAAGTTGTCACCCTAGCGCAGTCAGATATGTTTGATATTATCGGGCACCTAGATTTGGTGAAAATTTTCAAATATGTGCCAAAGGATGAAGAGTTTCTATTGGAGCAATATGATCGCGCAGCTTCTGCACTTGCCAACTCAAAAACATGTGTGGAAATTAGTACAGCTGGACTCCGAAAACCTGTTGGAGAACTATATCCTGATAAACGGTTGTTGAAGATGTGTCATGATAAAGGGGTGCCAATTGTGCTATCCTCGGATGCACATGTACCTGAACATGTCGGTGCGGATTATGACCAAGCTGTTCAACTTGCCAAAGAAGTAGGTTACAAAACGGTTATGACCTTTAACAGAGGCGAACGTAGAGAAGTGGAATTGGGTTAATCCTCCTTCCTTTTTGACAACAAGTAAGAGGCTGGGACAAAAGTGTTTTAGTCTAAATAAATAAAACCCGAACTAATTTAAAATCTTATATTAGTTCGGGTCTTTTTTCGTTTAAAAGATACATTTATTTTTTAGGTTGCACCAGCTGTTGATTGGAGCAAAAGGCGAAGACTCCTGAGGGAGATAGCGGTAGCTTGAGACCCCGCAGCGGAGCGAGGAGGCTCAAGCACCGCCCCTAGGAAAGCGAAGCCATTTGTGGAGAT
>NZ_JAAZWB010000066.1 GCF_012524115.1 Bacillus sp. RO1 | reverse complement strand
TTAAACACCGCTGTTGATTTCCGCATTAGGCTTCGCTTTCCTAGGGGCGTTTGGGGAGCCTCCTCGGAAAAGCGCCTGCGGGGTCTCCCCTAAACGCTATCTCCCTCAGGAGTCTTCGCCTATTGCTTCAATCAACAGCTAGGTTGCTGAAAAAATCAATAATATGCTTTAACAGAGCCAAAGGATAACAAAGCATTAATACACAGTTGATTTCCGTTCCAGGCGCTTCGCTTGCCTGCGGGCGGTCCGTGAGCCTCCTTGGCTTGCGCCTGTGGGGTCTCACCTGTCCCTTCCTCCCCGCGGCCGTCTTCGCGCCTTACACTCCAATCAACAAAGGGCTTCATTGAACGAGGGGTATATGGAAAGTATCTACCCGAGTTAATTGAATAAGCAAGAACGTACCTTTTACGAAATTTTCTAGCTGTGAATTGGAGCAAATGGCGGAGACTCCAGCTGGGGAGTAACGGTAGGTTGAGACCCCGCAGCGCAGCGAGGAGGCACAAGCACCGTCCCGCGGAAATCGAAGCCATTTGAGTAAAGGAACAGCGGTGGTTAACCAATATATAAAGTTTTACTGTTTAATTTCTTACTTTGTAAACTCCAAAAATAACTGATTAACCTTTTTAGCAGTTTCGTGTCCGGTAATCTTCGCAACTTCCTTCATTAATTGAATTCTCTCAGACGTGTTAAATACATTCACTTTTTTGGAATTTAAAAGAGCAGATACCTTCTTTGCCTGGTCCGATGTCAAGGAGATGTTATACTCCCCGCTATACTTCATCAATTCTTCTGCTGTAATGTTGTGAAGCTTCTTATTGACGATTTGCTGATAAATGTTCATCATATTATCCCTCCCAATTTAGCCTATGTTGGAAAAACAAAAAGGCTACCTTTACGAAATAATATGACAACTGTTGGGAAATTATTGTATAATTAAAATATTCCATTAACAAATGATATTTAAAGGTAACGAGGGGGAGTCACCTTGTCGTTTATAATAGATAAAAAAGAACAAGATATTTTTCAATATTTAAGTTCAGACCTAAGGCTTATCCTGAATGCGAATGGCTTTATTGAAGAATGGAATGAGAGAGCCAGCACATTTCTATCAGTGTTGGAAGAGAATCGTTCTTTTTTTCTTAGCTTCCCATCAAGCTACCGCCAAGAGGTCTATACATATTTGAAGGACATTTCCGATTCGGATGGGAAAGAAATTAAGAGGATTTTATTTCACCGGATAAACGGTAATTTCTATGAAGTCGTTTATACAGGAATTCTTTCTGGAGAACGTATCTATCTGTCAGGACATGTAATTGAAAATAAGGATAGTTCCGTTGTCTTACCACTTCATTATGGAACGATTGAACAATCATTAAAGGTCAATGAATTTATGACTAACTCATTGGATATTGCTATTTTAGTCCTTTCTAAAGGCGGTATGATAGAATACATCAACAACCGATGCTTAAAATTGTTGGAACTTGATGTTGGTGAAGACTATATAAACCTTGAGTTCGATGATTTATTGACTCCTGTCTTTCTGAAGGATAAGTTATATGAGATTTACGAAGAGGTCATCCATCATAAGAAGTTCAAAGAAAGAATTTGCTATGACGATGAAGTGTTATACCAGATTCAAGGTATTTTATTTGAACGTTCGGAGAAAGTATTCTTTATCATCCATGACCGCTCCTATCAGCAGAAATTTGAAAACCTTCTAGTTTATAAACAACAGATGGAATCTGTCTCACAAATCTCTGCAGGGATGGCGCATGAATTGAGAAATCCTTTATCCGTTATCAAGGGGTTCATTCAACTCTCCCAAATCACGAACAATTGGAGTAAATATTACGATACCATCATGGCAGAAATCAATCGAATGAATTCAATTATCGAGGACTTTTTATCGGTTTCCAGAAAAAAAGTGAAAAAGCAGCTTATCCAGCCACAATACATCTTTCAGTCCTTGGTTTATATTTTTCAATCAGAATGTTTATTACATAATATAGATTTCGATTTTGAAATTGATGAAGTGGAAGAGCAGGTATTGGTCAATGAGGCAATGATCAAACAAGTAATGCTGAATTTCTTACGGAATGCGATTGAAGCATACGCACCGGAACAGAAAAACAAATTGTTTCTTTTGCGAGCCAAAAAATCGGATACCTTTTACGAAATTACGGTGATAGATAACGGAAAAGGCATGGCCGAAGATGTGTTAGATCGAATCGGTAAACCTTTCTTCACAACGAAGGAAAAGGGAAATGGCTTAGGCATTCCATTATGTAAAAAAATAATTGAAGACCATGATGGCGAGTTATTCATCGATAGCAAACTAGGAGAAGGTTCCACCTTTTGTTACCGCTTGCCGCTCATAAAGGAAAAGCCTGAATAGGGCTTTTTTTGTTGCGGCAAAACCTCTTTATTTACTTTTACTCCCACCTGTTGTATACTAATTTATTGTTATAAAATCGTAATGATTCTTATCTTTTAAGGTGTGATGAAATTGGAAAAAGTACTCGATATCAAGGGGCTATCCTATAAATATGAAAAACAAAACGTGATCGAAAATATAAATTTGAGCTTGCCAAAAGGTGCATTTCTTGGGCTTGTAGGACCTAATGGTTCAGGTAAATCAACACTTTTAAAGTGTATCCTGGGACTTTTGCGCCCTCAAAAGGGAAGCATTGAACTGTTTGGTAAAGATATTCGCAAGTTTAAGGAATGGAACAAGATCGGTTTTGTCTCCCAAAAGGCAAACAGTTTCAATTCCGGATTTCCTGCAACCGTCTTTGAAGTGGTCTCCACCGGACTTGTTTCAAAGGTTGGTCTATTGCGTTTCTTCAATAAACAACACAAAAAGCAAGTACTAGAAGCCATTCGAGCGGTAGGGATGGAAGATTTCACGGACAGAAATATTGGAGATTTATCAGGAGGACAGCAGCAGCGTGTATTTATCGCAAGGGCTTTAGTGAGTGAACCGGAACTTCTAATCCTAGATGAGCCAACAGTTGGAGTAGATATTAAAAATGTGCAAAATTTTTACTCCATGCTTTCCCACTTGAACAAAAAGCTAGGCATCACGTTAATTCTGGTCACACATGACGTGGGAACGATTACCGAAAAAGTGACACATGTGGCTTGCTTGAACAAAAATTTACATTTTCACGGTGTGACAGATGAGTTTGAAAAATTACGCACAAATGACCTTTCACAGTTTTACGGGCATGATGTGCATGTTTTAAGTCATGATCACCATCACCATGATGGAGGGCATATGTAATGATATCAGCGTTTATGCAATTTGAATTTTTAAGAAATGCATTTTATACAGGAATATTGATTGGCTTTTTGGCACCGCTATTAGGTGTTTTTGTCGTTGTAAGAAGACTTTCTCTGATTGCAGATGCCTTGAGCCATGTGACCTTGGCCGGAATTGCAGCAAGCCTGCTTGTGGAAAAGCGATACGGATTAATGGTAGGTGTGAGCCCAATCTATTTTGGAATGGCGTTTTCTGTGACTGGTGCGCTGTTTATAGAAAAATTGCGAGGAGTATATAAACATTATCAGGAGCTAGCTATCCCAATTATTTTATCTTCTGGGATTGGACTTGGAGTAATCTTTATTTCCCTTGCAGATGGCTTTAATACAGATCTATTCAATTTTTTATTCGGTAGTGTAAGTGCTGTGACAACATCTGATTTTTGGACAGTTTTTATCGTAACTATTGGCGTGCTGCTCACCATCGTTTTGTTTTATAAAGAGTTCTTTGTCCTTTCCTTTGATGAAGAGCATGCAAAGGTATCAGGAGTAAATGCACGTGTGTTTCATTTGGTTTTTATCATCATGGTAGCCCTTGTCATTGCTGCTTCTATGCGCATTGTCGGGATACTATTAGTTTCCTCTCTTATGACCTTACCTGTAGCTGCAAGCATGAGGCTAAGCAGAGGCTTTAAGCAAACAATTGTATTAGCTATCATTTTTGGGGAACTAGCAGTGATTGGTGGATTGATATCATCTTTTTATTTTGATCTTGCACCAGGAGGCACCATTGTAATCTTATCGGTACTTATATTAATTTTAACCATTATTTGGAACAAAGTAAGGGGTGTTAAAAAATGAATGTAACACAGGCGCTCACTTTAATGAAAGATAAAGGATATAAATATACAGGGAAAAGACAGGAAATGCTTGAACTGTTTGCCAAAGAAGATAAGTATTTGACTGCAAAAGATGTGTTGGATTCAATGAAAGACAATTATCCTGGTTTAAGTTTTGATACGATTTACCGTAACCTCGCTGTGTTTGTAGAATTAGAAATTTTAGAGAGTACAGAGCTTTCTGGCGAAAAACACTTCCGATTTACCTGCTCGACAAAACATCATCATCATCATTTTATCTGCATGTTGTGTGGAAAGACAAAGGAAATTGAAACTTGTCCAATGCAGGACCTTGAGGATAATTTGAAAGGTTATGACATCACTGGCCATAAATTTGAGATATATGGTAAGTGCCCGGAATGTGTCTAAAGTAACAATTTTGGGATTATCTCATATATAGTAATTACCACCCATTTTACATGTGTGCCCTCTGAAAATGGGCGGTTATACACGAAACATGTTTTAAAAGATGCGTAAGGGTGTATGAGATGACAGCGAAGAGTGGACAGCTATCCTCTTTAAAAAGAGAGGATTTTGTAGACATTATGATGATGATCCGCGATATGGGATCAAAAAGAACAGATATTAGCACAGAAGACTTTGTAAAGGCAATAGAAACCAAGCTTCTGTTGGCGATGTCTAGGTCAAAATAAAAAGGAGAGTGGATGTTAGTTTATCCACTCTCCTTTAATATTTACCTTGTAGAGCTAATCGTGTGTAGTAACGATTGTACTTTTAGGTCTGCTTCTCTCCAACTGAAGACTCTGTGTACGTTTGCAGGAATCGGTTCCCTATTGTATGGAGTATCAAATAATATGACGGGTATGTCACATTCTTCACTTATATCACAGGCATTATCATGTTTATCTTCAAAGAAGAGCTCAATGTTATGTTTTTTTACTGCAGCAATTTTATTGTGTGTACCGATTAATTCTAAATGATCGTAATCAATATCTTGCTTGGTGAACCAGTTTTGCGTGACTTCAAAAAGGTGGCTTCTGCGGGCGCTGATAAAATAAAGGTCAAATTCATCTTTCCACCGTTGCACAATTGGCTTTGCTCCTTTTGCAAGTGGGGCATCTTTATAAATAATCGGTTCCATCTCGTCCATCCATTTCCAAAAACCAGCTTCATCTAAGCCCATAAGAGGGGTCAAATCATATTGTTTCATGTCATCTAAAGTAATATTTTTATTTAGTGTTTGATTGATAAAAGGTACAAAAGTCGAAGGGCAGGTTAACGTCCCATCAATGTCAATCCCAAATCTTTTTCTCATAATTGCCTCCAGTCCTATTGCTACACTTATTTTATCATATTTTGTCCTTTTTTCTGTTCATTTCTTAGTCAATTTACTAAAGTGAAGGTAACAAAACTTAACAAAGTTTGACACCCATGAATTTGCCTTGACTTGCTCATACTAATTAATGCTCCTAACTTCTTAAGAAAGCGAGGGATACGAATGGCAAGTGAATTTGAGAAAAACGAAGAGAAACTTGACCGTTTTGATTCAGACTTGGCTTATGAAGAACCTCATGTTTCTAGAGCGAAGGGACACCGGGACTTTTTAGAAGAGCATGCAGCTGAGGTGGCTGCAGTGCCTCCTGTTGTACAATCAGATAGAAGCAGAGAACAAGAAGCAATTTTTGAAGAAGAGCGCAGTGACGTAATGGGAATGAGTGGACGAGGACTGGGGATATTAGGGTTAGCCTTATCAATCCTGTCGTTGTTCTTCCTACCAATCATTATGGGAGCTGCCGGTATTATCGTCGGCTTTATTGCCCGCAAACGTGGGGCAACTGGGTTAGGAGCATGGGCAATCGGAATCGGTATCGTTTCCATTGTTGTTGGGATCTTTGTATTACCATTGTTTTAACACCACCTAAATGGTTCATCCATTTAAAGGCAGCAAAAAAGCTTGGCACCAATTGGTGTCAAGCTTTTGCCTTTTCTTCTTCTTGTTTTGCAAAGTATTCTTCTGCAATTTTATCGATTTCTTTCTTTAATTCGTCCACCATGGTAGCTTCAGGCACTTTGCGGACAATTTCTCCTTTACGGAAAAGTAATCCCTCGTTACGTGCGCCTGCGATACCAATATCAGCTTCGCGTGCTTCACCAGGTCCGTTTACAGCGCAACCAAGTACTGCTACTTTAATTGGTGCCTTGATTGTAGAGATATATTCCTCTACTTCATTTGCAATACTGATTAAATCAATTTCAATTCGTCCACATGTAGGACAAGAAATAAGTGTTGCTGCGTTAGATGATAAGCCAAATGATTTCAATAGTTCACGTGCAACCTTTACTTCCTCCACAGGATCAGCACTTAAGGAAATACGTAATGTGTTCCCGATGCCCTTGCTTAGAATTGCTCCAAGTCCGGCAGCACTTTTGACTGTACCAGCAAAAAGGGTACCTGATTCTGTGATACCTAAATGAAGTGGATAGTCAAAAGCTTTTGCTGCTTTTTCATATGCTTCGATAGCAAGGTTCACATCAGAAGCCTTCATGGAAACAATGATATCGTAGAAATCAAGGTCTTCTAATATTTTTATGTGGTGAAGAGCACTTTCCACCATGCCGTCTGCCGTAGGGTAACCGTATTTTTCAATGATACGCTTTTCCAAAGAACCAGCATTTACACCGATACGAATCGGAATGCCTTTTTCTTTACACGCTTTTACAACGGCTTCAACTTTTTCGCGGCGCCCGATGTTACCTGGGTTAATACGGATTTTATCCGCCCCGCCTTCAATTGCTTTAAGAGCCAGTTTGTAATCAAAATGAATATCCACAACTAGCGGAATGTTAATTTGTTTTTTTATGTCAGCGATGGCATTAGCTGCGCGCTCGTCGGGACATGCCACACGGACTACCTGACAGCCTGCTTCTTCCAAGCGTTTAATTTCTGCAACCGTTGCTTCTACGTCATGTGTCTTGGTGGTTGTCATACTTTGGATAAATAGTTCGTTACTGCCGCCGATTGTGATGTCTCCAACTTTAACCGGGCGGGTTTTTGTACGATGTATTATTTCATTCACGAGTGAATCGCTCCTTTAGGAATGATCTACAGATCAAAACATCTTTCTTCATAAGAGTAGCTTGTAATGAGAGAAAAAGCTAGTATTATCCACTAACTCCCAACATATTTTAACAATCGTAACCACATCTGACAAGTGAAAAAGTTTCCTGGCTGTCAGACTAGCGGTTGATTTCCGTTCCAGGCGCTTCGCTTGCCTGTGGGCTGTCCGTGAGTCTCCTCACGCCGTTGGAGGCCGCTGAAAAAGTACTTGATATTTGATGTTTTTAAAACACCGCTGTTGATTTCCGCAAAAGGCTTCGCTTTCCGCGGGGCGACCTTGAGCCTCCTCGCTTCGCTGCGGGGTCTCAACATTGCCGCTACTCTCCCGCAGGAGTCTCCGCCTTTTGCTCCAATCACCAGCTTAAAAAAATTAAATACATGAGATGTCAGTTTTTCAGTGGCTTCTTTAATTATGGGTCTCACCTGTCCCTTCCTCCCGCGGGCGTCTACGCTCCATTCACTTCAATCAACTGGGTTGTCTATTATACATTATATAAAGTAAAAGTTTCCTGGCTGTTAGTAGACAGGAAACTTGTAGGTTTTGCCGATTTGAATTTTTTCTGGGGTGATGCCGTCGTTTAGGTTTTGGAAGTCTTCTACTAGTTGTGTGATGGAGACAGGGATTGGTTTGTTTGCAATTTTTTCTGCCACAGTGAGTACGGTATCACCAGCTTTTATTTCAACTTCTATGTAAAGGTTGTTAGTAGGTGAGGATAAGGTGGAACTTTCTGATTCTGTATCAGGGCTTGTAATCGGAACAGGAGCTGCAACAGGAGTGGCGGGCTCAGGGATGGTGCCGGATGATAAATCATAATAAATGCTGTAGATGGTAACGAGAATTAGAGCTGCAACGAATAATCGGATCATTTTTAACTTCCCCCTCAGTCAAGCATACTTAACTATATGCTTGTCCAAGAAAAAAATAACAAAAAAGCACCGACAAATTATTTAAAATTTGTCGGTGCTTTTTTATTAACTAATTGTAGTAGGCTTTTTAACTTTAACTTCCTTAATTATAAGATAGAGAATGAAAAGGGACACAGCAAAGCTTATTAATGATGAAAAAGGTAGTACCAAACTGCTTGTCTGTAAAATCGTGAAAATTATTGTTGGAAGCGTGACTGCATACGCAGCCAAGACCCATGTATGGCGATACTGTAACTTATTTCTTTTTAACACATTTTTAAGGAGTAACCCAAACAAACCTAAAATAGAAATTTGAACGAATTTAGTTGCTGTAAAGAATAGATACCCTACTACTATTAAAACTGTAATGATGATAGGAAATGCGCTTCCCACAGAATCCATGAATTGAAGCAAGTCCTCTTTAGTAACTTCTGTTCCCTGAAAATCACTTAATGGTACAAAATCGGTCTGGCCTACTCCTTTAAAAATTATTTCCTTTGACTGGATGGCTACAACATCTCCGTAAGAGCTGATCTTATTTAACGATAACTCATTTTCAGGGTCCAAGATAATAGTGAACCCTTCTTCATCTACAATGAAAGGTTCCTCTACATCTGCAAAAAATTCTCCGTCCTTGATATAAAAGTCGGGTGTTTCGTTTTGTAGAAATTCCTCTGTACTATTAACTAAATTCACTGCACTAGTTCCAAAAGTGATAAACATGGGAATAGAAGATATAAGAACAAGAAAAAATACGTACAGGATGGTTTTACCTATTCCTTGAAAGCGAAAGGAGGCCATTGCTTTCGGGGAATACAAGCTCTTTACAAATTGAGAGAAAATATTCAATTCCTATCAGTCCTTTTAAAGTAATATATCCATTTCATGTTATCTTAAATTGGGTAAGGGAACAATATATAATTGCGTAACAGTCACTAATGTAAATTTCAAGTTACGGTTTGTAAAGATAATGTAAATTTATTATGAAGGGTATTTACATTAGAATCATATTAGGTTAATAATTGTATTTGGTTTTGTAGATTTTTGTCGATACTATATTGTTTTTGATTAAGGGGTTGAATGTATTGGACTTGGATGTTCAGAAGTTAATTTTTGAATTTATTGGTGGTCTGGGTATTTTCCTTTTCGGGATTAAATACATGGGTGACGGACTGCAGAAATCAGCTGGTGATAAGCTAAGAGATATCTTAGATCGTTTTACAACTAATCCGTTAATGGGTGTATTTGCGGGTATCCTTGTAACGGTCCTTATTCAATCTAGCTCAGGAACCACGGCACTTACAGTAGGTTTGGTTAGTGCAGGATTCATGACCTTACGCCAAGCGATTGGTGTCATTATGGGTGCAAACGTCGGTACTACTGTAACAGCATTCATCATTGGTATTAAAATTGATGAGTATGCCTTGCCAATCATTGCAGCAGGTGCAATCTTGTTATTCTTCTTTAAAAACCAGAAAATCCAGTACTTAGGTCAGATTGTCTTTGGTTTTGGTACATTATTCTATGGTTTGAAAATCATGGGAGGTGGACTTAAACCACTAAGAGAGTTGCCGGCTTTCATTGATTTAACGGTAACCATGAGTGATAACCCAATACTTGGGGTAGTAGTCGGAACGGTATTTACCGTTATTGTTCAGAGTTCAAGTGCTACTGTAGGGATTTTGCAAGAACTTTACGGACAAGGTGCGATGGATCTTAGAGCTGCATTACCGGTACTTTTTGGAGACAATATTGGTACAACGATTACAGCAGTTCTAGCTGCTCTTGGGGCAAGCGTTGCTGCAAGACGTGCTGCTTTATCACATGTAATGTTTAATGTCTTAGGAACAGCAATTGTTTTGATATTGTTGATTCCTTTCCAAATGTATGTAGAGTTTCTACAGCAAATGTTAGACCTAAATCCAGAAATGACCATTGCATTTGCACACGGTTCATTTAATATTGCCAACGTGATTATTCAGTTGCCGTTCATTGGATTACTGGCTTTAGTTGTTACTAAAATCATTCCTGGTGAGGATAGCTTTGTAGAATATAAACCAAAGCATTTAGATCCTATTTTTATTGAACAATCACCATCATTGGCACTTGGACAAGCAAAAGAAGAAGTTCTTCGCATGGGTGAATATTCTGTGGTTGGACTTGAATCTACTCACGAGTATTTAAAGACTGGCGTAACGAAGTACTCCGAACAAGCATATCAAGTGGAAGAAGCAATCAATAACCTTGATAGAAAAATTACTGACTATCTTGTAAAGTTATCTTCAAGTTCTTTATCAGATAATGAGTCAGAAGAACATTCTGTATTAATGGATACAGTAAGAGATATCGAAAGAATCGGTGACCACTTCGAGAACATCGTCGAATTAGTCGATTATCAAATTGCAAACAAGGTAGAGTTAACAGAAGCTGCTGAGAAGGATTTAGAGGAAATGTTCTCACTAACAGTTTCCACAGTAAAAGAATCCATTGAAGCACTTCGTACAAATGATAAAACACTTGCAAATGATGTTCGTATGAAAGAAGATCAGATTGACAAAATGGAGCGCTCACTTCGTAAGAAACATATCTTACGTATGAATGAGGGATTATGCTCCGGTCAAGCTGGAATTGTGTTTGTGGATATTATCAGTAACCTTGAGCGTATCGGGGATCATGCTGTAAATATCGCAGAGGCAGTATTAGGCGAAGATCACGAAACTTTATAATAGGTAAGAACGTATAATTAAACCAGACTCTTATGGGTCTGGTTTTTTTAAAATTTATGAAAGAGGGTTTTGAAGTGGAAATCGTATATTGGGCAATAATTATTGCATTATTTGTCATCGCTTTCGTTGGACTGGTCTATCCCATCATTCCAAGTGTGCTATTTTTAGTAGGTGGATTTCTCCTTTATGGAGTATTTTTCTCTTTTGAAGAGCTGACTTTTATATTCTGGACGATTACCGTATTATTTGTCATTTTGCTATTTGTCGCGGACTACTTTGCAAACCTTTTAGGTGTTAAAAAGTTTGGCGGAAGCAACGCATCTATCTGGGGAAGTACCATTGGATTGTTGGTTGGCCCGTTTGTGATTCCAATAGCAGGGATCATTCTTGGGCCATTTTTGGGAGCAGTCATTGGTGAACTGATGTTTAATAGAAATGGATTAAAAGCCTCAATGAAAGCAGGATTCGGTTCTGTTGTTGGTCTCTTCAGCAGTGCATTGGTGAAGGGGATTATCCAGGGGATTATGATCATTGTGTTCTTTATTTTCATTTAAACAAGGTTATACTAGAAGTGTTTAAAGAGGATACATTTGTGCTATAGCAATAATAGGTGCGAAAAAGGAGTGAATGACTTGAAAACGATTGGAGTTTTAACAAGTGGCGGAGATTCGCCTGGAATGAATGCGGCTGTAAGGGCTGTAGTAAGAAAAGCAATATACCACAACTTAAATGTATATGGTATCTATCAAGGGTATGCAGGACTTATGGCTGGCAATATAAAAAAATTGGAGCTTGGGTCTGTTGGAGATATTATCCATCGTGGCGGTACCGTTTTATATACAGCAAGGAGTGAAGAATTCAAAACCCTTGAAGGGCAACAAAAAGGGATAGAACAGTTGAAGAAACATGGAATTGAAGGGCTTGTGGTCATTGGAGGAGATGGGTCTTACCGTGGCGCACAAAAGCTAACAGAACATGGCTTTCCATGTATCGGCTTGCCTGGAACCATTGACAATGATATTGCTGGAACGGATTATACAATCGGATTTAATACAGCACTTCACACAGTAATTGACGCCATCGATAAAATACGAGATACTGCAACTTCTCATGAACGTACATTTATTATTGAAGTGATGGGCCGCCATGCAGGAGATATCGCTTTATGGGCGGGTCTTGCAGGTGGAGCAGAGACCATTATCATACCTGAGATAGGATTTAAACTTGAAGATGTTGTAGGACGAATAAAGAGTGGGCAAAAACGAGGCAAAAAACATACGATCATTGTCCTTGCAGAGGGCGTTAGCAGTGGAATGGATTTTGCTAAACTGATTGAAAAAGAAACACAATTAGAAACGCGGGTGTCGGTTCTTGGACATATTCAAAGAGGAGGAACACCCACTGCATTTGACCGTGTCCTATCAAGCCGTCTAGGCGGACGAGCTGTGGAGTTATTAATGGAAGGAAAAGCAGGTAGAGCAGTGGGGATGGAAAAAAATCAGATTGTTGATTATTCCTTTGATGAAGTATTCTCCATGCCCCATAAGATAGATGAAAGTATGTATCGCTTGTCCCAAGAGTTATCCATTTAATAGTTAATAATTATTTTAAGGAAGGCAAGCAGATTAATTGAAAGATTGTACAAGTTTTGGTAATCTGAAACTAACGGATCAAAAGGGTCATGCTTTTTTGGTTCAATTTTTATTACATAACAATTAGGAGGAGATAATTATGGCATACGAACTACCACAATTACCTTATGCATACGACGCATTGGAGCCTCACATCGACAAAGAAACAATGAACATTCACCACACAAAGCATCACAATACTTACGTAACAGGTATTAACGCTGCACTTGAAGGACAAGCAGAACTTCAAGGTAAAAGTGTAGAGGAGCTAATTTCCAACATGGATGCAGTTCCTGAAAACATCAAAACAGCTGTTCGCAACCACGGTGGTGGACACGCGAACCACAGTCTTTTCTGGAACATCCTAACTCCAGGTGGCGCTACTTCTCCAAACGGTGAATTGGCTGACGCTTTAACTAGCAAATTTGGTAGCTTTGACAACTTCAAAGACGAGTTTGCAAAAGCTGCAGCTACTCGTTTCGGTTCTGGTTGGGCTTGGTTAGTAGTAAACAATGGTGAACTTGAAATTACAAGCACGCCAAACCAAGACTCTCCATTAATGGAAGGTAAGACTCCTGTTCTTGGCCTTGACGTATGGGAGCACGCTTACTACCTAAACTACCAAAACCGCCGTCCTGACTACATCAACGCATTCTTCAACGTAATCAACTGGGATGTAGTAGGAAAACTTTACAACGAAGCAAAATAAATAATGCACAAAAAACTCTCATCCCTAATTGGATGGGAGTTTTTATTTTTTTACGTGTTCTATAGCTGTTGATTGGAGCAAAAGGCGTAGACTCCTGAGGGAGATAGCGCTAGGTGGAGACCCCGCAGGCGAAGCCGAGGAGGCTTCAGCAGCGCCCCTAGGAAAGCGAAGCCATTTGCGGAAATCAACAGCGGAGTTAAAGAATGTCTTCAAGATGTTCAAAAATCAAAGTACATAACTCCCACTCCTTTAAGCCACAATAAACGTAGATAAAGGAGCGGGGTAATAATGGCAGCACTCAAAAAACTAATCGGCGATGTCGAAGTAAACAAAGACCTGATGCTACTCTTAATCATCGGTGGACTTTATTCTCTCAGCATTGCTCTATCCAATACATTCGTAAATGTGTACCTCTGGAAGCAATCAGGCGAATTCAGTGACCTAGGCTTCTACAATTTAGCAATAGTCATTTTTCAGCCATTAACATTTATATTGGCAGGTAGATGGGCCAAAAAAATCGATCGTGTCATTGTGCTACGTTTAGGAGTCGTATTCTTAGCACTTTTTTATTTGTTTGTTTTGTTCATTGGTGACAAGGCCTCCACCTATTTATTGCTTTTAGGTGCACTGCTTGGCATAGGATATGGTTTCTACTGGCTTGCTTTTAACGTATTGACTTTTGAAATTACAGAGCCTGAAACTAGGGATTTTTTTAATGGATTTTTGGGGATATTGACTTCAGTCGGTGGAATGATTGGACCCTTTGCGGCCGGCTATATTATCTCTACATTAGAAAAGTTTACAGGTTACACGGTAATCTTCACTATCTCCCTCATTCTTTTTTTTGCTGCAGTAATCTTAAGCCTATTTTTAAAAAGGCGCGGGGCGGAAGGAAGCTTCGAACTAAGGCGTATTTTACAGGAAAGAAAAAATAATGAGAACTGGGGATACATAACGAATGCACACTTTTTTCAAGGTTTACGTGAAGGTACTTTCCTTTTTGCAGTTTCTGTATTGGTATTTATTACAACGAACAGTGAATTGGCACTAGGAACGTTCGGATTGTTAAACTCAGCTGTGGCATTTGTCTGTTACTATCTGGCCACGAGGCTTATTAAGAAAGAGTTCAGGAAGAAAGCAATCCTCCTAGGAGGACTAATATTGTATGGAGCGATTTTCTTTCTTATCTTTGAATTAACTTACGTCAAGTTGCTCATGTACGCAGTAACCATCGCAATAGCCTATCCGTTGTTGTTAGTTCCATATGTATCCTTGACCTATGATGTGATTGGAAGAGGGTGGAAAGCAGCAGAGATGCGCATTGAATATATTGTTGTCAGGGAAATTTTCTTAAATATAGGGCGTATTACTTCTATTATCTTGTTTTTGATTGCGGTAATCTTTTTTGATACGCAAAAGAGTATTCCAATCCTTTTGGGCGTGATTGGTGCAGGACACGCATTAATCTATCCATTCATCCGTAAAGTAGAATTAGAACCCATGCCTTCTCCAAAGGAAGAACCACATCCAATTGTGACAACTTTGCGAGACGGTGAGGGAGAATCAACTCCTTAAAAGGGATTTAATAATAGAAATTTATTATGATTTCCTATACAATAGATAAAGACACAGACACCTATACAGACTAACGTAGGTGTCTCTTACTTTTTATAAACAAGTTGCTTATATTAGCCACTCGAAATAATTAATGAAAAGGTGTAAAGGATGACAAATCAAAAGCAAAAAAAGAAAAAGAAGAATTACGTCCCGTCGCGCTTAAACCTTTTGTTTTTTGCGGTTTTTTTACTGTTCTCAGCCCTCATTCTAAGACTAGGATTTGTCCAAATCGTTTTTGGGGAAGATTACCGGAAAGAGGTAGATCGAACCGAAAACGTGACGGTAAATACTTTGGTACCTAGAGGGAAAATATATGATCGCAATGGCAATGTTGTAGTGGATAACACACCATTAAATGCTATTACATATACCCGCATGCAATCAACAAGCCCAAATGAACAACTAGAGGTAGCAAAAAAACTTTCTAAAATTATTTCAATGGACACTACAAAGATTCAGGAAAGAGATAGGAAAGATTATTGGATTCTGACTCGTCCTGAAGAAGCGGCAAAGCTGATAACGGAAGAAGACCGGAAAAAAGTTGCCGATGGTGATATGGAAGAAAGGGAGTTATATGATCTCCAGTTAGATAGAATTACGAAAGAGCAATTAGCTGAAATAACTGAAGATGAAGAAGAGGTTCTGGCAATCTTCCGTGAGTTTAATAAAGGGTATGCCCTTACCCCACAGATTGTTAAGAACCAAGATGTAACAGCGAAGGAATTTGCTATGGTTAGTGAAATGCTGACCGATTTGCCTGGTGTGGATATTACAACGGACTTTATCCGATCTTATGCCTATGGCTCAACCCTCGATTCTGTTTTTGGTAATGTTTCAACATCAGAGACTGGGATTCCAAGTGAGAAGGTAGATGAATTCCTTGCCCGTGGATATAGTCGAAATGATCGAATTGGCACTTCACAACTTGAAGCTCAATACGAAAATGTTTTACAGGGTCAAAAGGCAAGAGTTCGCAATGTGACTGACACTGGCGGAAATTTACTTCATCAAGAAAAAGTTTATGATGGGCAACGTGGGAAAGATTTGATTTTATCAATAGATATGGAATTCCAGCAGAAAGTGGAAGAGGTATTAATTGAAGAGATGCTACAAACGCGAGCAAATCCAAGCGCCAAGGCAAGATTTCTAGACCGCGCTTTTGTCGTTGTAATGAACCCTAAAACTGGTGAAGTCCTTTCTCTTGCAGGAAAGCAATTAATCCGGGATGAAGAAGATGGCCAATTAAAAATTTATGACAATGCTTTAGGCGCCATCCAAGAAGCGTATGAACCTGGTTCAACAGTTAAGGGAGCCTCTGTACTAGCTGGTTATCAGCACGGTGTCATCCAGCCGGGTTCCTACCTGTATGATTCCCCATTATATATTGGACGGGGGTCAGATGCTTTAAGAAAGGCTTCCTATACAAATATGGGAAGTATAAATGATTTAACAGCACTTGAAAGGTCTTCCAACGTATATATGTTCAGAATAGCTATGGCTATTGCTGGTGCAAATTACTCGCCAAAACAACCGTTGTTCATACCACCAAACGCTTTTGATACATTTAGGTCCTATCTAGCTCAATTCGGTTTAGGAGTAGAAACAGGTATTGACCTTCCTCGAGAATCTGCGGGTTTTGAAGGAACAGAGACAAGATACCCTGGTCTTTTTCTAGATTTATCAATTGGACAGTATGATACTTACACCACGCTTCAATTGGCACAATACGTATCTACTATCGCCAATGGCGGGTATAGAATGAAGCCGCAATTAGTTAGAGAGATAAGAGAGCCCAATAATGGAGAAGAGCTTGGGCGTGTAGTTGAACCTTTCGAACCTCAAGTATTAAATAGAGTAGACATGACAGATAGACAAATTGAACAGGTGCAAAATGGATTTATCAGGGTTTATCATGGATCAAGAGGAACAGCAAGCAGCTCTAAAATGAAACAGTATAAGCCTGCTGGAAAATCGGGTACAGCTGAGTCTAGGTATCAAGAGATTCTTCCTAATGGAGAAAAGCGTTACCATGACACACTAAACTTTAACCTAGTAGGTTATGCACCTTATGATAATCCTGAAATTGCTTATGCTATTATGGTGCCATATGCATCTACGGACTTTAGCGTAACAGGCGGAATTAGTACTCGTATTGGTGATGCGGTTATGGATGCTTACTTTAGTCTAAAGAAAGAACGTGCTATGGGAGAAAAATCGGAAGAAAATCAAGAACAAACAGAAGAAGTAGAAGAGCAGAATAATGAAGAAGATACAGAGTAATAGTAAAAAAGCACTCCAAATCGGGGTGCTTTTTTGTGTCCTAATGCCCCTTTATTTATTTTGCAATAGCAAACATACACTAAATTCCTCCATTATTCCCGATAAAACTACAGAAAAAACGACATTTACAAAACCTTTACACTTGATTCATACGTAGTTAACACACAAGTTATATTCTATTATTCGTAGGGCAAGATAAACACAGAAACATCAACAAAAACAAAAACCTTAGGGGGAATTAAGAAATGAAAAGCTTCAAACGTTTTTTATTACTAGCTATCGTTGCATCACTTGCAGTATTCGCTGCAGCATGTGGTAATGCAAACAACAACGGTGGTAACGAAGGAACTTCAGCTGAAGGCGGAGAAGAACTTGAAGGTAGTGTAGTAATTGATGGATCTGGAACAGTATTCCCTTTCATGTCATTAATGGCTGAAAAATACATGACAGAAGCTCAAGAAGGCGTATCTGTTGAAGTAAGTCGTGCTGGTACTTCTGCTGGATTTAAGAAATTCCTAGTAGAAGACGGAACTGATTTTAATAACGCATCTCGTACAATTAAAGATGAAGAAAAAGCACAAGCTGATGAGCTTGGCTTGGAAGTAAAAGAAATGAAAGTGGCACTTGACGGATTAACAATTGTTATTAATAAAGAAAACGACTGGGCAACTGAATTAACTGAAGAAGACATTAAAAAAATCTTCTTAGCTGAAGGCAATATTAAAAACTGGTCTGATATCAACCCAGACTTCCCAAATGAGCCAATCAAAGCTTACGGTCCAAACGAAAACCACGGAACATATGAGTTCTTCTGGGAAAAAATCCTTGAAGAAAAAGATCTAGTTGAAGGTGTAAATTTACAACAAGAATACTCTACACTAGTAGACCTTGTTTCTAAAGATAAAAACGCAATCGGATTCTTCGGTTACGGTTACTATGCAAGCAACACAGATAAATTAACGGCTGTAAAAGTTGACTTCGGTAACGGTCCTGTAGAACCATCTCTTGACACAATCGCTGAAGACGGTGACTATGCAAACTTTACTCGTCCAGTATTCACTTACTTGAATGTAGATATGGCGAAAGAAAAGCCTCAAGTACTTGATTATGCAATCTACACAATGGAAAATGCACAAACTGTTGCTAGTGAAACAGGATTTGCTCCATTAACAGATGAAGAAATTCAAACTGCAGTAGAAGAGCTTGAAGGTTTAAAGTAAGTTTTCAGGGAAGATGAGGGGCTCCTTGCTGCTCATCTTCCTCTATGTATTTTTAAAATAGGCTTTGGATGGTCCTTGTTACGTTAGGGTAAAGGATGAAAGGGGATTTCAAATTGGCTAATCAGAAAGATAGCATCAATGTGAGAGAGTTAATCAATAAGAAAAAGACGACTCTAAACACAAATAGATTTATTGAAGCGTTTGTACCTAAGTTTCTTTTGGGTATCGCAACAATTTCTATTTTTACAACTTTGGGTATTATTTTTACATTATTATTTGAGACAGTAGAATTCTTTTCTAGAATTCCGTTTCTTGACTTCTTTACTGGTACACAATTAAAACCTCTAGGGGAAAATGCACAATTCGGTGTGCTTCCTTTGTTGACAGGAACAATCATTTCTTCTGTCATTGCAATGGTTGTGGCAATCCCTATCGGTTTAATGAGCGCGATTTTCTTAAGCGAGTATGCATCCGATAGAGTACGAAGAATTTTAAAACCTATCTTAGAGGTGCTAGCGGGTATTCCTACAATCGTTTACGGATTTTTCGCATTCACTTTTGTAACACCTTTATTAAGACAAATCATTCCTGGTTTAGAACCAACCAATATCCTCAGTCCAGGAATAGTTATGGGAATAATGATCATTCCAATGGTTGCCTCTTTATCGGAAGACGCGATGAGCTCCGTTCCTAATGCTATGAGAGAGGGAGCATTGGCGCTTGGATCAACGAAGCTTGAGGTAGCTTGGAAAGTGGTAGTTCCTGCAGCTATGTCTGGAATTGTCGCATCATTTGTTCTAGCTATTTCCCGTGCAATCGGTGAAACGATGATTGTAACGATTGCGAGTGGAAGTACAAAGAACTTTACGTTTGACGTCACACAATCTATGCAAACGATGACCGCATACATTGTGGAAGTAACCGGTGGAGATGCACCAGCTGGTTCAACTTTATATTATAGCTTGTATGCTGTTGCGATGACATTGTTCGTGTTTACACTTGTCATGAACCTGATCGCCCAGTATATCTCTCGCAAGTATAGGGAGGAATATTAAGATGAAGTATGTTGATGCAGCGCAAGTTCAAAAGAAAATGAATTCTAGACTAACAGTGAACAATATTGCTAAATCATTATTTTTAGCAGCGACATTAATTGGTCTTGTTGTACTTGTCATTCTTTTTTACCGAGTTATTTCTCAGAGTATGGGTTGGGTTGATCTTCAATTTATAACGAGTAAACTGTCTACTATGGCAGATAGAGCTGGAATCATGGGTGCCATCATGGGTACTGTATGGCTGATGTTAGTTGTTGCGCCAATCACTTTGTTTCTCGGTGTCGGCACAGCTATCTATTTAGAAGAGTATGCAAAAAAAGGACGCCTACAACGCTTTTTACAAACGAATATTTCAAACCTTGCAGGTGTACCGTCCATTGTATTCGGTATCTTGGGATTAACTATATTTGTTAGAGCGGCTGGTCTTGGAAATATCGTGTTGGCTGGTGGTCTGACAATGGCATTATTAGTTCTTCCTATCGTAGTAGTAGCTAGTCAAGAAGCAATTCGCTCAGTTCCTGGTTACTTAAGAGAAGCATCCTACGGAATGGGTGCGACTAAATGGCAGACAATCAAGAATATCGTTTTGCCAGCTTCATTACCGGGTATTTTAACAGGAGTTATCCTTGCGTTATCCCGTGCTATCGGGGAAACGGCTCCATTAGTTGTATTGGGAATTCCGGCGTTATTGATTCCGCTACCTGAGGGGATTTTCGACAAATTCACTGTACTTCCAATGCAAATTTACTACTGGACAATTGACGCAGCTCTTGTTGCAGAATATGCGAACTTAGCAGCAGCTACTATCGTAGTACTACTTTTCATTTTATTAGTCATGAATTCCATTGCAGTAATTATTCGAAATAAATTCCAAAGAAGATTTTAATCCTAGGAGGAATCATCTATGCAAATTACGGTGCCTGAACGTGAAACGAAGAACAATTCTTCTAAAACAATAACTCCAAAAGACAAAAGCATTGTGTACCATACAAAAGATTTGAACTTATGGTACGGCGAAAATTTAGCTTTGAAAAACATCAACTTGCCGATCTATGAAAACGAGGTTACGGCAATCATCGGACCTTCCGGTTGCGGAAAGTCCACTTATATTAAGACATTGAACCGTATGGTTGAATTAGTCCCAAGTGTTAAAGTTTCTGGTGATATTCTTTATCGTGAAAAGAATATTTTAAGTAAGTCTTATAAAGTGGAAGAACTAAGAACAAATGTAGGAATGGTATTCCAAAAACCTAATCCGTTCCCAAAATCCATTTATGACAATATTGCTTATGGACCAAGAATTCATGGAATCCGTAATAAAAAAGTCCTTGATGAAATTGTGGAAAAAAGCTTACGTGGAGCTGCAATCTGGGATGAAGTCAAAGACCGTCTAAAAGAAAATGCTTACGGTCTATCTGGTGGACAACAGCAGCGTTTATGTATTGCTCGTTGTTTGGCTATTGAGCCGGACGTTATCTTAATGGATGAACCAACATCTGCTCTTGACCCTATCTCTACTCTTAAAGTGGAAGAACTCGTTCAAGAACTAAAGAAAGACTACAGTATCGTCATTGTTACGCATAATATGCAACAAGCTGCACGTATATCGGACAGAACAGCTTTCTTCTTAAATGGGGAAGTGGTAGAATATTCTGAAACAGATAAATTGTTCTCCAATCCGTCAGATAAGCGTACAGAAGACTATATTACTGGTCGTTTCGGATAATAAAGGTTGAGAAAGGAAGAGGTAGATGGTATTGCGTCAATTTCATGTGGATTTAGAAACGTTAAGAGATAAATTATTGGAACTTGGTAGTTTGGCTGAAATTGCAATGGGAAAATCCATTGACGCCTTAACAAACCAAAACGTGGACCTTGCGCTTCAGATTATTGAAGAAGATAACAAGGCAGACCGTTTAGATGAAGAGATTAATGACTTTGCCATTCTTCTAATTGCCAAACAGCAACCAGTGGCAATTGATTTACGTAGAATTTTCGTAGCAATTAAAATCTCCACGGATGTAGAACGTATCGCAGATTTTGCTGTAAATATTGCAAAATCTACGATAAGAATCGGGAAAAACACTCAACCAATCATTCAGCTTGAGAAGATTGAGAAAATGCATAGCATTGCGACTGAAATGTTATCACTTGCATTGAAAGCTTATTATGATGAGGATGTAGTCTTGGCGAAGAAGGTAGCGGACATGGATGATCAAGTGGACGAGCTATACGGTCAAAACATCCGTGAGCTACTTCAGTTGACCAAAGACCACCCGGATTTGATACCTGAAATTACCCAATTGAGCTTCATCTGCCGATATATTGAGCGTATGGCCGATCATACCACCAATATATCAGAAAATATATTCTACCTTGTAAAGGGTAGCCATTACGAATTGAATGACTAAAAAGGAGAGCTTTGTTCTTAATGAACAGAGCTTTCTTTATTGTTCCATTGTCTATATTTTTACAGATATACAAAAACGATAGATAAATAGAGGAAACGGAAGAAATGAAGAGATAAACTCGCATGTTCCCGTTTTCATACTGATTTTCAGCGCAGAAAATATGTGGTATGATTCTTTCTGTTGCAAACGGACCCGACTTTCTTGAGAGTAGAAAGTCACAAAACTAAATAATATAGAAAGAGGTGTGCTATGAACGTAGCAAACTTAAAACAAGAATGGTTTGGCAACGTGCGTGGTGACGTACTTGCCGGTATGACCGTAGCATTAGCCCTCATTCCTGAAGCAATTGCATTTTCAATCATCGCGGGTGTTGACCCGATGGTAGGTCTTTATGCATCCTTCTGTATTGCCGTGGTTATTGCCTTCACTGGTGGACGACCAGGGATGATTTCAGCTGCAACTGGGGCCATGGCATTATTGATGATTACATTGGTTTCAGATCATGGAATCGAGTATCTATTCGCAGCTACTGTGTTAACAGGTATAATACAAATCATAATGGGTGTATTTAAGCTTGGGAAGTTTATTTCTTTTCTCCCTCAGGCAGTAATTATTGGATTTGTTAATGCTTTAGCAATCTTAATTTTCACCGCACAATTAGTGCATTTTACTCCTGAAAAAGGTGGATCCTGGATAATGGTTGGCTTTGTCATTGCGACACTTGCTATCATATACTTGCTTCCGAGAGTCACCAAAGCATTACCATCTGCCTTAGTTGCAATTGTTGTTATTACAGCGATCACCCTATTTGGTGGAGGGTTTGGTCTAAGTACAGTTGGAGATCAAGGTGAGATTTCTAGAACCTTACCTTTCTTCCATATCCCAATGGTGGATTTGTCTTGGGAAACATTTATGATTATTCTACCGTATGCATTCACACTTGCTATTGTAGGTAACTTAGAATCCCTTTTAACAGCGACAATTGTGGACGAAATGACAGATACAAAGAGTAATAAAAACCGAGAAATGAAGGGACAAGGTATTGCAAACGTCGTAACTGGTTTCTTCGGTGGTATGGCTGGTTGTGCCATGATTGGACAATCTGTAATTAATGTTAAATCAGGTGGACGGGGAAGGCTTTCTGCATTAGTAGCAGGTACATTCCTTTTATTCCTGATCATGGTCCTTGGAGATGTTGTCGTTCAAATTCCAATGGCTGCCCTTGTTGGAGTAATGATTATGGTTTCCATCGGGACATTTGATTGGCAGTCGATTCGAGAACTTCATAAGATACCTCGTGCAGATGCAGTAGTAATGGTTGTAACGGTTGCTATTGTTGTTTACACACATGACCTTGCAAAAGGTGTAGGAGCAGGGGTTGTGTTAAGTGCATTAATTTTCGGCTGGAAGATGGCGAAGATAAAAGCTACTATGACGTTAAAAGAAGACGTCATGCATTATCAAATCTCTGGACAAATGTTCTTTGGAACGATGAGTCATTTTGTGGATTTATTCGATTATAATAATGATCCCAAAGAGATTGTCATTGATTTTAGTAACACGCACATTTGGGATCAATCTGCTGTTACCGCAATCTCAAAAACGGTGCAAAAATATCAAAGATTAGGTAAGAACGTTAAAATTATAGGCCTCAATGATGAAAGTAAAACACTAATTGACAGAGTAGGTTTATCTGCTACTTCAGGTCATTAATATATAGTTAATTAACGGGACAATTCATTTTGTCCCGTTTTCTTTGTAAAAAAAGACATAATAAAAAGGAGCATGTAAGCTCCTTATGATGTGTGATGAAAAAAGGAAAAGAACGAGGCTATGGAAGCCAACATTGATTTCGATTTTCTAATTTTTTGTTTTAGATCCATTTTTGCTTCTTCTTGTTCCACATGTAGGTTTTGAAAAGCTCGTCGTCTGTACTGATAGTCCATCATAACACAGCATCACCTTTCCCACTCATATGTTTTTTGGAAGCGCTTTCTTAAATATATTATACCAATTAACTGATAGTTCTACAATTTTTCTTCACAATTTCTTTACAAAAGAAAGGTTGAAACAAACATATAAGTATTTTATTATATAAGAGGATTGTTATATAAGTGTTTGATTATATTACTTATTTTTACCAAAGGCAGGTGTACGTATGC
The DNA here is from genome assembly GCF_012524115.1 of Bacillus sp. RO1. Lineage (GTDB taxonomy): Bacteria > Bacillota > Bacilli > Bacillales > Bacillaceae_I > Sutcliffiella_A. Next base: position 53,225 of record NZ_JAAZWB010000066.1, on the reverse strand, counting down.
AACAAGTATTGAAGATGGAAGAAGCGGCTGTCACGCTGAAGATTTTAGGCGATAAAACGAGGCTTTCCATGTTGGCTCTTCTACAAGATCACGATTGCTGTGTATGTGAGTTTGTCGAGATTTTTCAAATGAGTCAACCTTCGATCAGCCAACATGTGAAGAAGCTTAAAGAGGTAGGTCTTGTAAAAGAATCAAGGAAGGGCCAGTGGATTATGTATTCGATTAATACAGAACATCCACACTATGCATTAATTACTTCCATATTAGTGTATGTTCCTTCACTAGAAGAAAAGCTAAAAGAACTCGAAGAAAAAGGACTTAGAATTACTTGTTGTTAAGGGAGGGAATATATTGCTGGATATAATTTTGGCATCTGTGATTTTTTTACTTACATTAGTTTTTGTTATCTGGCAACCTAGGGGATTATCCATAGGCTGGTCAGCTTGCGGGGGAGCGCTTCTTGCATTACTCTTCGGTGTTGTTACCTTTACCGATGTGATCGATGTAACAAGCATTGTTTGGAATGCAACATTGACGTTTGTGGCTTTAATCATCATCTCCCTCATTTTAGATGAAGTAGGATTCTTTGAATGGTCGGCTTTGCACATGGCTCGATTCGCAAAAGGAAGCGGCGTAAGGATGTTCATCTACATTACATTGCTTGGGGCAGTGGTAGCGGCATTCTTCGCGAATGACGGAGCGGCACTTATCTTGACCCCAATTGTTTTGGCAATGGTAAGAAATCTGAAGTTTAAAGAGAAAATGATATTGCCGTTTATTATGGCAAGCGGATTTATTGCAGATACTACCTCACTACCATTAGTTGTAAGTAACTTGGTAAACATCGTATCAGCTGATTTCTTTGAAATAGGATTTGTGGAATATGCATCAAGAATGATTGTTCCAAACTTCTTTGCACTTGGGGCAAGTATCGTGGTGCTTTACTTGTTCTTCCGTAAAAGTATCCCAGAAAATTATGATATGTCCGTATTGAAGGCACCAAGAGAAGCGATTAAAGACATGAAGCTTTTCAACTTGTCATGGATTGTACTTGCGGTACTTCTTATAGGTTACTTTGCTAGTGAATTTGCCGGTATTCCTGTTTCGTTCGTTGCAGCTACCGTTGCTATCATCTTTCTTTTAATAAGCAGAAACAGCCAGGTAATTCACACGAAACAGATTTTGAAAAGCGCACCATGGGCGATCGTATTCTTTTCCATTGGGATGTATGTTGTGGTATATGGTTTAAGAAATGTAGGATTGACAAACCTTCTGACAGATGTGATTCAAATGGCAGCGGATGAAGGACTATTCGTTGCAACCATCTCCATGGGGTTCATTGCAGCTATCCTTTCATCCTTCATGAATAACATGCCTACTGTCATGATTGATGCATTAGCAATCAAAGACACAGCCACAACCGGAACAATTAGGGAAGCGTTAATCTATGCCAATGTTATCGGATCTGATCTTGGTCCGAAAATCACACCAATCGGTTCTTTGGCAACATTACTATGGCTACACGTTTTAAGCCTTAAAGGAGTAAAGATAAGTTGGGGATACTACTTCAAAGTAGGTATCATCCTAACCATCCCAACCCTGTTCATCACGCTATTAGGTTTATATTTCTGGCTACTCATTATTGGTTAAGACACATCCTGTTAATTGTAGTGCAGGGTATGAGACTCCAGCGAAGCCATTTGCGGAAATCAACAGCGGTGTATAACCAAAACATAAAATCAAATTACAAAAAAGGAGTTTTTCATCATGACTAAAAAAACAATCTATTTCCTATGCACAGGTAACTCTTGCCGCAGCCAAATGGCAGAAGGCTGGGGGAAAAAATATCTTAGTGACGAGTGGGACGTATACTCTGCAGGAATCGAAGCACACGGTGTAAACCCAAACGCAGTAAAAGCAATGAAAGAAGTGGATGTTGATATCACGAACCAAACTTCCGATACAATCGACCCTGAAATCTTGAAAAAAGCAGACCTAGTCGTAACACTTTGTGGTCATGCAGCAGATGTTTGCCCAGCAACACCACCAAACAAAGAGAGAGTACACTGGGGCTTTGATGATCCTGCCAAAGCAGAAGGAACGGACGAAGAAAAATGGCAGTTCTTCCAACGCGTACGTGACGAAATCGGCGACAGAATCAAAACGTTTGCTGAGACTGGAAAATAATAAAAATGGCCGAGCGAAATATCTCGGCTATTTTTTCTATATTTGAAAGGGGAAATGAGAAATGGCTAAAATTGAAATTTTTGATCCTGCAATGTGCTGTGCAACTGGCGTATGTGGACCTAGTGTGGACCCGGAACTAACAAGAGTGGCAAGTGCTATATTTTCCTTGCAGCAAAAAGGAATCGAAATCACTCGCTTCAATTTAGGATCAGAGCCTGAACCGTTTGTAACAAACCAAAAGGTGAATGAATTGCTAATGGAAAATGGACCGGAATGTCTTCCAGTTACTCTAGTAGATGGCGAAGTTGCAAAGGTGGCAGATTACCCTACAAACGTGGAATTTGCTGAATGGACCGGTGTGAAAGTAGAGGAACTTGTTCACGAAAGACCCAAAAAGAAACTCAATATTACTCTAAACTCAATCAACTAGGAGGGCGGCTATATGCTCCCAACATTCCAACCCAAAACAATGGTACAAGCACCATACTTATTTTTCACCGGTAAAGGCGGTGTTGGTAAAACGTCCACAGCATGTGCTACATCCATCGCGCTTGCCGAAGAAGGAAAGAGGGTATTGATTGTCAGTACCGATCCAGCCTCCAACCTGCAGGATGTTTTTCAAACGGAATTGACCAATGGCATTTCTCAAGTGCCAGGTGTGGAAGGTCTTTTTGCCTGTAATCTTGATCCTGAGGAAGCGGCGAGAGATTACCGGGAAAGTGTGATTGGTCCTTATAAAGGAAAACTCCCGGAATCAGTATTGGCTACCATGGAAGAGCAGTTATCAGGAGCATGTACGGTTGAGATTGCAGCCTTTGACCAATTCTCCACGTTATTAACACAAAAAGAGGTAACAGGGCAATATGATGTGATTGTGTTTGATACTGCTCCAACAGGCCATACACTTAGGCTGCTTTCCCTGCCGACTGCGTGGAACAATTTTCTGGAGGAGAGTACGCACGGAGCTTCCTGTTTAGGACCACTTTCCGGGCTTGGGGCCAAAAAGGAACTGTATGAACAAACGGTGCAGGCATTGTCAGATCCCTCCCAAACTCAGTTGCTTTTGGTAACAAGGCCTGATGAATCGCCAATCATGGAAGCTGCGCGTGCCTCTGAGGAGTTGCGTGAAATTGGCCTTCATAATCAGCAGCTAATAATAAATGGATTAATGGAAAAGCCAGTCATAGACGATGAGGTGTCCTTGGTATTTTTCAATAAGCAACAGAAAGCCATGGAAAATGCCATGAGTACATTTGATGATATTCCAATGACGTACCTTCCTTATATTTCGTATTCATTAACTGGTATCCACTCGTTAAAAGTTTGGTTAAATGGGGAAACGATACAAATGGAGGAAACTGGTCAGGTGAATCCTGAAATACTTACAGAACTTGCTGATTTTGATCAAGTGGTAGGAGATGTTATAAACCATAACTATCGTGTAGTATTTACGATGGGGAAGGGTGGCGTTGGTAAAACGACACTTGCAGCCAAACTAGCAATTAAGCTTGTAGAAAAAGATGTGAAAGTCCATCTCACGACAACGGATCCTGCTGCGCATTTGGAGCATGCGTTAAAAAATAAAACAAGGAAAGAGCATTTAACAATCAGTAAAGTTGACCCTAAGGCAGAAGTAGAATCATATAAAAAGCATGTTCTGGAACAAGCGGGAGAGGAGCTGAGCGAGGAGCAACTTGCATACCTTGAGGAAGATCTAAACTCACCTTGTACCGAAGAGATAGCGGTATTCCAGAAGTTTGCCAAGATAGTTGGTCAGGCGGATAAAGAAGTGGTCATCATTGATACTGCACCAACAGGTCATACATTGCTACTGCTTGAAGCAGCCCAATCGTATCAAAAGGAATTGTTGCGTTCAACGGGTGAGGTGCCAAAAGAAGTGCTAAACCTGCTTCCACGCCTTCGTAATGCCGAAGAAACAGCAGTACTTATCGTTACCTTGCCGGAAGCAACCCCTGTACTGGAGGCTGAAAGATTACATGCTGACCTTGAGCGTGCTTCCATAACACCGCGTTGGTGGATCATCAATCAAAGTTTTGCTAATACAGATACAACAGACCAATTACTATCAGGCAGAGGGAAACATGAATTACCCTGGATACAAAGAGTAAAGTCCACAAAAGAAAAATGCGCCATCCTGCCATGGGAAAAAGAGAATCTGTTGTAAGGAGTGAATGAATATGACAAACGAAAAAAACTATCAATCATTAATGGAAAATGTCTTTATTGGAGGTGCAGATCAAGCGAGAGAAGCACATTCAAACGAAGGACTGGATGTTATCATAGACTTGCGGGCGGAAACGGATAACTTGGGAGACAACCTTCCTCGAATCCATATGCCAATCGTAGATGATGCAGCCAAACAGGATGAATCGGTGAAAGCAGCTATTGAATATGTCGTACAAGCTCAACAAGAAGGAAAGAAAGTGTACTTCCATTGCTCCGGAGGCCGTAATAGAACAGGAACGGTTGCCATGGGTACCCTTCTTCACTTGGGGAAAGCTAGTACAGTTGAAGAAGCGGAAAGGCTTGCAACTTCCATACGTCCTGTTATAAATGTGAAGCCGGAGTTAAAAGAAGTGCTTCAAAACATGTACGAAAAAACTAAGAATTAAACGAGCGTTTAGTAAAAATAATAAGAAGGCAGGTGACTGGCCGTGAAGGTTTCAAACGAAGCAAAAGACGTACTCACTGATATCCTGCGTGAAAACGGGGCAAGCAACATACGTGTTTACTTTGCAGGCTGGGGCTGAGGAAGCCCACAATTAGGATTGTCTCTGGATGAGGCAAAAGCAGAAGATAAAGTGGAAACATTAAATACAATAAAAGTGGCAATCGATCCGAAAATTGAAAGCATGACAACCGACCTTGTCCTGGATGTCCAGGAAACACCACAAGGCAAAGGGCTTGTGTTGTTGGGTATGAAAGATAGTGATTGTTGTTAAGTTAATAGGAAGAGTAAGCGTGAAATTGAGCTTGCTCTTTTTTCGTAAATAAAAAAATAGGTTAATACTATAAATGAAGATAAATGAAAATGAAAGGTGTTGTCTATATGAAGTCGGTCCAAGTAACCGGATATGGAGATGTTGATATGTTGGAATTAGTAGACATACCAATACCTAATCCAAAAGAAAATGAAGTGCTTGTAAAGGTGAAAGCCTGTGCGATAAATAATACGGAAATCTGGATGAGAGAAGGTGCATACAGTACTGGTTCTAAGTCAGGTTGGAAACCAGAGGGAGTACAATTCCCACGTACACCTGGTTCTGACATAACGGGTACAATAGTGAAAATCGGTAATCAGGTAGAAGAGTCTATGATTGGAAGAGATGTTGTTTTATTCCCTTTTACGTCTAGTGGGGAAGAAGGTAAGGAACATATTTCAGAAGATATGTCCTTTATAGGATCTGAATACGACGGTGGTTATGCGGAATACGTGGTGTGGCCTGCTGACCTATGTTTCGATATGCCCCTGCCTAGCTATTCGGATAGTGCTGTATTTACAGTAAGTGGATTAACAGCTTGGCATATGGTCCAACAGATTCAAATTCAACCTGGGCAAACGGTCATGGTAACAGGCGCTAATGGCGGGGTGGGGTCACTAAATGTTCAAATTGCCTCTAAAGTCTTTGGTGCAAAGGTAATTGCAATTGTAGGGGACCTAAACGGTAAAGAAAGACTGAAGGAATTAGGGGCGGATCATGTTTTATCTTACAAGTCCGAAAATCTATCTCAAGAAATCCTAAATGTGAATGATGGGCCGATAGACTCGGTGTTAGATGTAGTAGGAGATGCTTTATTTTCCATATCTCTTCAAGTCTTAAAGAACGGAGGAAAGTTTTGTATATCAGGATCAGCTGGTGGGCAGAAGACAAATCTGGATTTTAGAACGTTGTATCTTAAACACATTACAATGTATGGATCCGTCTTGGGGACGAGAGAAGAGTTTAAAGATATGCTTCAGGCAATAGCGGATGGTAAAATAAAGCCTGTCATTGATAGAACATTTCCTTTAGACAAAGCGAGGGAAGCCCAGACTTACTTTAAGGAGAAAGGGAAGTTAGGGAAAATATTGTTGTTGCCAGAATGAAAGTAACCGTTTCTGTCAGCGTTAATTTTAGACAATTGGCGCTGATAAGGAAATTTAATTTAGAAATTAGTTGCAAAATGCAAATATTAAACTATAATAAAAATAAGAGGTGAAAATAATGGAAGACGTTAGAGCGATTCTTCAAATTACGATGCGAAGGTTTGGTATGTTGAACAAAAATTGCTGCTCGGTAGAAGATTTTGAAATTTCCCAAGTGCAAAGCCATATTTTATATGAACTGGCAAGATCGAAAGGACCTTCCATGCAACAGGTAGCGGAAACAATCGGCATGGATATCACCACATTTAGCAGACAAATTCAAACACTTGTGAGACTGGAGCTGGTGGAAAAAAGACAATCAGCTGAAGACAAAAGAATGTATCACTTATACCTAACTGATAAAGGGGAAGAATTGGAAAGTGCTATCAATCAACAGATGCTTCATTATTTAGGGAATGTTTTTTCTAATTTAAGTGAAAAAGAGAGCGCTGATGTAGTAGAATCTTTAACAATATTGAATGCAGCGATGAGCAAAAGTAACATGTGCTGTAAGCCGTTTTATTAAGCAAGTTATGATACTTGCTTTTTTACAAAGTTAATACTTGCAAAATGCAAATAAAATAAAGGAGTGTTTTTTATGTGGAAAGAAGTAATTACAAGTTTTTTGTACATCGCTTTGGAATTAACGGTCCTGTTTGTTCTCATTACGTTTTTGGTTTCCATCATTCAATCTTTTGTACCATTTCAAAAAATGGAGAAGTGGCTAAATGCCGGTAATATTCTCCTAAGCTCTCTATTCGCTGTCTTGTTCGCATTTATTACCCCATTTTGTTCCTGTTCCACCATACCAATGGTGGTCACATTATTAAGAAGAAAGGTACCTTTTGGGATTGTGATGGTATTCCTTTTTGCTTCACCTGTTTTGGATCCGACCATCCTGACTATTATGACAGCATTGCTAGGCTGGAAGGTAGCTTTAATATATACCCTAACCACAACGACTCTTTCTATAATGATTGGACTACTATTGGGTAGATTAGGTTTTGAAAAGCAATTAAAAAATGTGTTGTTGAAGAACTATCAACCGAAAACCAAACGGTTCGACATCAAACGTTCTTGGAAAGAAACACTTACACTAATGAAAACTGTTTATCCGTTTTTATTGATTGGCGCAGCCATTGGAGCCTTCATTCATGGCGCTGTTCCAACTTCAATGATTACACAATATCTTGGAGGAGAAAATTGGTGGCTTGTTCCGATTGCGGCAATAATAGGTATACCTCTATATATCCGACTTTCTACAATGATTCCCATATCGCAGATAATGATAGCTAAAGGAATGGCCTTGGGACCTGTCATGGCTTTGCTGATCAGTTCAGCTGGTGCGAGTCTGCCTGAAGTCGCGTTATTAAATAGCATCTTTAAGAAAAAACTAGTGGTAGCGTTTGTCATTTCTGTCATAACTATGTCTACGATTTCAGGGTTCTTGTTTTACCTCATTTGATTTTAGGTGATTGTATTGACTATTTTAGCTATGTTGGCATATACTAATATTCAAATGAATGTTTGAATATAGAGGGGGACTTTTTATGTCAACAAAGTCTAGTTCAGAAGTTTTGACAACACCGCAGTGTCAAGAAGAATGTGCAAATGAAACAAAAGTAAAAAATGTGAAGAAACAAATAGATGAAACAATAACAAATGATGTGGCAAAAATATACCGGGCTTTATCTGATCCAACCAGGTTAAAAATAGCGCAGGCACTCAATTTAGCAGAAGAACTCTGTGTGCATGATGTTGCAACGATTACTGAGTCTACAGTCGCAACAGCATCTCATCACCTGAGGCTACTAAGAGATCTCGGATTGGCAAAGTTCAGGAAGGAAGGAAAGCTCGTATATTACTCCTTGGATGATAATCATGTTAGACAATTAATTGATATCGCCTTTACCCATCAAAAAGAGGTGAAGACACGTGAAAAATAACGAAGAGCAAATATATAGAATTCAAGGATTATCATGTGCAAACTGCGCCCGAAAGTTCGAGAGTAATGTTAAAAAGATAGAAGGAGTCACGGATGCAAAGGTAAATTTCGGTGCATCCAAGGTTTCTGTAACTGGTGCTGCAAGTTTAAGTGAGATTGAGAAAGCCGGTGCGTTTGACAAACTAAAAGTGTCTCCTGAACAAGAGGAAATGCCGGAAGACCCTGCTGTACCGTTTTACAAAAAGCATGCTACCGTCCTCCTCTCATTTCTTTTTCTTGTTACGGGCTGGGTGGCATTTTTTCAGCAGGGCGAAGGTCACCTTTCTACAACTATTCTTTTTGCTGCATCCATCTTAATAGGTGGATACAGATTGTTTTTTACAGGATTAAATAATTTGGTTAGGCTTCAATTTGACATGAAGACATTAATGACCATTGCCATCATAGGTGCTGCGATTATCGGTGAATGGGGAGAGGGTGCCACAGTCGTCATTCTTTTTGCCATAAGTGAAGCTTTGGAATCTTATTCGATGGAAAAGGCACGAGCTTCGATAAGATCGCTTATGAATGTTTCTCCTAAACAGGCGACTATATTAATAGAAGGAACTGAAAAACAGGTATCTGTAAAAGATATTAAGATTGGCGACCGGATGCTCGTAAAGCCTGGTCAAAAAATTGCAATGGATGGCGTCATTGTGAAAGGAGGAGCATCCATCAGTGAAGCTGCGATTACAGGGGAGAGTATTCCTGTATCTAAAGGCGTGAATGATGAGGTATTTGCTGGAACCTTTAATGAAGATGGGCTTTTAGAAGTGGAGGTTACAAAAAGAGTAGAGGACACCACGATTGCTAAAATCATTCATCTTGTAGAGGAAGCCCAGGCAGAAAGAGCGCCTTCTCAGGCATTTGTGGATAAGTTTGCGAAATACTATACACCACTTATTATCGTGATTGCTTTCCTAGTAGCAATAGTTCCACCATTGTTCCTAGGGGCTGATTGGAACACTTGGATATATCAAGGGCTTGCGGTTCTTGTGGTTGGATGTCCATGTGCCCTCGTTATATCTACCCCTATTGCTATTGTGACAGCTATTGGGAATGCTGCGAAAAATGGAGTCCTTATTAAGGGTGGGGTTTTCCTTGAAGAAGTGGGTCGAATAAAGGCAATTGCTTTTGATAAGACGGGGACGCTTACCCGAGGGGCACCAGAAGTGACAGATGTTCAGGCCTTTCATATAACAGAGGAAGAGCTGCTAAGAATTATTGCGACACTAGAAAGTGGTTCGACCCATCCTTTAGCTTCAGCTATCCTCCAGAAGGCGGAAGAGATTGGAGTAGCTGATACGGATCATACTATGGAGAATTTTGAATCTGTTGCGGGTAAAGGGATAAAGGGGTCCATTAACGGTGTCCTTTATCAAGCAGGAAGTCCGAATTGGTTCTTGGGTCAAAAGCATCCCGAAGTGGAGGGGCTTGCAGAAAATATCCATCTATTACAAAATGCAGGAAAAACAGTAATAGTAGTCGGGACTTCTGACAAGATCTTTGGTGTTCTTGGGATCCGAGATGAGATAAGAGGAAGTAGTGCTTCCAGTGTGAAAAATTTGAAGGAAATAGGTATTCCTCACTTATACATGCTGACAGGTGATAACAATAGGACTGCCGAAGCAATTGGACACGAGGTGGAGATAGACCATGTTAAATCAGGTCTGCTTCCGGAAGATAAGCTTCGTTATATCAAAGAATTGAGAGAAAAGCACGGTAGCATGATGATGGTGGGGGACGGAATTAACGATGCACCTGCGCTTGCAGCTTCGTCAGTGGGAGTGGCAATGGGAGGAGCGGGAACTGATACCGCGCTGGAAACAGCAGATGTAGCATTGATGGGTGATGACCTCAGTAAGCTTCCATTCACCATCAGACTGAGCCGGAAAGCATTAACCATTATAAAGCAGAACATTTCGTTTTCATTAGGATTAAAGGTTTTAGCGTTATTGTTGGTGATTCCAGGCTGGCTTACCTTGTGGATTGCAATCTTTGCCGATATGGGAGCAACACTGCTTGTTACGTTAAATAGCTTGAGGCTTCTGAAGGTAAAAGATAAAGGTTAATGAAGAATTTTGGAGATAGTAGCAGTTTTCTTTAACCGATGGACATCGGGCATGGGAGACTGCTACTTTTATTATTGGAGTTAGTTTCAGTGGGCCTAGAAAAATTTTGAAAAAGTCCGTTTATATGGAATCGCCCGATTTTATAAATTATCGCCCGTAAAGTCGGATATTTCGCCCGTAAATCTGAATAATCGCCCGTAACTTTCTATTATCGCCCGATTCCTAAAAAAATCGCCCGTATTTTCATATTATCGCCCGATTCGATTCAGGGGCTCAATTTTAGTTAACAGTTTGTTCGTCTGATGGAGCGGTCCTACCGTTATCCTGCCAGAAGCTGTAGGCAAACTTCCCTTAGTTTCATACAAAAAGCACCTCCTATGTCAGCGAGGTGCCTCTTCATGAATAAGACTATTTAATTAAAACGTCTGCAGCTTCTTCATAGCTCATGCCCTTTTTCATGGTGAACGTTCCAGAACGTACCTTGGTAGCAATGTTTTTGTCTTCGAGGTAAGTGTCAAACTTCTTGTCATCCTCGATGATTCCTTCGCGTGCTAATAACGCGGTGATCTCGTAAGTTGCCATGCCGTCTGGTATCACGATTTCGAAAGGTTCATTCTCTTCTTCTTTTTCTTCAACTTCTTCTTTCTCTTCTTCTGTTGCAGCTTGGCTGCTGTTACTCTCTTTTTTCACTTCTTCTTTTTGTTCCGTTTTTGTTTCTTTTACCGGTTCCACTTCAGGCAATAACTCGTCGTACTCTTCTTTTGATAGCACGTGAAGGTCGTTTTCAGCGGCATACGCCTGAATACTTTTTTCATTTAATGTGGTTGCCCCTGCACTTACAATAGAATAAGCAACTCCCATTACTCCTGTTGCGAAGAGGATGCCAATTGCGAATGCTCTAAGATTAGTTCTCATTGGCTACGTTTCCTTTTAGGTTGGCAGATTGAAGGATCTGTTCCACTTTGTCCATGGAAGTGGAAGTGAATTGAGAAATTTGAGAAGGAGTGTATCCTTTTTGGTAAAGAGAAATAGCAACATCTTCTTCACTTACATTTTGGTGGCTTGCTTGTCTTTTTGTTTTTACCTTATGTATAGGAGTAGTTCCACCCAATAGTTCTTCTTCTAATACTTTCATTTTTCTTTCCAACTTATATTTGTCCTGAACAACATCAAAGGATAACTGTTCCATTTCTTTTTCCAGATCAGCAAATTTGTCATCCACAAAGAAGGAAATTACAATCACAGCGACTGCAATAATGATTAAACTTATGCTTGCAATTAACATTTTTTCACCTCAGATAAAAGTTTCTCTCTTTTTTATATCATAGGAGTAGAGATGGAAAAATAGTCTTTCGACAAATTCCTCAGAAACATATGACGGTTTTGTGAACGTTTTTTGTCAACGGACATAAAAAATTTACGTTATAACACAAAAGACGACAAAAACCGGCTGTTGTGGAAAAGAAAATTCACGTGATAAGATGATAGAAAAGATAGATTCGTGGGGGAAGAGGTTTGGACCATGAGCTACATTAGATCGGATAAGGAATTTATTAAGTTGATGTTGAATGATGCTGGAGAACCAAAAGCTGAATGGACCGTGGATCAATGGAGGACAGATTTTGTTAAGGCCTATCAGTCATTAGGGGAGGAAGGTTTGGTTATCAGGCTGATTGGTTGGAAAGGAAGCTCACAGGTTAGTAGAACTAATGTCTTCTTTTTAGATATACTAACCAAAATGAATAGTGGAAGTATAACTCTTCCAGAAATCAACGAATTCCATTTCATTCGAGCGGAAATTGGGGTAGGAAAAGCGGACGGATTTTTCCCTTTTTTTCAAAGCGACAAGTTAAAAATGGAGAGCAGCATTAAGGCGCCTTTAGAAAACGCAGCTATATGGACACCTTTAAATATGATTGATAAAAGAAAATGGCAACAGTTGAATGCTGCATATACTTTTTATGAAAAACCCTCATTTGAACTTCAAAAAGCACGTCAGTTAAATTCTGGAACATTTCAAGAAACTGTTACTTCTGAAGTATTCTATTCTGTTCACTCATCACATAATCATTTGTTACAAGAAGAAATAAAAAATACCTATCATATTGTCATGTTATCCTGGGAGTTTCCCCCTGCTATGTTAGGAGGACTTGGGCAGCATGTTTGGCAATTGTCCAGACAGCTGGTTAAAGCAGGCCATCGTGTGTCGCTTGTGACCCCACATTGCCTTGGAGCACCCAAGGCGGAGTCAGTGGAGGGGATAAAAGTTTATAGGGCAAAAGAAGTGGAATGTTCTTATGATAATTTTCATCTTTTTGTCGCGCAAACTAATATGAATCTAGTTGAACAGGTGCAGAACGTAGCTAGTCAGCAACAAATTACTATCATTCATGCCCATGATTGGCTTGTGGGATTTGCTGCAAGGGCACTGAAAGAAAGTATGAGACTTCCTATAGTGTCAACCATTCATGCACTTGAAGAAGGTAGAAGCAATCTTGATACTAAAATGCAGCAGCAAACTGCTAAATGGGAAAAGTTATTGATTCTACATTCTGAAACATTGATTGTTTGTAGCGAATATATGAAGAAAAAAGTGGAGAAATACATTAACGGGAAAAGGGAAATTTATGTTATCCCTAATGGTGTTGCCCTTTCCGTTGAGGGAAGTGACAGCGTCCAGGAATTTATAAACCGAAGATCATTTTCACACCTAATTCTCTTTTTGGGCAGAATGGTGCCTGAAAAAGGAATAATGACTTTAATAGATGCTGCAAAAAAAATAAATGAATCTTATCCTGAATGTCTTTTTATACTGGCTGGCAAAGGGCCATATCTGTCGGATTATAAAGCATTAGTTAGGCAGGCTGGGTTGGAGAAACACGTGCTGTTCATTGGATATGTAAATGAATATGAAAAAGCTACCTTGCTAGAGCGATGCGACATGCTTATTGTACCAAGCGTTTATGAGCCGTTTGGGATAGTGGCTATAGAAGGAATGGCAGCTGGTAAACCTGTTATAGCGGCTAAGACTGGAGGACTTACTTCTATCATTAAAGATGGAGAAAACGGTCTGTTGTTTGAGCCTGGTAATGGCATAGATCTTTGTGGAAAAATATATTCTTTAATCGAGAACCCAACGTTATGTTCAAAACTCCGTGAAAAAGCATTTAACGAAGTGAACCAAAAATACAACTGGGAAGATGTAAGAGATCAGACAGAGGCGGTTTATGAGACAACAGTTACTACTTCTTCCGTCCAGTAGGAGGGATTTAGCATATGAAAGCAGTCATATTGGCTGGGGGAAAGGGTACCCGGCTGTTGCCGTTAACACAAAAGCTCCCAAAACCATTGGTGCCACTACTGAATAAACCTGTCATGGAATACAGCATTGAACTCTTAAAAGAGCATGGAATTACAGATATCATCATCACCCTTCAATATTTAAGCGATAAAATTAGAAATTACTTTGGGGATGGATCGCAATGGGGCGTAAAAATAACCTATCTCCAGGAAACGGTTCCTTTAGGTACTGCTGGAAGCGTGAAAAATGCCGAGCACCTTCTTGATGAACCTTTTCTAGTTATAAGCGGGGATGCTTTAACCGATTTTAACTTAATGGCAGGGGTGCACTATCATGTGCAAAAACATTCTTTACTTACTATTTTTACAAAGGAAGTCAAAAAGCCGAATAAGTTCGGTGTTGTTGATACCGATGAAGAAGGTCATATCAGGAGGTTTGTGGAAAAACCACTGAAAGACGAGGAATTCAGTAAAATTGTAAATACCGGTATTTATGTGGTAGATCCGTTTGTATTATGTATGATGGAAAAGGGAAAAGCGTATGATTTCAGCAAGGACATTTTCCCAAGGCTTATTAAAAACGGCATGAGCTTATATGGTTACCATGCAAATGGATATTGGAAGGATATTGGTAGTCATGAGGATTACCGGCAGGCCCAATACGATATGCTGGATAAAAAAGTCCGAGTCAATATAGCTGCTGAAGAGGTATTGCCAAACCTATGGGTGGGATCTAATGTAAAAATGGAAGACAATGTGACCATTAATCGGCCGGCATATATCGGCAACGACTCTTATTTGGGAGACCATGTGGTTATTGGTAAATACACCATCATTGGTAAAAGCTCCAAAATAACAAAGGATTGTGAGTTGAGCAGGAGTATTGTCTGGGATGATGTAACCATTGAGCACACCTCTCCATCATCCATAAGGAATGTAACAATTGCTCCAAGGTACCAGATTAGCGAGGGATATAAAGCGGGTACTTCTGTGAAGGTTAAAAATAAAAAGAATATTAGCCCTGTAGAAGCAGGTTAATGGGCAAAAAAAATAAGCAGACAGGAAAATCCTGCTGCTTATTTTGTTTCACGGTGTACAGTTACTTTTTTCAATCTTGGGCTGTATTTTTTAAGCTCAAGACGATCTGGGTTGTTACGTTTATTTTTAGTAGTGATATAGTTACGATCACCAGTTTCAGTACAAGCTAAAGTTACGTTTACGCGCATCGTTATCCCTCCAAACATATAGTGCATTCAATTCAGACCTTACTATAATATCATTATTTTTTTTATAATGCCAGTTTTTTTTCGGGATGGGGAAAATAAAGTTCGGTGGAGTTATAATGACGCCCTGTTTCCTTTCGTTATGGGGGTTCGCTTTCTGCGGGGCGTGTGCTTGAGCCTCCTCGCAACGCTTCAGGGGTCTCAAGCTACCGCTACCTCCCGCAGGAGTCTCACCCCCTCCACTTCAGTCAACAGGGAAGATTAGCTTGGACATACTAGATTGCTTTAACGCTCTGTTTCTTTCGTTATGGGTGTAGGTTTAAATAAATTTTGGTATGGTAAGAGTAAGAGTGTTTTAGGAGGCAAGGTATGAAAGAGAAAAATGTGTTAAGGGAAGAGATGAAGAAAATACTAGGGAACATGGAACGTTTAAGCCATGCAGCAAAAAGCAAGGCAATTCACGAAAAGCTGTTTGCTACAAAAGAATGGCAGTATGCACAAACAATTGCTGTGACCATTTCACGTTTTCCTGAAGTGGATACAGAAGCCATTATCATGCGCGCGTGGGAAGAAGGAAAGAAAGTGGCCGTTCCGAAGTGCTTTCCAAAGAATAAAAGCATGGAGTTTTATTTTCTAGAAAACTTCAATCAACTGGAAACCGTCTACTTTGGATTAAAAGAGCCCATTGTCACAGAAGTGGAAATATGCCATAAAGACAAGCTCCATTTCATTCTGGTTCCTGGTCTGATTTTTGATGAGGAAGGATATAGAATAGGCTTCGGCGGTGGATATTACGACCGCTACCTGGTTGATTACACGGGATCTAAAGTATCATTGGCATTTACTGAACAGTTGGTTAAAAAAGTTCCAACAGATCAATTCGATATACCCGTACATAAAATTGTAACAAATGAGGGCGTGTATGACTGCACTATTAGAAAATGAGATTTTATTGTTAATAGGTATTGCTGCGTTAGTTTTTGGAGGATATAAGCTAAAGGCATTAGCTGCTTCCGGAGCGGTTGGAACCTTACTAGTAGGGATTTTAATTGCACTAGGTTTTAAAGGGTATGGTCTCCTGTTGATTGGACTGTTCTTTGTTACTTCTAGTTACTGGAGTAAATATAATCGTAAGCAGAAGGAAAGCATTACAGATATGCACGAAAAAGGTTCGCAACGTGATATTATGCAAGTTTTCGCTAATGGCGGAGTGCCTGCGCTATTAGGGGTGTTGGCATATCTGTTTCCTGCTGATTATTGGATTTACGGCTTTGTAGCTGCCATTGCCGTCGCAAACTCAGATACTTGGGCATCGGAAATAGGTTCACTGAGTAAGAAACGACCGTTCTCCATCATACAGATGAAAACAGTGGATCCAGGAACGTCCGGGGCAATCTCTTTACTAGGAACACTAGCGTCAGTTGCAGGTTCTGCTTTAATAAGTGTCGTTTCCTACTTTTTCTGGAGTGAAATTAATCTCACGATAACCCTTCTGCTTACCGCAATGGGGGTGATGGGCTGTTTTATTGATACATTTTTAGGAGCGACTGTGCAATCAGCCTACAGATGTAAAGTGTGCGGAAAACTAGTGGAAAAAACAGAACACTGTCTTCAGCCTACTCAATTAGTAAAAGGCAATTCGTGGGTGAACAATGATGTGGTCAATATCTCCTCCATTTTAATAGCAAGTGTCATCACTATCCTGATATTAATGTAACGAAATAGTTATATTTTGCTCAGTATTTCACAATCTTTTTTGATATAATATATTTGTAAAGTAACCTAGGTGAAAAGAGGAGATACCATGAGAAACGGAATTAGTCGTGTTGCTTTAATAGGAACTGGGTTCGTCGGTTCAAGTTATGCATTTGCCTTATTGAATCAAGGCGTGACAGAAGAGCTTGTATTGATTGATCTGAACAAGGAGAAATCAGAAGGCGATGCAATGGACTTAAATCATGGAATAGCATTTGCGCCAACACCAACGAAAATCTGGTATGGTGATTATAAGGATTGTCAGGATGCAGACATTGTGGTGATATGTGCCGGTGCCAATCAGAAACCAGGTGAAACGAGATTAGATCTTGTCGAAAAGAATACGAAAATATTTAAAAGTATCGTGGATGAAGTAATGGGAAATGGATTTGATGGCATCTTCCTCGTTGCAACAAATCCAGTTGATATTTTAACTTACGCTACTTGGAAGTTTTCAGGCCTGCCAAAAGAGAGGGTGATCGGCTCTGGAACCATTCTGGATACTGCTAGGTTCCGCTATGTTCTCGGTGATTATTTTCAAGTAGATGCCCGCAATGTGCATGCTTATATCATTGGTGAACATGGAGATACGGAACTGCCGGTATGGAGTAAAGCTGATATTGGTGGAAAACCAATCTTAGAGCTGATGGCAAAACAAGAAAAGTACAAAGAAGAAGATCTGAATAATCTGTTTGTCAGTGTAAGAGATGCAGCCTATCAAATTATAGAGAGAAAGGGTGCAACCTATTATGGAATTGCCATGGGGCTTGTCAGGCTGACAAAGGCAATCCTTCAAAATGAGAATTCCATATTGACCGTTTCAGCCTATTTGGATGGAGAGTATGAAAGTGAGGACATTTACATTGGAGTTCCCGCTATCGTCAACAGAAACGGAATTAGAGAAATTCTTCAACTTGACTTAAGTGAAAAAGAGACAGAGCAATTTCAGCACTCTGTTCAAGTACTTTCAGAAATAAAAGATAAAGTATTCTAAAACATGCCTATTCTTGGGCATGTTTTTTTCATTTTTAAGCAAGATATAGATAGGAGGGATGACAATGGGATTCTTACTAAGAATTTTTCTAATAGGCGTGGGTACATATGCCATTTACCAAAGTCGTTATAAAATCCTAAATTATATTTTGGGAATCGGTAGCATCAGGAGATTTGTTGTTGCATTCGGAATGGATATTCCTTTTGTACGCGACCGCTTTTTACAAACCGTATTTCGAGGATAAACTGCCAGTAGTTGCTGGTGGTTTTTCTTTTGTTATGGCTCTTTTAAAGCATACTGTTGATTTTTGCAGCAACCTAGCTGTTGATTGGAGCAAATGGCGAAGACTCTTGCGGTGGAGTAGCGACAATGTTGAGACCCCGCAGGGCGCAGCCCGAGGAGGCTCAAGGTCGCCACGCAAAAAGCGAAGCCATTTGAGGAAATCAACAGCGGTGTTTAAGAGAGCCTTTGTTATAAAAATTACATAAAATTAACATTATATTAATATTCTTCCTCTATAATTTATTTTATTAGACGAATAGGAGTTACAGGGGGATCAACTGGATGAAACAACTAGTAAAATATAAAAAGAGAACGGAAGAGAAATTTCAACATTACATTGGAAAAATAAATCTAGGAACAAGACTATTCCTGCTCTTTATAACATTGATGTTAGCGTCTATATCGGCAGTCGGGCTAGTTTCTTACATCAAATCAAAAGAAATGACCGTCACTAGTATAGAAAACCGTCTTGTTAGAGAAGTAGAGCTGATGGGTTACATTGCAGAAAACTTAAAGTTTACATACATAAGTGATGATGCATATTTTATGCAGCAGTTAGAGGTGAACATACGCTCTCAGAGGGATACACTGATGGAGGATGGAATCTTTTCGGAGTTTTTTTACATAACCAATAATGAAACACAGCCATTCAAGGTAAGTGAAGGTAATCTTCCTAATATGACAGATTCCATGGTGGTATCAATGGTCACCAGCAAAAATGGCATTATAAAAGAAAAGATTAATGGGGTGGAATATACTATCTCCTTTAGGGAGATGAAGGAGTTGGGTGGAATTTATGGTTTAATTATCCCAACTAGTTCATATTTAAGTCCTGTCCATGATATGGGCATTTTCACACTTATCGTTATCATGGGTAGTATCGTTCTTTTCACTTGCATTACAATTATTTTTGTTCGAACTTTAACAAAGCCATTATCTGTTCTTCGGGAAGCAATGAGAGAAGGGAGAGAAGGGAATCTTCGGCCGGCTAAAAACATTAAGACATCTATTCCTGAAATTGTGTCTCTAAACAAGAGCTATAATTCTATGATTCATAACATGACACAAGTATTAAAAGAGATAAAGCAAACGACTAAAGAATTAGAAGAGACAGGTACCCACCTTGGACTTTCATCAGAAGATTCTATGGTTTCCACACATCAATTGATAAGTTCAATCAATATGGTAAAAGAAGGGGCTATGCAAACTGCTTCTAGTTCTGAGACCAGTGTCCAAACGATTAAAGAAATGAAGGACATTATTGAAGAAATGCAAAAAAATATGTCCCGTGTTTTTTCTAGTTCTAACCGCATGGATGACTCTGCCGAGATTGGGAAAAAACACATGAACACGCTTATCACAACTATTATGAAATTTGAACAGGATTTTGAAGAATTATCCAACACCGTAAAAAATGTAAAAGACTACTCAGTCTCTATTACTGGATTAGTTGGGTTAATTAAAGGGATGGCGGAACAAACAAAGCTATTGGCACTGAATGCAACCATTGAAGCTGCCCGAGCAGGAGATGCAGGGAGGGGATTTGCTGTTGTAGCTAATGAAGTAAGGAATCTAGCAGAACAATCGACTTCTGCCGCCGAGGAAATCACAAATTCCATTGGGCATATGGAAAATGTAACAGCAAATGCTGTAAATGAATTTGAAAACATGCATATTAAAATTAAAGATAACTTACACATGGCAAACCTATCAAAAGTTACATTTGATGAGCTCATGTCTGAAATGGAAGAAGTGAGCGAGAATCTAACAGTCATTAATGGAGACTTGAAGGGTTGGAAAGATTTTTTACCCAACTTAGAGTTTGCAGCTGACGGTTTGCTCTCTGTCTCGCAAGAAACCTCAGCAAGTTCAGAGGAAATGCTATCAGCAAGTGAAAATCAGGTCGAGCAGATGGAGTACACAAATGAAATAGGCAAAAAATTAAATGCCCTGTCTAAATCTCTTTCTGTTATTGCTGCAAGGTTTGAAATCGATAATTGAACTTCCTAGAAACGACATTAGTATAGTTATATTTTTACTTTTCTCCTTGGACCATTTAAAATAAAGGGTACGAGGAGGCGGGCAATTGAAACAAGATATCTTATTTTGGCAGCTCATTCAACATTTTGTTGTAATGAAAGAATATCGAATTTTACATATCTCTCCAGATCAAAACGAACTTTGGTTAGAAAACCTTACCCATAAAAAAGCACCGATCATCAGAATTTATCGACATGATCTTGATTGGAGCACGTGGCTTCAACGTGATATTGAAAATGCATCGAGACACGTTGTTAATTTCAAGCAGCAACTGCGAAAGCGTCGTTTACAGGCTTTCAATATATATGTATCTTCATACCCTCCTGTCGATGATTGGGAGTTCAGGGTGGAAGAACCTTTTGTAAATGAAAAAACGGAACTTCATTCTATCGTGTTGCATGAAGGCAATACACAAAAAGCATTAAACAGGATTTCTCATGTAACTGGGGATGAGGTAACCATAAAGGAACAGGACGCATTAGATGATCTCGGACTATATCATCTCAAGCAAAGTGTCCTATACGCATCCTCACAAAGAGATAAAAAGGAAAGGTCCTTGTTTCAACATGGAAAACCCCTTTTCACCTATTTTTTTATCTTTTTACACCTAGTAATGTTTTATTTACTTGAGACAAATGGGGGAAGTCAGGATCCTGAAACATTGGTTAAATATGGTGCAAAATATAACCCATCCATTTTGGAAGGGGAGTGGTGGCGTTTCTTTACCCCTATCGTTCTCCATATTGGATTTCTTCATCTAATACTGAACACGATGGCGATATTTTACCTAGGCACTGCGGTTGAAAGGATATATGGGAACATCCGCTTTCTAGCCATTTATTTGTTTGCAGGATTTGCTGGTTCTTTAGCTAGTTTTGTTTTTACCTCATCGTTGTCTGCAGGTGCTTCGGGGGCGATTTTTGGTTGCTTTGGTGCGCTCCTGTTTGTTGGAATAACCCATCCTAAGTTATTTTTCCGGACAATGGGTACGAACATTCTCGTATTAATAGGAATAAATCTAGCGATCGGATTCACCATTCCAGGTATTGATAATGCAGGTCATATTGGCGGCTTGATTGGTGGTTTTTTAGCATCAGCTATAGTGCATTTACCGAATCACAAAAAATTGATTCAAAGAATTCTTGGTTTAGCGGCAGCTTCTATTTTAACTTTCTTTCTCTTACAAGAAGGGTACAATGCTGAGAATCCAACTGCCCTTATTAAACAGGCAGAAACATTAATTCAACAAGCAGAATATGAAGAAGCATATACTCTACTTATTGATTTAGAAGAAAGGGCGGAGGAATTCCCTGAGGTCCTCTTTTATCTTTCCTACATTGATATTCAAGAAGGTAAAATAGAGGATGCGAAAAATCGATTAGAAAGACTTACTACTCTTCAGCCTAGTTTTCATGAAGCGCATTATAATTTAGCATTAGTTTATTTGGAGCTGGATGACGCTGAAAAGGCATCAAGTTCCATTAACAAAGCCATTGAACTTGATTCTAATGTGGAAGCATATACTAGCCTTCGCACAGAAATAGATGGGTTGATAGAGGGAGAATAAATTCTTTAAAACAGTAGGGGCTACCATTCCTTTGAAATGGGAGTTCCTGCTGTTTTTTTGTATGATTTTGTATTTTTTCTTTTGGATTAGCAGAAAATGAAAAGATGATAAGTACTTCAAACCTAATACATGAAGAATTAGGAGGAAATCATTTTGACTTGGCAAAAACCAACGAGAAAAATGTCGGGAAACTTCGATGAAGATGTTGGATATTTAAAAGAAAGAATGGCAGTTGATAAAAGTTTTGATTTAATTTTTCTGGATCTCCATTATGCGGGTAGAAAAATAGGTATGTTCTTAGTGGACGGTTTCGGTAAAGATGATATCATGCTCTTTTTAATGAAATTTCTATCCGACCTATTGCCAGAAGATCTTGATGAAGAACCTCTGGACAAGTTATTAAAGACCTACATACCTTATGTCGAAATCGGTAAAACCGACGATCTGGAAACAGTTGTAGATCAGGTCCTTGCAGGTCCAACAGTTATAATTGTAGAAGGACTTGAGGAAGCAATCATTATTGACTCGAGAACCTATCCTGTTAGAGGTCCGGAAGAACCTGATATGGAAAGAGTGGTTCGCGGTTCTAGGGATGGTTTCGTCGAAACAATGATTTTCAACTGTGCATTAATCCGCAGAAGGATAAGAGACAGTTCACTCAGGATGGAATATTTACAGGTTGGAAGAAGATCAAAGACTGATATAAGTATCTGTTATATGGATGAAATGGCAGATCCTGATCTGGTAGAAAAAATTAAAGATTCATTGAACAACATTGACACAGATGGTCTGCCAATGGCTGAAAAGACACTAGAGGAATTTGTAGGAGGAAGACACTGGAATCCTTATCCTACAGTCAGATACACAGAAAGGCCAGATACAGCAGCAGCTCATTTATATGAAGGACATGTATTAGTCATAGTAGACGGTTCTCCAAGTGTCATCATTACGCCGGCTACATTTTGGCATCATCTCCAACATGCTGAAGAGTACAGAAACAAACCGGTTGTTGGGGCGTACTTAAGGCTGGTTAGATTTCTTGCAGTCTGGGCTTCCATATTTATTCTGCCCTTATGGTACTTACTAGCAACGAATACACAGTTACTGCCTGAACAACTATCTTATATCGGGCCGACTGAAACGGGTGAAGTTCCTTTAATTGCCCAAATACTTATTATTGAAATTGGAATGGACATGCTCAGAATGGCAGCCATTCATACGCCGACTTCTTTAGGTACCGCCCTTGGATTAGTGGCGGCAATTCTCATAGGAGATGTTGCAGTAAAAGTAGGTCTTTTTGTACCAGAAATAATTTTATACCTAGCCATTGCTGCTATAGGAACATTTTCAACTCCAAGTTATGAGCTCAGCTTGGCAAACAGATTATTTCGGATTGTGCTCCTTTTATTGACTTACATGTTTGGAGTAATTGGCTTTATGATCGGGCTTGTCATTCTCATTCTATTCCTGATGATGATGAAGTCCTACAACGTTCCTTACCTTTGGCCATTTATCCCATTCAACTACAGAGGGTTTCGAGATGTAATAATACGATCACCGATTCCGTTGAAAAACAGAAGGCCAACAATCCTACATCCGAAAGATCCGGATAGATAAAAAGAAATTAATAAAGGAAAACGGATGGCCCTCAATCCATCCGTTTTTTTATGAAGATTAAGAAAGCATATAATAGGTTGATTTCCGTTCCAGGCGCTTCGCTTGCCTGCGGCCGGTCCGTGAGCGTCCTCAGGCTTCGAATTCCGGGGTCTCACCTGTCCCTTCACTCCCGCGGGCGTCTACGCGCCTTCCACTATTAGCAAGGTTACTTCATTCAAAAAAAGGAATTGTTTAAGTTTTAAAATAACATCATTAACCTTTATGTGATTCCTAGCTGTGGATTGGAGCAAATGGCGAAGACTCCAGCGGGGGAGAAACGGTTGGTTGAGACCCCGCAACGAAGTGAGGAGGCTCAAGCACCGTCCCGCGGAAAGCGAAGCCAATTGCGGAAAGGAACAGCGGAGGTTAACCATCCAACTTAAGCTTTTCAGAATTAAAAGGACTGGCATGGTTTTCTCGGTTTTTCTTATGTTTTCTTGCTTGACGCCACAAGTGAATCCTTTATACTAAAAATGGAGCGTAAACCCTTTCAGCTAGTAAAGAAGAAAAGGTGAAGTCATGAAAACAATTTTTGACATAAGGCAACTATTAAAAAGTTTTGGAGCCTTTATTTATACTGGTGACAAAATTGCAGATTTAGAGCTTATGGAAGATGAAATAAGGGAGCTCTATCGCTCAGGAGTATTGGACGCAAGTGTGTTCCAGTCCGCCATGATCATCCTGCGACAAGAATTATCCAAATTAAGATAAAGAAAAGGTGAAACAAATGGAAAACAAATGGTTAGTGGGTGTCGACTTAGGTGGCACAACGATAAAAATGGCGTTTATTACACAATACGGTGAAATCGCTCACAAATGGGAGATTGTAACGGATATAAGTGAAAAAGGCAAAAATATCACAACAGATATTGCAAAAGCTATAGATAGTAAATTAGAGGAACTTGGCGAGTCAAAATCGAAATTGAAAGCATTGGGAATGGGTGCGCCAGGCCCAGTCAATATGGCAACAGGTTTAATATATGAAGCAGTTAACTTAGGCTGGGAAAACTACCCACTTAAAGATTTATTAGAAGTAGAAACTGGGTTGCCTGTAGTAGTCGATAATGACGCGAATCTTGCTGCTATCGGGGAAATGTGGAAGGGTGCCGGTGAAGGATCTAAGGATCTCATTTGTGTTACTCTCGGTACGGGAGTTGGCGGAGGTATCATTACCAATGGAGAAATTGTCCATGGCATAAACGGTGCTGGCGGAGAAATAGGGCATATTACCGTAATCACAGAAGGGGGAGCACCTTGCAACTGTGGAAAAACAGGGTGTCTGGAAACGATTGCATCTGCTACTGGGATTGTCCGTCTTGCTAAAGAGGCAATGGAAGAAAAACCAGGTAGTAAGCTGGAAGAATTAGCACAACAAGAAGGATTGACAGCAAAGTTAATATTTGAGCAGGCAGATGCTAAAGAAGAAATTTCTCAATATGTTGTCAATAAAGTCTCTGCTTATTTAGGACTCGCACTTGCGAATTTGGCAAACGCCATGAATCCAGAAAAAATCGTTATTGGTGGGGGAGTATCAAAAGCAGGAGATAAATTATTAGGTCCTGTTCATCATCATTTTGTAAAATACTTATTTCCAAGAACCAAGGTTGGCGTGAAAATTGCTGAAGCAACCCTAGGAAACGATGCTGGGGTAATCGGAGCGGCTTACCTTGCAAAAACAAAATTGTAAAAAAGTGTATAGTTTATTCTTTCTTTCTCTTGGGTAAAAAAGATAGAAAGAAGCGAGAATAGCGCGTAGTGGAGGCTTCTTAATAGAAGCCTCCATTTTGTTTGACTATTTAGAATAAAAAAACATCTTTGTTTTATGAAACTTTTCGGCTTGTACCGCGTCTATTATATATAGTTGCAAACAGCGCCAAGACTATTATTCTAGCTCTTTAATATAAATACAGTATTAATTATCCATTGATTTTTTGTAAAAAAAGTTTTAAGATATGTCGTAGCCAAATTTTTTGAGTGATGAAAAGTTGGTCATGGATACATCTAAAAAGTTTTTTAAACAATAATAATAAATACCGAAACTAATAAAGAGCTTCCCTGTCTTTGCTATAAGGAGGTAAAAAAAAGATGAAGCAAGCCTTTAAATCAAAAGTGCCTTTTATCCTAATTGCAGTTGTCCTGCTCTGGATAAAAACATATATCGTATATAAAACAAGTTTTAACATTACAATTGAATCCCTAAAACAAGAATTCATTTTATTTATTAACCCATTAAGCTTTATCCTGCTTATTGCCGGTTTTGCCCTCTTCTTTAAAGAAAAGGGAATGAAGCGATACCTAATTGTTACAAGTTTTATCGTTTCGTTTGTACTTTATGCAAATGCAGTCTATTACCGTTTCTTTAATGATTTCATCACGATTCCGTTACTTTTCCAATCAGGTAACATGAGTGATCTAGGTGGTAGTATTACAGAACTAATGACACCAGTGGACTTACTAATGTTCATTGATGTAATTATCCTGATTGCCATTGCAAAGTGGACTCCTTCATTTGTGAGCATGAGCACGTGGAGACCGAAAGTTCGCAAGATGTATTTCTTATCTATTGTAGGTATTTTTCTCTTCAACTTAGGTTTGGCTGAAACAGAAAGACCTCAATTATTGACTCGTACATTTGATCGTGAAATCCTTGTGAAAAACTTGGGTACGTACAACTATCATGTGTATGATGCTGTCATCCAGTCGAAAACTCGTGCACAACGTGCGATGGCGGATGGAAGCGAACTTGCTGAAATTCAAAACTATATTAATGCTAGCTATAAAGCACCAAATGACGATCTTTATGGTATTGCAAAAGGCAAGAATGTCATTGTGGTAAAATTAGAATCCATGCAGTCATTTGTTATTGATAAGGAAATCAACGGTGAGCCGATCACTCCGTTCTTAAATGAATTAAAAGACCAAAGTTATTACTTTAATAACTTCTTTCATCAAACAGGTCAAGGGAAAACGTCTGATTCTGAATTTTTATTAGATAATTCCTTATACCCTGTAGGACGCGGTGCCGTGTTCTTCACTCATGGAACAAATGATTTCCATACTGCAACGCCTAACGTAATTAAAGAAGAAGGTTATACACCTGTTACTTTCCACGCAAACAACAAAAGTTTCTGGAATCGCGATGTAATGTATAAATCACTTGGATATGACCAATTCTTCGATATAGAAAGTTATGATGTAAACGAAGAAAACTCTGTAGGTTGGGGTTTGAAGGATATTGAGTTTTTCCAACAATCAATTCCCTACATGCAGGATCTAGAAAAACCTTTCTATGCCAAATTTATTACGTTAACCAATCACTTCCCATTTGTCTTGGATGAAGAAGATAAATTTGTAGATGAATTTGATTCTAATAGTCGTACCTTGAACCGTTATTTCCCTACAGTAAGATATAGTGATGAATCAATTAAAGTCCTTTTTGATGAGTTAAAGAAATCAGGTCTTTATGAAGATTCCATCATCATCCTGTACGGTGATCATTATGGTATCTCTGAAAACCATAACGAAGCAATGAGCCAGTATTTAGGAAAAGAAATAACTCCTTTTGAAAGTGCTCAATTGCAGCGTGTGCCAATGTTTGTACACATCCCAGGTGTAACGGATAAAAATCCGAAAGAATTTGATACAGTTGGTGGACAGATTGACCTTAAACCTACTATCAAACACTTACTTGGAATGGAAACAAAAAATGATATTCAATTCGGTGCAGATCTTTTCTCCGAAGACAGAAATGATTTTGTTGTATTCCGTGACGGTAGCTTTGTTACAGACAAAGTGGTATATGCAAAAAACGCTTGCTATGATAAGGAAACGGAAGAAGAGACAGACCCATCTGCATGTGAGCCTTACATGGAAAAAGCGAAAAAAGAGCTTCAATATTCCGATGAAATTGTATACGGAGATTTGCTTCGTTTCTATGATGGAACATCCATACAAATGGACGAAAGTAAATTGGAAGATTAAATTCAAAACACCGAAGGCAGGTTAATTGCTTTCGGTGTTTTTTCTTTATACATCTACATATCGTTCTAAATTTTACCCTTTCACCATATGGATTAGTATAAATGCTAATGGTGGGCGGTGATTTAGAATGAAAGTCTTGGCAAGAAAAGGGGACTCCTTATGGTACTATGGCCAAATATTTGGGGTGTCATTAGATTTAATATTTGATTCCAACCCTGCTATACCATCTGAATCAGAACTCCTTAATACGGGCGAAGAAATAGCTATTCCGGGTTATGTACCTAAAGAGCATAGGATTCATAAATTGGAGACCATCCATACAATCGCTCAAAAACTAAATCTGTCACCAGATTGTTTGCTGTTGATAAATCAAGATAAAGATTTCGCTCGTTTAAAAGCTGGAGATGTTTTGAACGTCCCACAAAGAATGACACAAAATATTGTTAACCCTAAAAAGCTATACGATTATCAATCATTAGCAAATGATATTGAAAAGCTAAAGGACATCTACCCATTTATTCAATGCACTTCTATTGGACAATCTGTAATGGGAAAACCATTGCACCACATCCGATTAGGGAAAGGGAAAAATAAAATACATTGGAATGGCAGTTTTCATGCAAACGAATGGATTACTAGTGCGGTAATTATGAATTTACTCAATGATTACCTTAGATGTTTAACAAACTTTACCCCATTGAGAGGAATGTCTTGCACACCTCTATATGAACAATCAGAACTGTCAATTGTTCCAATGGTAAACCCTGACGGAGTAGATCTTGTACTAAATGGCCCTCCAGCTGAAACTCCATACAAGGAACTTGTGGAAAGCATTAATCAGGATCGTCCTGATTATTTAGGGTGGAAGGCAAACATCAGAGGGATAGACTTAAATAAACATTTTCCTGCCAATTGGAAAATTGAGAAGGTTAGAAAAGAGGAGAAAATTCCTTCCCCTCGAGATTATCCCGGTGACCTGCCATTGACTGAGCCTGAAGCAGTTGCAATGGCAAACCTGGCCGATAAAGAACACTTTAATAAAGTGATTGCAGTTCACACCCAAGGAGAAGAGTTCTACTGGGGATATGAAGGGCTGGAACCTATGGAGAGTGAAAGGATCGCTAAGGAGTTTGAAAGGGTCAGTACCTATAAAAGCGTCCGATATGTCGACAGTCATGCTGGATTTAAAGATTGGTTCATTCAGGAATATAAAAAGCCTGGCTTTACATTGGAACTTGGTAAAGGAATTAACCCACTTCCATTGTCCCAATACGACACTATTTATCAAAAAACCCTCGGCATCTTTTTAGCTTCCCTATATACTTAAACGGCAAAGCAGCCAGCTTGCCGTTTTTTAGGGGAAATTATTACTGTAGGAATATTAATTTTTTTAGCTTGTATTGAAACCTTTCCTGCCTCATAATCGTTATTAAGATAGGAAAAAAGGAGGGGTGCAATGAAAAAGAATTTTTGGGTAGTCTGTATCATAATTTGTATGTTGATAGGATGTCAATCTCCTTCTCACCCCAAGGAAGTTAGTAACGCACCTGCTCTCTCGAACGAGGAAAAACAAAAACCTTCTAAACCATTAATCTTTCATAATGAACCACCTAAAAAGCTCTCTATACCCTTTGATCAATTTAGTGCTGTTTCAGAATGGTTAAATGATGAAACCATATTATATATAGTTAACGATGGAACCGGTTCTATTGTTCACACCTTTAATTTGGTTTCCGGTGAAACAGATGTATTTTACAAATCTGAAGAAATGATAATGTCAGTAGAAGCAAATAAGACGTATGATATGTTTCTTGTTCGATCTGCGGTTTCCGCTACAGAAGGGAAGTTAAGTGTTCTATCTGATAAAGGAGAAGAACTTGCAGAATGGAAATTTGATAACTCTATAGATATTGTTTTTTCATGGAATGCCTTTTCTGGTCAACAGCTAGTTGTTTCCTCATTTAAGGAGGACTGGTCTTACGATAGCTTTCTGCTTGATATAAGGAACAAAAGTATGGTAAAAAAAGATGTGACAGATCCGTTTGTCCAATGGCTTTCAGATCAAGAAATAGCTTATATAGATTGGAATCATGATATGCCTTCCCTGGAAGCTCCGCTTAATGCAGTGAACTTAAATACGCAAGATAAGAAGCAGCTCAAGGAAAGCGTTGTAATGTTTCATACCTATGAAAGCCTACTATTAACCGTTGGGGCAGTGGATGATAATGGAATAGCGTCCTATTCATTTTCTTACTTCCCTGATTTGAGAGAAATTCAGTCCTATCAAGCGCCCTTACTCACGCTATATTCCAATTACTTTATTCCTTATTATGATTTTGTAGAGAACTCAAAAATGTTTTACACATTTGAGTCAAATCGTGCTGGGAATGCAGATGGATATACCGAAGGCTTTCAATTCATTTCATTCGACACCACAAATGGAAAGAAAAAGGTTCTCGCAAAAAATATGGAGAACAAGCCATTGAAATGCTCTCCAAACGGCATCTATTGTTTATACGGCTACCAATTAGAACAATTAATAATTCCTTCAACTAAGGAAATAGTAAATCTAGTGGAATTATCCTAAAAGAGGGGTGTGAAAAGAATGGCAATTGTTGATGTCACCGTTATTCCTATTGGAACCAATGGGCCGAGTGTAAGTGACTATGTTGCAGATATTCAAGACATATTAGAGGGGTTTAAAAAAGAAGGAAAAATCAACTATAAATTAACTCCGATGAGTACCATTATAGAGGGAGAGCTCCCGACATTATTGCATGTGGTACAAGTGATCCACGAAGCACCGTTCCAAAAAGGCCTTCATCGAGTAGCAACCAATATTAGGATAGATGATCGCAGAGACAAAAGTGTACAAATGGAAGATAAGCTGCGCGCGGTGGAGTCTAAACGCTCCATATAAATAATAAATAAAATGCCAGGCACCTTTATTTGAGTGTACTGGCATTTTTTTGTTCTATCTAATTAAATATAGAAACTTTTTGTTAAGCGGCCTTGTCCTTTACACTTGTTACATTTCTTGTAGAAGGGCAGTATGAAGAGCTTCTTTCTCCCTGTCCCACTGCAACTACCGCACAATGTTCTTAATGCCAACCATATCACCCTCCTGCAAATTTTATATTTATAGTCTTTCCTTATATCCCTAAATATAGTATATTCACCAATTTGATTTTGGTTTGAATATTTCTCTGAACGAAAAAAAGAGCATCCTTCCCAATACGGGTGGATACTCTTTTTCTTGTCTTAAGTAAATTAATGTGCTACCGGGTAACCATGTTGAATGACAGTCATTACCGTAAACCAACCAAAAACTGCAACTGTTCCAAAAGCGAAAAGAACTGCTAAGAAGTTTTTTTCTTTAAGGGAACGGACAAGTGCAAATACGCATAAAAGTGTTACAAGTCCAAAAATAATAACTAATGGCAAGGTTAACGCCCCTTTCAGAGATCATTTCCATTTCTATTTAAAAGAAATTCCATAAAATAAGTATGTAATGGAACATTACACTACACTCCATTTACATTTTAAATGTTTTCTCACTATTTGTCGAGGTCAAAAATTGACACTTCTATGTCATATGCTCGAGCTACTTTCAGCATAAATTCTTTATTTTCTTTATCGATGATATAGGATTTCTTATATTGTTCCTCTATAGCAATAATTGATTCCTCTAATTGAATGAGAAACATATCAATATTAACTTGTTTACCACTTTCAATTCTAAATATGGATATCATATCTTGATACAGATAATGATTGTTTTTTTCCGAAACAAAACCATAATCAGTGAAAAGGCTTGTGGCAATTGGATTTTCTATAAGGGAAAGCGAATACGTTTCCTCAAGTATACTTCGGTCCATCAACATGTTTTTTACGACTTTTGCTTCCATGGCAGAATCGGTAATAAGCATGCTGTCATCAGAATCAAAAATACTGGCAATTTGTTTAAGCTGCAAGAGAAGGTTTTGAAAGTATTGCGGTTTATCCTCTGCACATTGTATTTCCAAACCGAACATTGACTTCATAGGCAATTTCCTTTCGTTTCTCAAGTTCTACTTCTTAGTGTAAAATAGATG
Source organism: Bacillus sp. RO1 (assembly GCF_012524115.1). Lineage (GTDB taxonomy): Bacteria > Bacillota > Bacilli > Bacillales > Bacillaceae_I > Sutcliffiella_A. Next base: position 21,943 of record NZ_JAAZWB010000066.1, on the reverse strand, counting down.
GATAGATACTTCAAGGAAAGGTGTGGAAAGAAATGAAATGGAAACAGCTACCACTAGGCCCGCTGCAAACGAATGCGTACCTTCTCATAAATGAAAGAAAAGAATGCATCATTTTCGACCCGGGAAGTGAAGGGCAAGCATTCAATTCCTACTTGGAAGAAACTACGCTTAAACCGTTAGCTATATTATTGACTCATGCACATTTTGATCACATAGGTGCAGTAGATGCAGTACGCAAGCACTGGGACATACCAGTATATGTACATAAAAAAGAAAAGAATTGGCTTGGTGATCCAAGTCTTAATGGCTCTCAGTTTTTTCAACTTGGGCCCATAACGGCTATGCCTGCAGACCATCTTATTCAATCGGAAGAAAAATTGGTCATTTCTAATTTCGAACTAGAAATATTGTTTACGCCAGGCCACTCACCGGGCAGTGTGAGCTTTTATCATGAACCGAGCAAAGTGGTTTTTGCAGGAGATGCTCTTTTTGCCGGCAGTATAGGAAGGACAGATCTCCCAGGTGGCAATCACGAACAGCTTATACAAAGCATACACAACAAGCTGTTGACGCTTCCAGAAGAAACTACCGTTTTATCTGGCCATGGAATGACTACAACCATCGAGAAGGAAATGGATAGCAACCCATTTCTTAATGGGTTTTAAGGAATGATTCCAACATTTCTTCAAGAAAAAATAGAGAAGGCCCCGGGACAAAGACTGGATTATTCTGAATATATGATGGCTGCACTCTATCACCCTTGTGAAGGCTATTATATGAAACCAAAGAATAAGGTGGGTACAAAAGGGGATTTTATCACAAGTAGCAATGTCCACAACGTTTACGGGAAACTATTTGCAAAACTGATGGTAAAGTATTTTAGTGATACTGATATTCCGCCAGTCATCATTGAGGTAGGCGGCGGAAATGGGAGGTTTGCTAAGCATCTATTGGAAGAAGTAATGCTACTTGATGCTCCTCTCTATGATCGCTTGAAATACGTGATGGTGGAAACAAGCTCCTATCATATCAAATTGCAGCAAACCATAATTTCAGACACGGCACCTGTGAGCTACTTTACTTCTTTAGAGGAAGTCCCCGATCAACTTAGAAAGGGTGTTCTGTTTTCCAATGAACTTTTCGACGCATTACCTGTTCATGTTTTGGAATACACAGATGGATCTTTAAAGGAAGTTTTCGTAACGATAAAAGAAGATGGTAGACTAGTGGAGAAAAGCGCTCCCCTTCGTAATGCGGCTATCCTTGCTTATATTACTAGAAATAAAATAATCTTTTCCGAAGGGCAGCGGATGGAAATTCCCTTAGCGATGATGGACTTTGCGAAAATACTTGGAGAGTGGTTGCTTAAAGGCACCATTATAACGGTTGATTATGGATACCGTTTCTCTGAACTATCCAGTCAGGATTTAATAAAGGGCAGTCTTCGTGGTTATTACCAGCATCAACTGATAAAGGATCCTTTAAAATATCCTGCTGACATGGATTTAACCTCCCATATACATTTGGATGCTTTAGAAGAGTGTTTAAATGAGTTGGGGTTCTCTCATGCAGGAACCATGAGGCAGGGGGAATTTCTTGTGGCTGCAGGAGTACTTGATTACCTTCAAGATAATCAGGATCCAAATCCCTTCTCAGAGAAAAGTAAGCAAAACAGAGCGATAAGGACCCTGATTATGGACGGCAGCTGGAGTAACGCCTTCCATGTCCTTATTCATGAAAAAGGAACGAATAAATGGCACAAATTAATAAATCTGGAACCACATGAACCACAATAAAAAGCGATGACATAAGTCAATCGCTTTTTATTGTTTAGCTACGTATGTTTAATGACCACCAGATCCAGGCACCATCATAAATGTTGTCCAATACGAGAAGGCAACAAAGAAAATTGTTAAATATGCTCCGAAAATATAGATGTACATACGTTCAGATAGCTTAAGATAACTTAATAAAATGAAGAATACCGTTTGTCCGAAGAAAAGTAAAGACGTTTGAGTCATGTGGCCAAGATAAAACATAACCGCAAAAATCCCAGTCCAGAAACCCATTACACGGTACATACGATCCATATGTATCCCCTCCTTACGCACTAATCCTTATGCTTGTCACTTTCCTATTATAATGTACCAATACTTTACTTGTAAATAAGCGTTTGTTTCTAGTTTGTGACGATTACAAGATAAGTACATTTTTCTCCAGTTGCATAATGATTATGCAACTATTTTTCTATCATACCTATTTCCATTATAGTGCAAAGTTAAACAGAAAGCCTTCTTTTTTCATAAAGAAAAAATGTTGTCGCAATTTGTTCATAAAATAGTTATCATTTTACTGTACAAAAGTTATACAATTGGTATACAATGTGATTAACATAAAATATTGAAGAAACCGGGGAGGTAAGCATGATGAATGAAATCATTTTTTACAGTTACCCAAGTTGTACCTCATGTAGAAAGACTAAGAAATGGTTGAAAGGAAATAACATTCAATTCCAGGAGAAGCATATCTTTAGGGAAACTCCAAACAAAGATGAGATGATGAAGATCCTTTCGTTAACGACAGAGGGAATAGATGAAATCCTAGCTACTAGAAGCCAAACGTTTAAGGAACTTGGAATTGATGTGAATGAATTATCTCTTTCCCAGTTAATTGAGTTAATTATTGAAGAGCCTAAGCTGCTTAGGAGACCAATTATCACTAGCGGTAAAAAGTTGATTGTCGGTTATAATGAATCTGCGTTGCAGAAGCTTTCCAGACAAAAATCCAAACTTGATTTAAAGCAATCCGTTTCATAATTCAAAAACAGCCATTCCATTTACCACTTGGTAGAAGGGATGGTTTTTTTGGGATTAAGTAAGTATATAATCCGGTTGATTTCCGTTCCATGCGCTTCTCTTGAGCCAAGGCCAATGAAAAAGTCTTTGATTTTTAGTAGTTTGTTTAGACACCGCTGTTGATTTCCGCAAATAGCGGAGACTCCAGCGGGGGAGTAACGGTAGGTTGAGACCCCTGAAGCGTTGGGAGGAGGCTCAAAAACTGTCCCGCGGAAAACGCAGCCATTTGCGTAAAGGAACAGCGGCGGTAAATCAGACAACTAAAAGTATCTAACATAAGAAGGACCGGGCGGTTATGCTCGGTTTTTCTTATCTTTTATTAGAAAGTTTTAAAACGTTCACTACTTTTCTCCTTTACCTATTTATATAGAAGGTGAAAGGGGGTGAGAGCATGGCAGAATACGCAGTGGAAAATGTCCAACTTCGCCTGATGTATGAATTAGGAGAAGATGAAAAAGGGAACTTGTTGTACCGTTCGAAAAACTACAACAACATTAAAGTGGATGCAGAGGCGACAGCACTTCTACAAGCAGCTGGAGCAATCTCTGGCCTTCAGACAACACCTGTTTCTAATGTTAGACGTAGTGAGTTACACTTCCTAGGCTAATTAGTGCTTTTAAATCATAAAAGAAAGGAGGTGTGTACATGTTTACACTAGAATTATTTTTCCTTAATGAAGAGGGCTCTAAGGTGAAGGTATCCGTTGATGATCCTAAAGCAGGTTTAACACAGGTGGAAATCGAAGGGGCAATGGATACCATTATTGCCGCAAATGTTTTTACATCCAAAGGTGGAAACCTAGTCTCAAAGGATAGTGCAAGAATTGTTGAACGTAATGTAACCGAATTTGAAATAGCTTAACGATTTTAGGAAAGGTCTACTCTATATCGGTAGGCCTTTCCTGTTTGAACAGAAAGGGGGGAGTTCATGGATCACTGGTGGACATGGATAAGTGAAGTTGGTTTTCCTATTGTGATTACGTTTTACTTGTTGCATAGAATTGAACAAAAACTAGAAAATGTAACAAAAACGTTGCAGCAACTTCCATATCAATTATCCAGGGAAACATTGCCTTCAAGAAACATTAAATGAGTATAATACAGGCTATGGGACATGTAATATGGTTCCATAGCCTGTTTTACGAAATAGATCTATGTGGTAACGTCATTGTTGCATAAACTCTTTGCCTTTAACGCATATTTCGTTAATAATAAGAAGAAGAGAATGACATGAAGGATGTTGATACCATGACGAATAAAAAAATAGTTTTCACAGGCGGCGGCTCAGCAGGTCACGTCACACCTAACATTGCAATTATGAATAAGTTAAAAGCCACAGGGTGGGAAATTACATATATTGGTTCAAGAAAAGGGATTGAAGAGGATATTATCGGTAAAGAGGATATCCCTTTTCACGGAATTTCAAGTGGTAAGCTTCGACGCTATTTTGACTGGAAGAACTTTTCCGACCCGCTTAGAATCATTAAAGGGGCCATGGAAGCCTTAATGATATTACGGAAAGTGAAGCCAAAGGTCGTATTTTCTAAAGGGGGATTTGTAACAGTTCCTGTCGTGATGGCAGCGAAAATGTTGAAGATACCTGTTATCATTCATGAATCAGACATCACACCGGGCCTTGCTAATAAAATTGCAACCAAGTTTGCGACGAAAGTATTTGTCACATTTGACGAGACAATGAATCACTTTCCTTCGGATAAAGTTTTATTTACGGGTTCTCCTATTAGAGAAGAGCTATTCCAAGGCAAAGCTCAAGAAGGAAGAGCAAGGCTTGGATTTCACGAGAAAAAACCGATACTTACCATAATGGGAGGAAGTCTCGGAGCGAAAAAAATAAATGAAACCTTACGTCAAGTGCTATCACAATTAACCGAGCAATATCAAATTGTCCATCTATGCGGAAAAGGAAACATTGATCACTCCTTTGAAGGCGTAAAAGGGTATAAGCAATTTGAATATATCAATCAAGAATTACCAGATGTTTTAGCAGCATCTGATTTCATTATCTCAAGAGCGGGTGCCAATTCGATTTTTGAATTCTTGGCGTTACGTAAGCCGATGCTGTTAATCCCCCTTTCTAGGAATGCAAGCAGGGGAGACCAAATATTAAATGCCCAATCGTTTGAGAAAAAAGGGTTTGCAAAAGTTTTATTCGAAGAAGACCTTACAACAGAAACACTGTTAAACCAACTAGAGGCGCTTAAGCTTGAGAAAGATCAACTGCAAAAAAACATGTCCCAAGATAGCGCGCCGAACACCCTAGAAATCATCCTAAAACAAATCATAAACACAGCAAAATAAAGTTATATGGATTAACTGTAAATGCTATTAAATTGAAGCAATCTATCATTAGGTTGCTTTTTGCTTTTTTAAAAAATATAGCAAAAAATAAGTAGGATTTTCCATTAGAGGGTAAACTAACAAGAACGAATTCCATTAACCAGAAAGAGGCCGATACCGATGAAAAAACAAACATTAAAACTATTCACCATCTCCCTCATAGGATTTGTCATCATCATATCCGTCCTTTTATATTTCTTTTCAGAACGATTTACCCGCTCATGGCTTCCAATCGATAATGGATTCGGGGAAACTGTCACCCTGTCTCCAGATGATGATTCAATCGTTTTTCCTTTTTTTCAAAGCGGGGATGGAGCGCTATATAAAGCAGATGTGGATGGCAGTAATGTCAAGCAGCTGACTTACCCAAGGCAGGAAGAAAGCCATGTGCATCCTCGTTATTCTTCCAAAGGGGATAAGATCCTCTTTTTATCCCAAGAAAAACGCGAAACCACATTAACTAGATCACTTTACATCATGAACAGTGATGGTAATGATCTCGTTCGTTTATCACAAGATGATGAGCTAATAACAGATGCCATTTTTTCACAGGATGATCAATTCATCTACTATTTAGCAGCAAAGAAATATCAGGAAGGAAATGAAATGGAGGAAGGGGCAACTAACATTGATTTGTATTCCATTTCAATTACAGGTGATAAAAAGGAAAGACTCACCCATGATGAAAGTTTGAAAAAGCGAAGTCTCTCTCTTACAAGCGATGGAACAAAACTTGGCTATGTGGAATGGGGCAAAGATGAAGAGAGAGGCTTGTATTCTTCTTTTATTATGATAGATACTAAAACGATGGATAGGGAATATGTAAATCCTAGTTTTGAATTTGAATCCAATATTATCTATAGTGGCAAGCTCTCTCCTACTGGTGACATTATTGCGTTTTCTGCTGCTAGTGAAAATCCTCGTGAAAAATCGCAATATATTTATGAAATGTACACAATGAATGCGAGTGGGAAAGAAGTTCAGCCTATCACAAGCTTTCGTACATTAATTACAGAACCAGTATTTTTCCGTGACAAGGATAGGGTGTTATTTATTCAAGATCAGAGTTGGTTGAGGGGGAAACCGAATTACAAATTGTGGGCAGTGGATATCAATGGTGAAAAGATTCAATCCATTACCCTACAAATGCCTCAGTTTTCTGGGACCATTCTTTAATGATGAAAATATAATAAAGCCCAAGTCTGCCAAGACTTGGGCTTTGTTTGTTTATTGGAACATTGGTAGCAAATAACTGATTATGAACCAGATAATGCCGAAGAATATAATGAGGTAAGCAGTATATTTAATGAATGTGGATGCAACTAAACCACGATCTTCTTTGGTTTCCCTTTTATCAACTCTTACGTCTCTATCTTCCATATAAATTCCTCCCAGAAAGCTGTGTTTAGATAATATATACCCTGTTGGGACCAGGTTAAACCTTTTCTATTGATGTATAAAAGTACTATACTGCGAAAGTAACTAGAAATTACGGGGCAGGAAAGTGTATAATGACTTTTAGGTATAATTCGATGAATTTTTATCTGACTTTCCCAAGCGGGACTTTGTATCTATATTTCGGGTTAAAAGATATAATGAAATTATCAGATAAATATTGGCTATATATTAATGAAATGAAACTATTTTTAAAGACATAAGAGGTATTTTATGAAGAGGAATTGGCTAAAGTTTATACCTTTAATCTATCTGTTTTTTGGAATTGTATGGATTGGATTGACAGATTATTGGATATACGTACTAAAGCAAAACGACCATCACGTTATTTCAGAATATATTAACCTAATAAAAGGCTGGCTTTTTATACTCTTCACGACACTATTGTTATATCTGATGCTGAAAAAGCATGCGGCATTGAAGGAGCTCGAACAAAAGGAACAAGAGCTGTCTACACTAATAAACAATATGCCTGACTTCGTATGCTTCAAAGATGGTGAAGGTAGATGGCTGCAAACCAATGAATATGGTCTCGCACTTTATGATTTACAGAAGGTAGATTACAAAGGCAAGACTGATGTAGAATTAGGAGCCTATTCCCCACATTTTTTGGAAGCTTTTGAATACTGTATGCAAACAGACGAGCAGACCTGGAAGGAAGGCAAAATATCTCGTGCAGAGGAGTCGTTCTGCCTTGCAGATGGGGAAAGAAAGACGTTTGATGTGATTAAGGTGCCCTTGTTTCATGCGGATGGGCGGAGAAAAGCACTTGTCACGATAGGAAGGGACATATCATCTTTGAAAAAAACAGAACAATTGTTGGTAACCAAAGAGAAACTGTCGGTGGTTGGAGAACTTTCTGCGGGTATTGCCCATGAAATAAAAAATCCGCTAACCTCTATCAAGGGGTTTATTCAATTAATCCAAAGGTCCGGGAATGCAAACAAAAAGCATGTGGAAATGGTGTTATCTGAAATTGATAGAATAAATGATATTGTCTCGGAGCTGCTGGTTCTATCTAAACCTCAAACAAAGGAACTAAAGCTTATTCCTTTACTGGAAGTTCTCCAATATGTGATCAACTTAGTGGAGAATGAAGCTAATAATCATAATATTTCCTTTACCATTGAAAATTTGGGTCCTGAAACAATGGTAAGAGGGGACAAGAACAACCTCAAACAAGTATTTATCAATCTATTTAAGAACTCTATGGAAGCGATGCCTGGCGGAGGAACCATAACCATTAGGGGTTTGACGAATACAGAAGATGGTAGAAGTAGTATTCAAGTAAAGGATGATGGGATTGGAATCTCATCTTCCCATATGGATAATATTGGTGACCCGTTTTTCACTTCCAAGGAAAAAGGAATGGGACTTGGATTAACGATAACCAAAAAAATTATTGAAGAGCATCAAGGGAATATTCGTTTTGAAAGCAAGGAAGGAAACGGGACAACTGTCACGATTGACCTTCCAACACATTAAAAAATGTGCGTTTGATAAGAGATAGATGACCAAGCAGTTCATAGATTTATGCATAAAATATATCGTGTGCAGCTTGCTTCTCCTTTCGTACACGGGATTATTGGACAGAGACTAAGTCTCTGTCCCTTTTTTATTTACCCTAATAAAAATGAAGTATTTTTCTAAATACAGGGTATAAATAAGACATTCTAGTTAAAACGGGGGAGTCTCATGTCAATGAACAGAATATATGACTTAATTGGAATAGGAATAGGCCCTTTTAATCTGGGTTTGGCGGCATTAATAGAGCAGCAGCCTGATCTTACTTCCATCTTTTTTGATAAAGAAGAATGTTTCAACTGGCATCCAGGTATGCTTATTGAACAGTCCGATTTGCAAGTTCCATTTATAGCAGACTTGGTTACTTTTGCAGATCCGACAAGTCCTTACAGTTTCCTCAATTATGTACATAACCAGAACAGGCTATTTCAATTCTTCTTTTATCGTAGGTTTGATATTCCTAGAAGAGAATATAACCTTTATGCAAAATGGGTCTCAGAGCAACTTGAAAACTGTCAATTTCATTCAGAGGTAGTGGGAGTCTCCTTTAACGGGGATGGTTATAAGGTTGAGGTGAAAAAGGCAAATACAAATGAAGTCGAAACGTATTTTGCAAGGCATGTTGTAGTTGGGACAGGTAGTATCCCTTTCATCCCAGATAATATGGAAGAAAGTGAACATATGGTTCATACAAGTAAATACTTACAAGCTGCTAATGATATTAAGGGTTCCTCATCCGTTATTATAGTTGGATCCGGCCAGAGTGCTGCTGAGGTTTTCTACGAACTGCTTGAAGATCAAAAGCACCATAATTACGCTCTTACGTGGTACACTCGATCTTCCCACTTTGCTCAACTGGAAAGTGCAAAGCTTGGACAGGAGGTATTCTCTCCAGACTATGTTCAATACTTTCATTCTCTTCCTTATGAAAAGCGAAAGGAAGCACTGGAAAGATTGAATACGGTCCGTAACGGGGTGGACAAAGAAACATTAATTAAGATCTATGATCTCCTGTACAACCGTTCAGTGGAAGGGCGGGATAAAAAGATTACTATACAGCCCTTAACTGAAGTAAATGCCATTAAAGAAGAAAATAATTCCTTAATCGTCTCCTGTCATCAATGGGAGAAGGAAGAGGAATTTACGGTGCAAGCGGATAAGGTGGTCCTCGCAACGGGGTACAAACCTCACATCCCTAAGTGGATTTGGAATAATAAAGAAGAAATCCAATGGGAAAGTGAAAAGGAATTCAAGGTAGACAAGAAGTTTCGCTTGGTTTGGAAGAAAGACAGAGAGAATCATATGTATATGTCCACAAACCTCGAACATTCTCATGGTACAGCAGCTACCAATTTAAGTTTGGCAGTCATGCGAAACCAGATTATCATTAACGATGTGGCAGGTAAAGAGATTTATCCCATTCAGAAGGATTCCATTTTTCAGCAGTTTTTACCGGATGCGCAAGGAAAAGTTTAGTTTGATTGCTGGCGGGTACTTTATCTAATGTAACTAAGTGGCTCTGGATATATTGCAAAACGGACCATACTTGCAGCAGAGCAATCCTAACAAAAAGGAGTCGTTATATAATGAGTAAGAAAATTGCCGTATTACTAACCAATGAATTTGAAGACTCAGAGTACACAGAACCGGCCAAAGCTTTTGAAGAGGCTGGTCACAAGCTGACAGTTATTGAAAAATCCAAGGGAGAAACCGTGAAAGGAAAAACGGATGGAGTGGAGGTCACGACTGACGCAGGAATTGATGATGTAAGTCCTGAGGAATTTGACGCCCTTTTGTTACCGGGAGGTTTCTCACCGGATATTTTAAGGGCCGATGATCGCTTTGTTACCTTTACGAAAGCATTCATGGATGACCAAAAGCCGGTTTTTGCTATCTGCCATGGTCCGCAATTACTAATTACGGCAGAAGCCCTTAAAGGAAGAGATATCACGGGATATACTTCAATCAAAATTGATCTGCAAAACGCAGGTGCTCATTTCCATGACAAGGAAGTGGTCGTATGTCATGATCAGCTGGTTTCTAGTAGAACACCGGATGATATTCCTGCTTTCATTAGGGAATCGTTGAAGCTTCTAAATAAATAAAAAATGGAAGGATCCAGAAAAGGAGAAATACTCCGATCTGGATCTTTTTCTATGTAACAAAATGCCGAATTATTCTAAAAGCTTTTTGAAGTGTGTTTTATTAAAGCTCTTGAGCAGAAGAAGCAATGCGATTTGAGTACATGTATGAAATGGAATCCCATTATATTTCGATAACCATGTTTAGCTTCAAAACGAAGAGGTAAAAGGAATCGTTTGCATTAATACATCGAACTGAAATGGACAGATAAAGAATAACAGTCTATAAGTTTTTAAGAGGGGAAGGGTTATTTAAGTAGGGAATACATACTGATAAGTCATTACAATACATATACATAGCTTGATAGAAACTATATAGGTGAGGAGTTGCGAAACATGAAGCCACTGCGTTTGAAAAAAGGTGACACAGTAGGAGTCATCGCACCAGCAAGCCCCCCGAAACAAGAAAAATTGAAACTTGCATTACCTTTCTTGGAAGAGGAATTAGGATTGAAAATAAAGATGGGCAAGTACGTGGATGCCCCATACGGTTACCTTGCTTCAAGGGATGAGGAGAAGCTCGAGGATCTGCATGCAATGTTTCAAGACGAAGAAGTAAAGGCCATTTTTTGTGCGTGTGGTGGATTTGGAACGGCAAGGATCGCCTCCAACATAGATTATGACATTATTAAAAATAACCCTAAAATTTTCTGGGGGTACAGCGACATTACCTTTTTACATCAGGCATTTTACCAACAGGCCGGATTAACTTCCTTTCATGGTCCGATGCTAAGCTCTGATATCGGACTCGAGTGCATCCACCCTCTATCCAAAGCGTATTTTCAACAGCTTTTTGAACCAACGAAAATCGTGTATACAGAAAAACTTTCCCCGCTTGAAGTGATGAATGAGGGCGTTGCAACCGGAGAGTTGGTTGGCGGAAACCTAACCTTGCTTGTAAGTTCACTTGGAACTCCGTTTGAATTGCAGACCAAAGGAAAGATCCTTTTCTTTGAAGATATTGACGAACAACCATACAAAGTGGACAGAATGCTTAATCAGATGAAAATGGCCGGAAAATTTGCCGATGCCGAGGGAATTGTCATTGGCAATTTCCATAACTGTATACCAGATGAGGGAAAAGCATCCTTGACGCTAGAGGAGGTCATCACACAGCATGTACAGGATGCCAATAAACCGACTATGAGTGGATTCCAAATTGGACATTGCTCACCTAATATTGCGGTGCCTCATGGTGCGAAAGCGGAACTGAACACATACAACAAGACATTAACCATCCAAGCAGGAGTGGATTGAGAGGAGAGGAAATCATGAACATACAACAAATGGAAACTTTTCGAACGGCAGTTCCTCTTTCCAAACCATTCAAAACAGCGTTGCGAACGGTGTATGTTGCCCAAGCGGTGGTAGTGAAAATCACCTGTGATAACGGTTTAATCGGATGGGGGGAGGCACCTCCAACACATGTTATCACAGGTGACAGCCTTGATAGTGTGGAGTATGCCATTCAACAAATTCTAAAACCAAACCTATTAAACGAAAATATACTGAACTATGAACCGTTACTGCAAAAACTACATAAATCACTTGTCCGTAATTCAAGTGCAAAGGCTGCAGTGGATATGGCCATCTATGATTGCTTGGCCCAACACAGCAAGCTGCCTCTTTATCAATACTTGGGAGGGGCTAAAAAGGAACTTGAAACAGACTTCACCGTCAGCGTCAATTCCCCGAAGGAGATGGGTGAGGACGCCTTGCTTTATTTAGAAAGAGGTTTCCTTGTTCTCAAGGTAAAAGTAGGGAAAGACGATATGGCGACAGATATTTCCAGAATTAGAGAAATCAGAAGCCGTGTTGGAGATGCGGTGGAACTTCGTTTGGATGCAAACCAGGGCTGGACGGCAAAGGAAGCCATACGCGGTATTCGAAAAATGGAAGACCTGGGAATGAATATCGAGCTTGTGGAACAACCTGTCATAACCCACGATTTAAAAGGCTTAAAACAGGTTACCGATTCAGTGGAAACACTGATAATGGCAGATGAGAGTGTATTTACACCCGAACAGGCCCTTCAGGTGCTTCAAACTCGAAGTGCAGACCTGATTAATATTAAGCTTATGAAGTCGGGCGGAATTTTCCAGGCTGAGAAAATTAATAGTATCGCAGAAGCCTATGGAGTCGAGTGCATGGTTGGCAGCATGATTGAGACAAGGCTCGGCATCACTGCAGCGGCGCATTTTGCCGCCAGTAAAAGCAACATCACACGATTCGATTTCGATGCACCACTTATGCTGGCCGAGGATATTATTACAGGCGGTATCATCTATAACGGGCGAAAGATTAGTTTTCCAAATGCCAATGGATTAGGAATTACTGATGTGAATGTAAAAGGAGGAGTCAACGTTGAGTAAATATGTCATAAATGTACCGATTGCTACCATCTGGACTTCTTATGATTCACCAAGAAAACTGGATGAAAAAGTCACCTCCAATCCTACCGATATAAGAAGATGGCTGGATTCCCTTAACTTTGAAACAAGACTAGAACTATGTGATGCCAACCTCATCCAGTCCCAATTGCTTTTCGGTCAGGAAGTTCTCGTATTGGAAGAGAAGGAGAACTATTACCATATTATTGCTTTGACCCAAGGATCTTCAAAGGACGAAAGAGGATATCCAGGCTGGGTTCCTAAATGTCAGATTACCGAAGTTGGGGACTGGAAGCTTACAGAAGACCCTGTAGCAGTAGTTACAAGCAACCTTGCTCCCTTATTTTCAAAAACGGAGAAAGAGTTACTTGAGCTTAGTTTTCAAACCATTTTACCGGTAGTGGAAAAAGAAGAAGGGACAGTAAAGGTTCAACTTCCTGATGGTGAGGTTGGAATGCTAAGGGCGAATGATACTTCAGTTTATGAGGGGCTAGCTTCCATCCCTAAAGGCTCAGGAGCAGATATTGTACAGACGGGAGAGAGATTTCTCGGCCTCCCATATTTATGGGGTGGCATGAGTGGTTATGGCATGGATTGTTCCGGTTTCTGTTATACAATGTGTAAAGCAAACGGTTATACCATTCCACGTGATGCTCATGACCAGGCGAAAGAAGGGATGGAGGTTTCGCTTGATGCTTTGGAGCCGGGAGACCTATTGTTTTTCGCTCATGAAGAAGGAGAAGGAAAACTCCATCACGTTGGAATCTATCATGGAGACGGTAAACTCTTACACTCACCGAAAACAGGAAGAGATATTGAGATTCTTCCTATGGAAAATACTATCTATGAAAAAGAACTATGTGCAGCAAGAAGGTATTGGCAAAAGGACGGGAAGTAATCATGCAAAAGAAACTACTTCAAGTAAGAAATCTGCAGAAATATTTTTTCCTTGGAAAAATATTTATTAACACTTATGATACTAATTGAAAATCCTTCAGGAAAGCGAGCAATTCAGAAGATTTGCCGTATCCTAGAAGAATATTTAAGAGGTTCCTGTTCTTTTTAAAGAGAGGAACTTTTTTTTGAAGAAATTAAAAACATTGAAGGAATCTGTCATTTTTTGAAGAATAATATAAGGGCAATAAATTTTAGAGAAAGGAGTAATCCATCACTACCCATACTTAAATTCAATGAAAATTGAGGTGACAAATGAATATTGAAAAGAAATGTGAAGAAATTGTCCGTCAAGCAGTCCGCTTACAAGTTTCAGATATTCACATTAAACCCCTAGAAGCGTCTGCTAAAGTCCTTTTCCGACTCGATCACTACCTCTATGATCAAGAAGAGCTTCCGCTTGAAATCTATGAAAGAATGTTGTCCCACTTAAAATTCCAGGCCGAAATGGACATCGGAGAAACAAGAAAACCCCAGAACGGCGCCTTAAAGCTCTACGTTGACTCCAAACCGATAAACCTTCGACTCTCTACATTGCCGACAGTTAACCAGGAAAGCCTGGTTATCCGAATCCTGCCGCATGATGATAAACAATTCCCTTTAAAACACCTATCCCTTTTCCCGAACTCTACCAGAAAATTATTTTCCTTAATGAAGCATTCCCATGGACTTGTTTTGTTTACCGGCCCAACTGGATCTGGGAAAACCACTACACTGTATTCCATTCTTGAAGAATCAAAAAATTTGCTGCAACGCAATATCATTACGCTAGAAGATCCTGTTGAGCGAAAAAGCAGACATGTTCTGCAAGTGCAGGTAAATGAAAAGGCGGGTATTACCTATGCCTCTGGGTTAAAAGCAATTCTAAGGCATGACCCGGATATTATTATGGTTGGGGAAATTAGGGATGAGGAAACTGCCAAGATTGCGATAAGGGCTTCGTTGACAGGCCATTTAGTGTTAAGCACCTTGCATACGAGAGATGCAAAAGGAGCGGTTCATCGTCTGTTGGAGTTTGGAGTCACCCAACAGGAGCTGGAACAAACTTTAATAGCAATTTCGGCCCAAAGATTAGTGGAGTTGAAATGTCCTTATTGCCAAGGGGAATGTACTACTTTTTGCAAAAAATATAGAAATTACAGGTTAGCAAGTGTATATGAACTCTTGTATGGGCGGGAATTGTCAAAGGTGATGGAGGAGTGTAAAGGAACAAAAGTGCAACTATGTTATCCAACCTTGAAAGAAGTAATTAAAAAAGGAATAGCATTGGGCTTTATTCACCAGAGGGAATATGAAAGATGGGTAACAGATGGAAAAAACAAATAAGGGGTGGTCATTGAAAGTTCAAGAGGATTTCTTAAAAAGGATGGGAGAGCTATATTCTAATGGGTATTCTTTGTTAGAGGCTTTAGAGTTGATGAGCATTCACTTTGAAGCGGATAAAAAACGTAATTTACTAGAAGCAATACAGGAATTGCAAAAAGGATACAGTGTTCATCGGGTATTAGGGGGACTTCGTTTCCATCAGGATATATTGTCCTTACTGTTTTTCTCCCAGAAACACGGCAACCTAGGTCAGGCATTTAGGACAGGAGGAAATATGCTTGAGCGGAAAAGGCATTATCGTGAAAAAACCATTTCTATTCTCAAGTATCCAACTCTACTTATTTTTCTAGTTTTGATCATGCTCATTTTTGTTCAATTGATTTTACTTCCTCAGTTTCATTTGCTTTTCTCTCAAATGAATATCTCCTTAAGTCCAGTCATCTCCCTATTCTTCAACCTTGTAGTCCGCATTCCAATCGTTGTTTCAATTCTCGTGTTCGGTTTTCTTATAGCCTATATTTTTTTTAAGGTTTATGAAAAAAGAACTTCACCTTCCAAGAGGGTAAGCATATTAATGCGAATTCCCATTGTAAAAACCTTCCTCTCCCTTCATTATTCACATTATTTCACACAACAGCTTAGCACATTGCTATTAAGCGGATTGACCATTAATGAAGCCATCACTGTTTTTGAGCAGCAACGCTATCACCCTTTTTTCCATGTGAAAGCAAAAGAATTTCGGTACAGGCTGGTAGAAGGTGAAAAATTAGAAAAATTAGTGGAAAGTGAGAAAGTATTTGTTTCCGGGCTTTCCATCGTAATTGTTCACGGACAAAAGAATGGTAAATTGGGTGTAGAGCTCGAACAATATAGCAAGCTTTTACTAGTAAAGATGCAGGAGTTTAGTGAAAAGTTGTTGGGAAGAATACAACCTATTTTATTCCTTGTTGTAGGCGGGTTTGTTTTTGTTTTATATCTCTGTATTTTCATTCCAATGTTTCAATTATTAGGAGGTTTATGAATGGGAAGATATCTGAAGAATGATCGCGGGTTCACGTTGGTAGAGATGCTTTTGGTCATGCTTGTCATCACTGTGTTGTTGCTAATCATGATTCCAAACGTAACAAAGAATACAAGTGTGATCGGCGATAAGGGATGCGAGGCACTACTCAGCATGGTGGAAGCACAAATGCAAGCATATCGGTTGGATACGGGAAGTAATGTAACAACTATAGATGATCTGAATACTCCAGATTATCTTGGTGATCGTTTTGATGAGACAACAGCAACATTGAATTGTCCTAACGGAAGTGTCATTACAATTGTTGATAACAAGGCGATCGCAAGTAGTGCAGGACAGTAACTATAAGACTAATGGGGGCTACACACTCCTTGAGTCATTACTTGTCATTTCTATCATTTCTGTCATCCTTTCCGTGACAGTTCTTACAATAAGCTCCACACAGGAAAGCTATATAGGAGAGCATTTTAACGAACAACTAAGCAATGATCTCTTGTTCGCCCAACAATATGCGCTAAGCTCAAAGAACAGTGTTTATATCGTCTTTACCCCAAGCGAGAACTATTATCGAATATGGCAGGGAACCTTTCAAATAAATGAACTTGTGGTGAGGAAGTATCATTCATCCATTAGGATAGACACCCGAACGATGGGGCAAAGGATTACGTATCTCGGCAACGGCAGTATCAACAAATCCGGGGCAATTGCAATATATTTGGATGATAAAGAACTCTATCAATATGTCTTTACACTTGGAAAGGGACGTTTTTATGTGGAAAAGTCATAGAGGATTCACTTTGCTTGAGGTATTGGCAACGCTTGTTATTTGGATGGTGATCGCTTCTGTACTACTTCCCGGTCTTGTAAGAATGAATCAAGAACGAAAGGGATTTGTTTTAGAGCAACAGGCGCGATTTATTTTGACAATTGAATTGGAAAGCATTCGTTCCCAAGAAGGGGTGTTTCAGGAAAAAACCTTGAATAAAGATGGCACCATCTACACCGTTACATTAAAAGAAGGAACTATTCCTCCCACATTGTGTGTCTCCTATAGTGATTATCAGCTATTGGTGAAAGAAAGGTGTCTATATGTACGATATCAGTAAAGACAGAGGATTTACCCTATTGGAAGTGCTGATTTGCTTTACCGTCATATTAATTGTTACGGCTTTGTTTCCAATTTTGATTAAAAATATGGTTTTCTTGACAGAAAAGAAGGAAGGCATCCATCCATTTGAGCTAGAGGTTTTTATTCAACAGGCTACTCGGGAAGTAAGGACTGCCAAAAAGACTTCAGTGGAAGCAGGAGATTTTGTCATTATCAACCAAGGGGGACAAAGGGTGACATATGAATTCTTTCAACAAAAGATAAGGCGAAGAGTAGATGGTACGGGTCACGAACTACTCCTTCATCATGTTAAAAAAGTTGATTTTGCGGAACGTGCAAATGGAGCAATTTTCATCTTGGAAGGAAGTGATGATGCTACCTATGAATTCAGAGTTAGTGCTATACCAATCAAATGGCATCCAGAGTAAAAAGGATGCAGGATATATTTTTCCCGTTACGATATTTATGAGTATTCTATTGTCTGCTTTCTTGTTGCATCAAATTGAGAGTTTCCGGCTTGAGAAGTTATTTTACCACGAAACCAATCAGCAGATGGATTTAGAAGCTATGATGAAATACACATGGGATACGATTCGAGCTGAGTCATTAATGGTAGGTGACAACCC
The DNA here is from genome assembly GCF_012524115.1 of Bacillus sp. RO1. Classification (GTDB taxonomy): domain Bacteria; phylum Bacillota; class Bacilli; order Bacillales; family Bacillaceae_I; genus Sutcliffiella_A. The sequence goes on along the minus strand of NZ_JAAZWB010000066.1, from coordinate 4,186 downwards.
CTATCCCAATTATATTTTTCCAACGGGTGTAGCTTCTGTTACCTCAAAAGATGTGGATGAGAAAAAGGAAATTATGATTATTTGCTCCACAACGGAAGGAAGGGAATACAAGGCGACCATCATTTATGATATGGGTATTCATGAAGTTATTGCTTGGTATGAAACCAATTAAATTTAGTTCTGTTTCTTCACCTTATCACTGTTCTTTTCATATAGATGTACAGTGATAAAGGAGGTTTTCGCCTAATGCATCAAACGGACAATGGAATGCCCATTCAATATATGGTGGTAGAGCCATATGTGTACCATACTTTAAAGAGCATTGTCGGGACCGAAGTGGTAATTGAGACAACACGTGGTTCCATCAGAGGCAATTTGAAAGATGTAAAGCCTGATCATGTAGTTCTTATGGCAGGTGACTCCAGCTTTTTCATTCGGACTGCTGAAATAATTTGGATCATGCCGGATAATTAAAAATGAGTGATGAAAAAGTGCTTGCCGTTTCCAGCAAGTGCTTTTTCTCCTATAATGGTGATATGGTTCAGGTAGTTAGGAAAGAGAGGGATCGGCATGCAAAATATTTATCTTACAGGTTTTATGGGGGTAGGGAAAACCACTATTGGACAGGCAGTAGCACAAAAACTTGGCGTCTCTGTGATGGATACGGACTTCATGATTGAAAGTAACTCAAACATGCTAATAAAAGACATCTTTGAAAAGTATGGAGAGAATTATTTCCGCGACCTAGAGACAAAAATTTTAACAATGCTTCCTTCCGAGGATGTTATTGTAACAACTGGAGGAGGAATTGTAACGAGGCAAGAAAACATGGAATGGATGAAAGAAAACGGGTGCGTAATTTTTCTTTACGCAGATCCAGAAGTAATTTGGAATCGGTTAGAAAATGATACAACAAGACCTCTTATTCAACAAAGAAAAAAGGAAGAGGTTCTGGGGTTATTTAGAAATCGTCTCCCGTTATACAAGCAAGCCCATATTACATTGGATACAACAGACCTTTCTTTGAATGAAGCAGTTGAAGCTGTACATAAAGCGATTAAAACATGGCATAACCGTCAACACTAAAGGTAAAAGTATTTTCTTTTGGCGGTGATGATATTGAAGACAAATGATTATGTAAAATACGTGACACAACAATTGGTTACCTACATGGATCAACCGAAAGAAGTAAAACGAGAGCAAAGGCAAATTAGAAAGCAGGAGCGATCTCCAATCGCTTTCCAACTATTTGGCGTCATTCCATATGCCATCATGATGATATTCAAAAAGAAGAAGTAAGGCAAAAGTATTGCCAAACTTTTGTTTTTTATGCTACAATCTCATCGGACAGTTAAGAAGCGTTCAACTAAATGTTCATGCAAATGCTTTCAACATAGATAAGAACTTTACGTGTTACTGATACGATCAGGCATGAGTGAAGAGGTTTTGATCCATACTAAGGGGACGAGTGTACCCTTTTATAGAGACAAGCCCCTCACTCATGCCTTTTTCTATACTCTTTCCTACATATTCACCGCGGTTACTGGTGAAAGCTACAGGGTATAGGATTAGAGGGAAAGGTTCTTTTAGTTGAATAGCTTCTAAAAGTAAAAAATACACATATCTCAAAGGAGTTTGATTACAATGGCAGAAAAAACATTTAAAGTAACAGCAGATTCAGGAATTCACGCACGTCCGGCAACTCAATTGGTACAAACTGCAGGTAAATTTGATGCGGACGTAAACCTTGAGTACAACGGTAAATCTGTAAACTTGAAATCCATCATGGGTGTTATGTCTCTAGGAATTCCTCAAGGAGCGGAAATCAAGATTGTTGCAGAAGGTTCTGATGAGAGCGAGGCAATTTCTGCAATTGAAGAAACTTTGAAATCAGAAGGGTTAGGGGAATAATGTCAAACACGATTCAAGGTATACCTGCTTCTAGCGGGATTGCCATTGCGAAAGCATATCGTCTTGAAAACCCAGAGCTATCTGTGGACAAAAAGACGATCGACAATGCCCAAGCGGAAGTGGAAAGGTTTGAAAAAGCAGTAGAGATTTCAAAAAATGAATTGGAGAAAATCAAGGAGCACGCCCACAAGGAGCTTGGAGCAGACAAGGCGGAAATCTTTTCTGCACACCTTCTTGTATTAAGTGACCCTGAGCTATTAAATCCAATTAAAGATAAAATCAAAAGCGACAGTGTAAATGCTGAGTTTGCTTTGGATGAAACAGCAGGCATGTTCATCAACATGTTCGAACAAATGGACAATGAGTACATGAAAGAGCGTGCAGCGGATATCCGCGACGTGACAAAACGTGTACTAGCTCACCTTTTAGGTGTGTCAGTTTCCAATCCGGCACTTATTTCCGAAGAAGTTGTCATCATTGCGGAAGACTTGACTCCTTCTGACACTGCTCAACTTAACCGTCAGTATGTAAAAGCATTTACGACTGATATCGGTGGACGTACGTCTCACTCTGCCATCATGGCACGTTCTATGGAAATTCCAGCAGTAGTTGGAACAAAGAACGTCATGGAAACTATCCAAAATGACACAATAGTCATTATTGATGGTTTGGACGGTGCGGTGATTGTCGATCCGACAGAAGAAGAAATTGCTACTTACAAAAAAAAGCAAGAGAAGTATGAAGAGCAGAAAAAAGAGTGGGCTAAGCTTGTCAACGAAAAGAGTCTTTCTTCTGACGGACAAGAAGTCGAACTTGCTGCAAACATCGGTACTCCTAAAGATGTGAAGGGTGTTCTTGCCAATGGCGGAGAAGGTGTCGGCCTTTACCGTACAGAATTCCTTTACATGGGTAGAACCGAACTTCCGACAGAGGACGAGCAGTACAAAGCTTATAAAGAGGTTCTTGAAAACATGGAAGGCAAACCGGTTGTTGTCCGCACATTGGACATCGGTGGAGATAAGGAACTCCCTTACCTGAACCTTCCAAAAGAAATGAACCCATTCTTAGGCTTCCGTGCGATTCGCCTTTGCTTAGAGGAACAAGACATTTTCCGTACACAGCTTCGTGCTTTATTGCGTGCAAGCTCTTACGGAAACCTGAAGATCATGTTCCCGATGATTGCAACATTGGATGAGTTCCGCCAAGCAAAAGCCATTCTTTTAGAAGAAAAAGAAGCGCTTGTGAAGAACGGTACTACTGTAAACGAGAATATCGAGATCGGTATCATGGTGGAAATTCCATCAACAGCGGTTATGGCTGATATTTTCGCGAAGGAAGTAGACTTCTTCAGCATCGGAACAAACGACTTGATTCAATACACAATGGCAGCGGACCGTATGAACGAGCAGGTTTCCTACCTGTATCAACCATACAACCCGGCAATCTTGCGCCTAGTGGATAATGTCATCCAAGCTGCACACAAAAACGGCAAATGGGCCGGCATGTGTGGAGAAATGGCTGGCGACCCAATCGCAATTCCAATTCTTCTAGGACTCGGGCTTGACGAGTTCAGCATGAGCGCGACTTCGATCCTTCCAGCAAGAAGCCAATTGCGTGGCATCTCTAAAGAGGAAGCTGCTTCCTACCGAGAAGAGATTCTTAGCATGGGCACAGCAGAAGAAGTTGTGGAATTTGTAAAAGAAAAGTTTAATGTGTAAGCATGGAATAGAGCGAGGCCAACTTCCCTTTAATGGGGGAGTTGGTCTTTTTTGATGTTTAAGAAATTATAAAATTATGGAATGCTGGATTCGTTGGAATGAAGACCTCAGTGACGAGGGAAAAGGAGAAGAGAAGTCCTAATCGCCGTTATGAAGACCTCAGTGACGAGGGAAAAGGAGGAGAGGTGTCCTCATCGCCGTGATGAAGACCTCAATGGCGAGAAAAAAGGAGGAGAGGTGTCCTCATCGCCGTGATGAAGCCTCAATGACGAGAAAAAAGGAGAAGGGAAGTCCTCATCACCGTGATGAAGACCTCATTGACGAGGGAAAAGGAGGAGAGGTGTCCTCATCACCGCGATGAAGACGTCATGGAAGAGGGAAAAGGAGGAGAGGTGTCCTCATCACCGTGAGGAAGACTTCAATGACGAGGGAAAAGGATGAGAGGTGTCCTCATCGCTGCGGTGACGACCCCAGTGAAAAGGAAGACGGAGTCGAGAGCTCCTACTTCCCGTGATATATAACCCGCATAATTTGTAGAAGGCGAAAACAATTCCTCA
>NZ_JAAZWB010000065.1 GCF_012524115.1 Bacillus sp. RO1 | reverse complement strand
ATGATGAAGACTTCTCTCCACCTAATTCTTCGCCACCAAGGTCCTCATAACGATGATGAAGACTTCCCTCTACCTAATTCCTTCCCACTAAGGTCCTCATAACAGCGATGAGGACTTCTCGCCACCTTATTCTTCTCCACCAAGGTCCTCATAACGATGATGAAGACTTCTCTCCACCTTATTCTTCTCCACCAAGGTCCTCATAACGATGATGAAGACTTCTCTCCACCTAATTCTTCCCAACCAAGGTCCTCATAACGATGATGAAGACTTCCCTCTACCTAATTCCTTCCCACCAAGGTCTTCATAACGATGATGAAGACTTCTCTCCACCTAATTCTTCCCCACCAAGGTCCTCATAACGGCGATGAATGGCCTTCCTCTGGATACTGAAAACTAAACAATAAAAAAACTGCCCTTTACAAGGCAGCTACAGGAAGAAAATCACTAGGAGATTTTGTCATACAGTTCTATCAGTTTTTGGTATGTTATTTTCTCAAGTTCTTTTTCCCCCACCTCTATATCATTTATTTCACTGATTACCAGTTCCTTGGCTACATCAGTTGATATCAATAAGGTTACCAGCAGATCTTTTTCTTCTTGAGTTAAAGTCACCATTGCAACGTTTTCACTCCTTTCCATGATTGGTTTTACTTTGTATAGCGGTTTGCATAACAGAAGGCAGTGTATGCATCCGGCTTTATTTTGGCATCCAAGCCCATGGCAGTAATCCTACCTGTCATTTCCTGTATGAAATCTTTTGTAGCACCTTTTTGTCCAATATCGAGATGAATTTCAAAATGGAAATCTGCACCATGCTCCAAGTGGGGCAGCAACAAATTTTGTATCTTTTCTAATTTTTCCATTGTAAACAACATCGCAATTTCTTGACTTAATGCAGTCTCAAGTGATATTTTTTCATGCAGGCTTCTAATGGCTCTATTAACGATGTATGGCCTTACACAACCCCATGCTCCTTTACCAACGCGATGGAGATGTACCGCTGTCATGAATTTGGTCTCTTGTTGATGAACATGTGAATCTGTACCGATCGATAGTAAGTATGGGGCCCTCACGTCTTTTTGGATAAACAAAAGGATCTTTTCATAAGCTTGTTCAAAAGTAAGGTAGCCGTGGGTAATATTAATAAACTTGCTGGGGTTATCCATTTATCCACTTCCTTTTCCGTACTTTCCCTTATACTTATATGTTCCTTTCTCCCAAAAAAGTAGTGTTTTCTTACGTTTAACAGTTTGGATGACAAATATATCTTCATTATTGTCGCGATTATCAAAAATTTATACGTGAATTACAATGATTTTTCAGCTGTTAAATGAACAAAACAGCACAAAAAAACCAGGCTGTGGATGGGCAGCCTGGTTAACCTTTACTTGTTTGGATTTGTGACTTCGAATACGCACAATGTGGGCATCGATACATGACATTTTGATTTGAATGGGCAGTAAGAACTTTATCCATTTCTTCTTCGCGATTGCACTTAGGGCAGTGAACCGTTGGCATCATGTAAACCACTCCTACTATAAATGACGTTGAAATTCTTCCTTAGAGACAAAAATATCATCTTTATCAATTGCTGTTCGATTTGCAAGCACTAGTCCAATATTAGTTGAAGATGCTTTATCGTCGACAATAGTAAATGGGATATTGTTTTCAGTAGCAATCCGGATATATTTAGAAAGATGCATATAATCCAGATCTCCATCCAGAAACAGTTTAGAAGAAGGGTACCTCTTCATCAAATCCGAAATGGGTTTATAAGGCATTTGTTGAATCACTTGGCCGTTTGTTAATGCAAGTATAATTCGCTCGCGTAACTGAGAGAGGTATTCCCTTCTCTCGCTTGGCTTTGTTTCAGGTGTTCCCTTTAACCCTTTATCTATATAATCATCAATGTTTTTACCCATCTTAGATCCCTCCATGATGAAATTCAGGTTTCCCTGTTTTTCTTAGTGGATCAGGTCAAATATTTCAATGGCAATCATATCAATATTGTCAAATTGATACGTTTTAGGGTTTTCCCCTTTTAGAAATACTTCCAATTCATATGTATTGGTCTTATCGAAGAACTTCACGCTGCACACTTTTTCTCCATTTACTTCGAAAAAGCGCTGTGCTGGTTCATTTCCAGCTTCTGATGTTTCTTTTAAATCATTTAATCTTTTTACAATCCCTACTAATAGTGACATGTAACAACTCTCCTTCTATTCCTTCCTACCTATATCATTCACCTTGTTTTGTAAGGCCATTCGTATTTTTGTACAAAACCTTTCAATATCCGGTAAAATAAAGCTAGGAATATTAATATTATAGTGTTCGAACATAACTTCCCTTTTATTGTAGTCTAAAATGACGAATAAAACATGCGAAGTTGTGAAATTTTTCTTACGAGGAGCTGTATCCATGAAAATAACCGTCTATACTCAACCTGATTGTCCACCGTGTCAGGTGGTAAAACAATTTTTAACACACCATAATATCTCCTATAAGGTGATTGACATCTCTGAGGATCTTCAAGCAAGAGATTATTTAGTACATGAATTACAGTCATATTCCACTCCTACTGTAACAGTCGATGAGCAGGTTGTAAAAGGATTTGACCTGTCAAAGCTGCAAAGTTTATTAGGCATTGAGGAATAGGCTCCAAAGTGAATGTCGCAAGAGAATACATCATACCACTAATAGGATGATAGAAGAAAGCTTTTTATTTCTTTCACCAAAAAAGAGCGTATGTTTACGCTCTTTTTTTAATATGTCACCTTGTAACAAGGAAACTATTTTTATCAAAATCATGAAATAAATGAGAAACCATCAACGGAATGGTATTGGGGAAGGAATGAAAAAAAGGATTTGCTAACATTCCAAAGGTATAAGTTTTGTTTACACTAACATTTGAACTGGAAAATGTTTTGACTAAGTTTGTCTCTTGTTCCTGTTCATTGCTTCTCACAAATTCTGGCGTCTCATATTCAAAACCATAGTCCATCACTTTCCAGCCAGAGGATGTTTCTTGTATTTTCACATACTCATAGTGATCATCATAAAGGCTTGGCATATCCTCTTCGGTAGCAAAGAATTCATACACAATAAGCTCTCCATCTTGCCCTTTTATCACTTTTGTTTCTTCATCATAGCTAAAGAAAGGAATGTAATATGCCGGAAAATCAGTACCGTAAGTTATATAGCCTGCTTCTTCTTTAAATAAATGCTCTTTAAGAAAAGATTGCTGATACTCTTTTGTAAAATAGGGATTTAGTAGCTGATCAATTTCCTCTAACGAATGATGTTTTTCTCCCAGTGAAATTTGTAATTGAAACGCATCTTTCAAAAAGGAATATACTTCATGGTCTTCAGGTGATTGTTCTGCACTAGCATAGCTTGAGCCGAAAAATATAATGGTTATGATGGCAATAATTCCTGTCATATTTTTAAGCAATCCATTCTCCTCCTCAGATGATGTGTTCTAATTGTATCAAGAACAGAGCGGACAAGGGTTTGTAACCGTTCGTAAAATTACGTTGAAAACTGACAAATTATTCACTCTCTATACCACTACCCTTCTGACTCAACTCCAAACACAAAAAACCCTTACAATTTCTGTAAGGGCTCCTACTACTACCAATTAGAATTTAATGCAGCATAAACGATATACAACAATATTAATACTGTTGCTATTAATAAGGCTACAAAAACAGGATTTTTCATTACATAATGATCTTGGACTTTTTCACTTATGGATGAATCCTGGGTTGTTGCCTGTGTACTTTCCTGACGCCCTAATTTATAGGTGTAAACCATTGCGCCAGCAACAATAATCAATGCTAAGATAGCCAAAATAAAATCAAAAGAACCCATTTCAATCACCTCACCGAGCAAACTATACTCTTAAGGTAAACAAACGAATAGATTCTATTCACAGCTTATAAAAGATCCTGGTTTTCATATAAATACTCATAAGATATATCGACATATAGAAAGCGGTTCTTCGTAATTAGACAGGAATAGGTTCGAACACTTTCACCTGATTCAATATCACTGTATACGTCCGATAATATTCCTTTTCTCTCCATGCTCATTTTCATGATATGTTCAAGAAAATAAGGTCTCCAACTCCAATTCTTCCCTCTATATTGGCTGTCTGCCTTCCACTTCCCATTATCTCTTAATAGATTGGGAGAGAGCTGGAATCCATTCTCGTCACAAATATACATACGGAAGATAATGTTGTTAAGTTCCTCTGCGATAGAGTGTAGCCAATCATCATAATCTTCTAGGTTATGCCCTTTTAATAGGAGAGGCTGAAGTCTAGTTTGGAGCATGCCTGTAAACTGATGAATAGCCTGTAATTTTCTTTTTTCATAACGAATAAATTGTTGGAACTTCTCAACAAGCATTTTCTTTGCATGATTAATATCAATAAAAGCCGGACCAGGTTTATGTAGATAGTAACCCTGATAAAACCTTCCACCATTTCTCCATGCATATTGTAATTGAAAAGACGCTTCCATGTTCTCATACAATAAAGCGGCTCCTATTTTTCGAGATAAAATAGATAAAGAGTGCAAGATATCTTGATGAGCTGCGACTTCATGTGATTGACGAAGAATTTCTAGATTGACTTTTAATATATTCGGGTTTAAGCGTCCTATTCGATCCATGTTTGCACCCGAGTCTCCGATATTAGCCACTGAAAGTTGAATACCGTATGTTCTATAGTAATTAAAGAGGTGCTGAAGGTATTCTTCTCCTTCTTTGGAAGAATGTCCGTCTATTTCAATTACGATATTCTCCAGCTTCAAACCTTTTGGAACAAACGACAGAAAAACCTCAAGCAATGATTCTCCTTGATCTTCCAAAAGAAGGTCTGCATTTTGATTGAAGAATAACTTTAACGTACAATCTTGTTCGGTATAGTAGGTTAAAGCTTTATTGATAATTATCTTGTCTACTTCGAGTTGGTATTCCCCAGGCACTGTATCGTCACGAAAAAATGACCCTAAACTTTTTACATCACCGTTTTCCATCTTAAACCTTCCTAGCACTTCATACCCAACTACTTCTTGGGCATCTGCACTAAAAATTGCTTGAAAATAAGGGGTGACCTTTTCGATATTCGTCATAATATCAAGTGGATCCATCTCGTTCTCCCCTTTGTGTTGTTTGGAACGATTATATCATGTTATAGGGCAAATTATGACGTGGAAATTGTGAGGTGCTAGGATTTTTTATTGCAATCTTTTAGGAATCTTTAATTCTTGTCCAGTTTTCAGACAATCAGTATCTAGATTGTTTAATTGCCGGACTGACTCTCGTGAAATGTCATATCTCTGAGCTATCTTTAACAAACTGTCTGAAGTGACCACCGTGTGAAGATAGCAGGGCACTTTAAGATTCATCCCAGTGAAAATGGTATCACTTTCAAGGTGATTAACCTTTTTTAAGCTGTTTTCATCAACCGAAAACATTTGAGATATGTCTTTTAACGTTTCATTATGTTTCACTTTGTAACTTCCACAAGCTTGACCTTCCAAAAGTTCTCTAGTAGCTCCATTCTTTTCATCCAAAACAGCAATGAGAAATTGTTGGAATTTGACGCGATAGCTGTTTACAACCGTTCCTTTTGGCAATACATCTGAGGCTAATTTCCTTGCTGATTCCAGTAGATTTTTTCTTTTTGATACTTTTTCATGCGTGCCAGCGTATTCAACAGAGAACTCATAGAATGCTTCTGTTGGGTTAATATACAATGTAAGTTCTTTATTTTGTTCGTCCCAATCATACTTGTAATAGATACTCATTAGGTTTCCTCCTTGATGCTTTTGCTTAGTATAAGCAAAAACGGTATACAAGTATGAAAAAAAGCCCGGTAAAGCAATAAAAAATTGCTTTACTCGAGCTTTGTTAACTAAATTACACCACTGGTGATTTCCGCAAATGGTTTCGCTCTCCGCGGGGCGACCTTGAGCCTCCTCACAATGCTTCAGTGGTCTCAACAATGTCGCTACTCCCCCGCTGGAGTCTACGCCTTTTGCTCCAATCAACAGCTATAGATCACTATAACTTAAAACGGGAATGGGTGGAGCCATTGTCCGCCGTCCATTGTTACACATTCACCGTTTATGTATGCGGCTTTTTCTGAGCTTAGGAAAAATGCTAATTCAGCGATTTCTTCAGGTGTTCCAAAACGCTTTAATGGTACACTTGCCGCAACTTTTTTAGCCTCTTCCTCAGATTGCATTAATTTGTCTGCACCGCCAGTTCTTTCAATTGGACCTGGAGCGATTGCGTTCACTCGAATTCCGTATTTCGTCCCCCACTCCACTGCAAGTGTTCTAGTAAGGGATAGGACTCCTGCTTTGGCCGCAGCTGAATGCACCACACCTGCCCCTGCATTCCAGGCATAGGTGGCAACCATGTTAATCATGCTCCCCTTAATTTTTCGTTCCATCCAATAATTTCCTACTGCAGAGCTACAATAAAAGGTTCCATTTAAGACGATGTCAATGACAGACTTCCAGCCATTTACAGATAGTTTTTCGGCTGGACAGATAAAATTCCCAGCTGCATTGTTGACCAGCACATCAATTCTTCCAAAGGCCTCATCCGTCAACTTGACCATTCTTTCGACATGCTCAGGCTCTCTTACATCCATTTGCACAGTCAAGACCTCGCCATCGTGCCCCTCAATCTCCTTTTTAGCTTGCGCAAGTCGATCAAGATCACGACCAGTAATGACCACATTATAACCTTCTTGAGCGAACTTCATCGCCATATATTTCCCCATACCGCTCGAGCCACCAGTAATGATGGCAACTTTCTTTTCTCCCATAAAATCTCCCCCAATCCTATGTCTCTATACTATTCTAACCTAATGTTCAAAATAGTCAAAATGTTTTATAAAATTTATTCAAAAAGTTTCCATTAAAAGTAGAATGATAGAAAGAGAAATTCATCTCTAATTGGTGCTATAATTAGTCATATTATGATAGGTTAGGTTGGTATAACTATGAGTAAATTAACTAGAAGAGCCTTTTTCAAACGAATCTTTACAATAGTTTTCACTGCTTTACTTACAAGTGGTGCAGGCTATTTCTATGCTAGATATATAGAACCGAAGCAAATGAACAAATTAAAACATACCATTAAACATCCAAACATCCCAAAAAGCTTTTCCGGAATAAAGATTGCTCAATTCTCTGATACACATATTGGTCACCATTTTGGGCAATCAGATTTGGAAAAAGTGGTTCGTCTAATTAACGAAGAGGAACCCGATATCGTATTCTTCACAGGTGATTTAATGGACAATCCATTGGAATACGATGGATCGTACAACCTAATAAATATTTTGAAAAAGATCCATGCTCCTCTTGGAAAATTTGCGATTTACGGTAACCACGATCATGGTGGCTACGGGACGGAGACTTACGAGGAAATCATGGAGTCTTCTGATTTCATCGTGTTGAAAAATGAGAATACAAAGATAGAATTAATAGATAAAAGTCAGATATTCATTGCTGGGGTGGATGATTTGATGCTAGGGAGACCTGATTTCAACGTAACGCTACGTGAGATTCCTGAAGACGCTTATACGATATTATTAGCCCATGAAGGGGATGCAGCTGATTCCATAGCAGAGCAGTTTCATGTAAATCTACAGCTTTCGGGGCATTCTCATGGAGGACAAGTGCAGATTCCTTTTTTCGGCCCATTAATCACTCCACCGCTAGGGTCTAAATTTTATGAAGGTTTTTATCATTTGGATGATTTGACCTTATATGTGAATAAGGGTTTAGGCACTACTAGAGAGCCTTACCGCTTTTTAGCGCCGCCAGAAATTGCATTTTTCACCCTTGAACGTCAATAAATGGGCTATCGCGTACAAGCGCATACCTATTAGCTTTGCCATACATTATAGTGACCCTATAAAGGAGGCATATGTCTATGTATCGAAACTATCAAAATAACAGATTGATTGGAGGATTTGGTTTCGGGTTTCCTTTTTTCCCGTTTTTAGGTGGATTAGCAGTAGGTACTCTTTTAGCTCCTAGACCTTATTACCCACCATACCCTTATTATGGACCTTACCCTGGACCTTACCCAAGACCATACCCACCTTATCCTTACTATAGATAATGGACTGATTGAAACCTAAAGCCGCTGCACTATTTGCACGGCTTTTTTAAGATGACTGTTATACACCGCTGGTGATTTCCGCAAATGGCTTCGCTTATCCAGAGGGCGACCTTGAGCCTTCTCGCTTTGCTGCGGGGTCTCAACAATGTCGATACTCCCCACTGGAGTCTTCGTCTTTTGCTCCAATCAACAGCTATAAAACTTTTCAAGCCTAACGATATTAATTAATTTTCGTATGAAAGTGGTGAGTATGGTGGCTATTCATGTTGTTAAGCAAGGAGAAACTCTTGGGTCGATATCATTGGATTATCGGAGGCCATTAGCTGAGATCTTGGCTGTCAATGCCATTTCAAATCCTAATATCATCTATCCTGGTCAGCAAATCATTATCCCAGGCCTTCCTAATGCTGATACAATCCCCTATTCCATTGAAATATCCATCGCAAATAGGAAGCTCGTACTGAAGGAAAATGGGGTTATGGTTAAAACATATCCCATTGCAGTAGGCAGAATGCTCTTTGAAACTCCTGTTGGCAATTATATTATCGTAAACCGACAACCCAACCCTGGTGGCCCATTTGGCGCAATGTGGCTTTCCCTCTCCAAATTATCTTATGGAATTCACGGTACAAACGATCCCAGCTCTATTGGAAAAGCTGTCTCTCGCGGTTGTGTCCGTATGTATAACCAAGATGTCCTTCAACTTGCATCTATTGTACCTAACGGGACACGTGTGCTAATTCGCCCTCAATAACATTTACTTTCCAAATCCACCAAATTTACTAGAACAAACGGATAGGATTGATTATAATTGAACTAGAAATATTTAGTGATAAAGGAAGGGATTTCTTGCATCAGCAAACATATACTCGTTTTGTGAAACAGCTTGTCATAAATTATATACTTGGTTCGTCCATAGCAGTGCTAGGGGTAGGCGGCATACTCATATTCTCTACTTTAAACCTATCCCTTTCAGAGATTAATATAATGATTAGTATTTTATTAACTTCTGCTTTCATTATGGTACTTTGTGAATTAATTGCTTTTCATAAACAACTGCAACCTATAAAAATTATTCTTACTAAAACAGATCATACATATGCTGATTATCAGAAGGCTTTTTTACATATACAACGGTTTCCAATTTTAACAGTTAAAAGAATAATTGGCCCCCACCTACTTGGACTCTCTGTTCCCGCCATTACCCTTGCAATCATCTGTATACAGACCGGATTGCTTAACATGCCCTTTAGATATGTAGTTCTTGCTTCACTTGGTGCGGTGCTAATTGCTGGAATGCATGCGTTTATTGAATACTTTCTTACAGTCAGAGCGATAAGGCCCGTTTTGAATTGTTTACAAGAAGCCACTCAGAACATCTATCATCTTGCATTATCTATACATGGGGATATAATCGTTTCTTTACGTACGAAGTTTTTAGTAAGCGCATTATTTATCGGAATTTTTCCAGTTCTTTTATTCAGTCTGGCAACCGAAGTTCGCTTCGAAACCCTTACCTTAGAAGTCGATTTCTGGAATTGGGGAATATTGATACTTTTCATTGCTGCCGTGTTTTCTTCTTTTGGAGCTTTTTTGTTATTTAAGGACATTCTCCAACCTATCACTCAACTGTTAAAAGGGATGCAAGATGTAGAAAACAATCATCTAGCTCCTGCTAAGGAATTATATTCAGATGAATTTTCTCAAGTTATTCAAGGTTTTAACTCGATGGTGCAGGGCTTGGAAGAAAGAAATGAAACGAATAGGCTTTTGATGGAAAGTTTTTATCAAACCCTTTCCACCACCCTTGACGCGCGGGATCCATATACAGCAGGACATTCATTAAGGGTAAGCAGATATTCTGTATTAATTGGCCAAAATGCTGGACTGCCCCCACAGCAACTTGAATTGCTTAAAAATGCCGCTCTCCTTCACGACATTGGTAAGATTGGAGTGAAGGATGAGATATTGTTAAAGGATGGAAAGCTTTCAGATATGGAATTTGAAGAAATTAAAAGACACCCCTTGCTTGGCGCAACCATCTTAAGTCAAGTGCAGCCTAAGCAAGCAATGGCTCCATTAATACCAGGTGTCAGAAACCACCATGAACGATTTGATGGATTTGGGTACCCAGATAAGTTAAATGGTCATGATATTCCTCTTTTCGGTAGGATCATCGCTGTAGCTGACGCATTTGATGCCATGACTTCCGATCGCCCATATCGTAATGGGATGAAAAAGGAGAAAGCACTGTCTATTTTGGAAAGCGGAAGAGGCACCCAATGGGATCCTGAGTTTGTCGATATCTTCATCATGCTTATGGAAAAAGAGCAGGAACATGCTTTAACTTCAGCCTAGAATCGGAGGAAGTTGGAGCTCCCCTTCCATTTTAAGTGAAGGCACAGTATAATAAGGGAAAGGAAAGGAGCCAATTATGCATAATAAAAGTTATACAAACCAGAGAAAAATCGATTCCCCTATTGAATCTTCTATTGAAAACCTCTCTCGTGCCATCTTTACTGTTAATCGGCATGCAAAAACCGCGCCGGATCCAAAGTTTCTCTATACGTTAAAAAGAAAAGCTTTAGAGAAACTTATCACCGAAGGCAAAGCTACAAAAAAAGGTTTGCATTTTTCAAGAAACCCAAAGAACAGCCGTCAACAATCTGACGTTCTTGTATTGGCAGGGGAATATTACTTTCACCTCCCTCCTACAAAAGATGACTTTACAGAATTACCACATCTTGGAGAGTTAAATGATTATTATCGAAATCCAAAAGCTAATATGTCCTTATCAGTAGCAAAGACCTTACTTCAACGGTACACAAATTTCCATGGGACAGATGGGCAAAAACATCAACCCAAAAGACAGTATCAAAAGCCCGTATTTAAAAAACTCGGGGAAAGCTATCTCTGATACGGAAAAGACGAAAGCCCCCATCTATAAGTAGCTGGGGCTTTCGTCTTTTTAAACTATCATTTATTAAATAATTGATCATCTAGTAGCTCTACTAACTTTGTTAATTGAGGTTTGCTAATTTGAGCATTCGCTCCTACTTGGTCGCCTTTATGTCTAAGATGTTCTGTTATCAGGGAAGAGAATATGATAACAGGTATATTTGAGAGGAAGCTATCTTCTTTAATTTTCTTTGTCAGGTGATGACCATCCATTTGGGGCATTTCGATATCCGTAATTAACAAGTCTACACTTTGCTCTCCGTTTTTCACCACAGTCTCCATATACTCCCAAGCACTTTTACCATTCTCAAAGAATTGAATATGTTCAAATCCTGCTTCGAGCAACGTCTCTTCTAGAAGTTTTCTAAGCATCGGAGAATCTTCTGCAATCATAATCCTTTTCTCACTACGAGCAGGATTTAAGTTTTCATGAAATTGTGACGTTCTTTTATCCAGGTTTGGGTATATATCAAACATGATTTTCTCTACATCCAATAGGAGAATCATCTGGGAAGGTTGTTTGATGATTCCTGTAATGTGGTCTTCAAACCCATTTTGCAACGAAGCTGGTTTTTCCATCTCAGCCCATGTAAGTCGATGAATTTGAGTTACATGATCTACCCTTAGTATCACTTTCATGCCATTGAATTCAGTCACAATAAATTTTTCTTCTGAATAGTTACTCTGTTCTTCGATATTCAAAGCTTTTCTGAGGTTTATTATTGGCAGCACTTCTCCCCTTAATTCGATGATTCCTTCTACATTTTTATGGGAATGAGGGATTTTGGTCACTGCAACTGTTTTGATTATTTCTCTTACTTTTAAGACATTTATGCCAAAACTGGTACTTCCTATATGAAACTCAAGAAATTCCACTTCGTTGGTACCAGAATCTAGTAGTATTCCATTTCTCTTTTCCATCATTGATACGCCCTTCCGTTCTTGACTATATGGTTCTTTACTTTTTTATCGGATTAAAACGGAAAATGTTGATAGACTAAGCTGTTTCATCCGTTAAAAAACGAGGCTGGGACAAAACTAAAAAAGCCTAATAAAAGACGAACAATTTAGGTGTCATAGGTATTGGCTCTAAATACCGCTGTTGATCTCCACAAATGGCTTCGCTTTCCTAGGGGCGGTGCTTGAGCCT